>NZ_JBYSZG010000003.1:0-287939 GCF_058786935.1 Rugamonas sp. FW305-51
GTTTTTGTCCGTTTCATAAATCCTCCCGTTGATGAAGTTTACCAAACAGGAGTGTCCGAAAAAGTCAGAGTACCTCAAAGTTAGCTAGCGTAGGTGGTCGTCTTAGGAAGCTTGTTTATGTTCGCTTGCAAAATCAGCTCTGTCTAGGGCAAACCTCCTTACTGAGCATAGATATACAAAGCCGGGTACAAAACCGGGTATGTTCTTTCGATATTTTGTGTATTTTTGCAAAATTTATGGGCTATTGCTGTGAACTTCCCGTTCAACGTCGAAGCTAGAAGTGACTCAACTGTTGTATTTTTCACAAACAGGTAAAAAATTTCTATCAAGTATTGACCCATGGAACTATCTTATAGATAAGCCTTCCCTTCTTGGTACTGATCCAATGGCCGTATAGGAATCGATATGTCGAAAAACCTGCCACCATCGTTGCCAAATATGCAGCAACAACTGGACGTTTCCATTTATACGTCGCATGGGCAGCGAAAGGTACCCGACATCCGGACGCCCGCCAGGCAGAAAGCAGTAAATTTCGAAAACAAGGTACGACATGCACCCGTCGAAAACGGGGCGTTCTTCCGTGCAGATGGCACTTTGATAACACAAAAAGCTGGCACCATAAATAGTATCCATTTCGATCAGCATGAACTCGTCGGCACTGGGAAAAGCTTGTTCACGCACAACCACCCCAACGGACTGTCCTTTTCATGTCCAGATGTCGAGCAGGCCGTTGAGATCGATCTAATCGAATTGCGTGTCGTAACAACCTACTGCCGTTATATCCTTCAACCAAATGGGAGTTGGCCATCCTGGCCGACCATTGAAAGCGCCATCCAGCAGCATGGACCTCATGCTCACCAATTTGTCACAGCGATGGTGCACTCTTGTCAACTTGCAAATGGGGACGTACGCAAGGAAATGCAGCACCAGTTGTGGCTTTTGGTTGCGCATGACCTAAACCTCATCTATTCACGGGAGCCGTCTTAAATGGATACGCAAAACGCCGTACCCTCTCTTGAGGAATTCCTCTCTGAGATACTGCCGCCACCCGGTTACGAAGGATGTGTGGTGGTTGAAGTGCATGGTCACGTTGTCTGGATGAAACGCTCGGATTTGAAACCCACCGACGCTGTTTGCTTTTTTGACGGTGACTGCCGCACAGTGTTGGTTCCGGAAGACCCGCGAATTCGAAACCTCTTGCGTTAGTGCAAGACTTTGGGGCAGTCAACGCAACACTCTTACAACAATTGGCAAAGGCCTACTTTTGTTGGTATTTTTGTTGGTATCCATGCGATTTTCGTCAGATTTTCATAGTGTGATGTGATACCGGCAGTCGCACCAGCAACATGCATCACCCTGCCTTACGCAGTCACGAAACCCGCTTGCCTCATAGGTAAGCGGGCTTTTTTTTGCCTCATGGAAATTTGTGCAAGGGCATAAGATAGGATAGTTATAGTTGAACAAGAAGAGAACTGGTTAGGCACTCGCCTTCGATCCGCAGTACCGTAACGCAATTGTGCCCCACCGTGGTTGCACGGTTAATGTTATGTTAAAAATTCTTTATTTCTTGGAAGATTTCTACCGCTGAGCAGTCCTGCGACACTACATCCCGGCAAGGTGATCCCGTTGCCGCACAAGACCTTGCAAGATCGCCTTGGCCAAATCCTTCGGATACCCTTCGGGAAGCTGCGCATAGGCCGATGTCACCACGCCATCGACGGCCGCCAGCAAATCCTCGATGATGCCTTCGGCGGCGGCGGCACCCAGGCCGACCAGCTCCGCGTGGTTCAGCCAGTGCCGGCGTTGTATCTGCTGCAGGTTGTAGTAATTCTGCGCGCCTTTGACAGCCATCGCCAGTTTCGCCCGTTGTGGCGCCAGCTTGTTCGCCCCGGCTCCCAGAATGGGATGAGCGGAGAGGACGTCGTACAGTGGCGTAGCCTGGAACCGGCTTCCAGCCAAATGGAAAATGCTGAAATTTTTCGCGTGGCCGTCAGTCGCCGCCAGCAGCCAGAACACGAGCTGGGTTTTAAAGAAATTCAACCTGTCCTGTTCCGACTGTTCCGACCCCAGCAGGACTTCCATGATCTTGCTGATCCCCGGGCCGCCGTCCGCCTGGTACTTGTGCAGCGGTGACGTTCCCGTGGCCTGACAGAAATCCTCCTGCGGCAAGCGCACGATCCAGCTGCCGTCCTCGGCCGCCCTGCGGTCGAAGCGCTCAACGACCAGCACCTTCATGTTCTCAAACTGCGCGATCTCACAGTGCGCGACGGGCAGCCCGAATCCCTGCATGATGCGCGAACACAGCCACTCGTTTTCAACCGACGTGCGCATGTCGGCCTGCATCGCGCCGACCAGTCCCAGAGGCAGCTTCAGGATATGCGTGGTCGGCGTGCTGCCTAGCGGACGTTGCCACTGCCCCTGATGCCACAGCAAGGCGCTTTTCTCCTGGGCGCCAGCAATCGACAGTCTGAGGTCATCGACCTCATCGCCTTGGCCCAGGGGACGGTCGGCTACCGCGTTTCGCAACAGCGTGGCGACGCCGCGCTCATCCAATGGTTCGCTTCGAATTGAAAAAAGATCCGTCGGTGCTTCATCTGTGGGCAGCAGCTGGATCGCGCCGACGCAGTCCCGGCCGACAGCGGCCAGCAGCTGATGTGGCTCGATCCCTGCAGTTCTGAAATGACGCGCGATTCTGCGGCGTATCGCTTCGCTGTCGGGCAGCAGGTTATCGAAATAGTTTTGGACCAGCGCCCCACGATACGGGGCGTTGCCCGGCTGGAAGGGCAAGGAAAGCGAAAGCGGACGGCCCTGCGCATCGTCCAGCCACTCGTCGAAGTAGGTCAGCGTAGCGCCGCCGGCAGACGCATCCCAGTAGCCGACAGGGGTTCCATTGAGCCAGATATTCAATCGCTGGGCATGCGCTCGCCGTCCCATGTTACCAATGCTCCGTTTTCTTCGATGGCGGGATCACCTTCGGCGGCGCGGCCACCCTACCCTTTCGGGTGCTGGCGATGGACGTTGGCACTGTCGGCGCTTCGGGCGAAGCAAGCACAACATCAGGCGAGGCCGCCGCAGCGCTCTCGCTCAGCACGATCTCGCTACCAAGCAGCCGTAGGATGGTAAACAGGCGTTCTACGCTCGTGGCCGAAGGGTTCGCTTCGATCTTAGCGTAACTTTGCTGTGTTACGCCAAGGAGAGCGGCGACAGCGGTTTGTGACAAGCCCGCGCGCTTTCGAAACCCGACCAGTAACGGGCGTATCTGTTGCAATGTTCGAATGGGATAGTCCACGTCCGCAGCCCTCGTTATTTTTTACAGTATATAAGCTGTAAATTTAAAATACAACCTGATGATTGTATTCAAATTTTACACCTCTTAGGCTGTAACTCTGGCGCCAATGAGCGCGAACGCGCGCCCAACAATTAAGCAACCGCAACACCAGCCGCCATCAGTCATGACATTGTTCATCATGGCTGACAAAAAGCTTATTGACGACACCTACAAAATTTCCGAGAAGCGCGGCAACGGCCAACTGCGACGGGAAGTCTGGGTTGACGATCGCGGCCATGTCACGCGCTACGACCTCGCCTATATAAATCAGCGCCTCTACCAACGAGACAACGGCCGGGTAGTGGGTTACGATAATGCACACGATAGCCATCATCGTCACCACATGGGGACTGTTGAACCGGTCGATTTCACGCCATTCGAAGACATCGAAGCCCGCTTTTAACGGGACTGGACTGCCTTGCAGGAGCGGAAATGAGCAAACTGATCATCAAGACTGGCGACGAGGCAGAATTTTTCCAGCGTGGACGAAAACTCGCGCAATTAGCCGACCAGGGCCGTGAACTACCGAAAGAGAGCATCATCGCCTACGAGGATCCGGCCGACGTCCTCAAACTGCTGAGCGCCGCCAAACTGGCGCTTTTTCGCGCCATCAAAGACCAGCCCGGCTCGATCACGGCCATCTCGGAGCGCCTCCATCGGGACAGAAGCGCAGTGAAGCGCGATGTGGATGCGCTCGCCAAGGCAGGCTTGGTCAAGGTCGAACCAAGGGTGCTACCAGGCCATGGCCTGATGAAAGAAGTCAGCGTCACCGCGCTGCGTTTCAAATTGGAGGCTGTGCTGGCTTGAACCCGGGTACAAACTCCCCCCGGGCATCATCCGCATTGCTTCGCGCGTGCCCACGAGCATGCGTGCGCTCAGCACAAGAAAAAAGGCCGATCACTCGCATGACCGGCCTAGGCTGACTTCCAAACGCCGTCAGAACTTGCTGGACAAGCTCATGCCTATGCTGCGCGGATTAACCCGGTAGCCCTGCACAATGGACGCCACCTGCGGATGCTGGATCAGCGTATCCTCATCGAGCGCATTCTTGACGAACACGGTCACGCTGACACGGTCAAAGCTCATCCCTGCGCTAAGGTCCACCGTGTGATAAGCCGGCCGCAGGTAGTCGGTCTGGTCCGGATCGAGCGAGCCGTGGCTGGCCCCCACCCACTGCACTCCGCCCATCACGAACGCGCCGCGCTCGCCGACGGCGAAGTTGTACTGCGCATTGATGGCCGCGTTGTACTTCGGCACGCCCTGGATGGGCGCCCCTTCATGCGCACCGACGATGCCCGACTGCAGCCCGATATCGTTCGACAACTCCGCCTTCACATAGCCGCCCGACGCGCTCAGGGTCAGGCCAGCCATCGGCTTGCCCTTGATCTCGAACTCGAAGCCCTTGCTGGTGGCGTCGCCCGCGTTGGCGTTGTAGGTGTAGGCGCAGGTCGGCAGATACACGCCCTGCTGGATGTTCTTCCACTTCACGTAGAACAGGTCGGCATTGACGGTCAGCCGGCCACCCAGGAAGCGCGACTTGTTGCCGACCTCGTAGCTCCACAGGCTGTCCGGCGCATAGGTGCCGGGCGCGGCCGTGATGCCGTTCGCTTCCAGGTCCGGGCCGCAGGTGGTGGGCGGCACGTAGACGTTGGAGCCGCCAAGGCGGAAGCCCTTGGCCACGCTGGTGTAGACGGTGTTGTTGGGATCGAGCTCCCAGGTCAGCGCGTATTTCGGCGTGAACGCCTTGGTCGACTGCTCGGCGCCGCCGTTGCTGCCGGCGCCGGCCAGGTACAGGCCGTTGTGCTGCGACAGGGTGGTGGTGGCCTTCAGGTAGCGCGCACCCACGGTGGCGTGCAGCGTGGGAGAGAAGTAGTAATTGAGCTCGCCGAACACGGAGCCCTGGCGCTCGCGATAGTGGAAGTTGCCCGAGAACGAGTTATCGTTCGGGAAGTCATTCGGGAACGCGCCGGGCAGGATGTCCGGGTCCGACGTGCTCAGGCCGAACTGGTTGAACAGCGCGTTGACGCCGAAGATGGGATCGTTCTCGGTGATGTTGGTGTGCTGGTTGGCGTAATAAACGCCGCCCAGCCAGGTCCATGGCGACACGCTCGCGTCATACGGCTTGGAGGCGAGCCGGACTTCCTGTGCGATCTGGCGCACCTGGTTGTTCAGGTAGACGGCCGACGGCAGCGCCGCCACGCCATCGATCAATTCCTGCGGCGCGGTGCCGCCGTCCGCGACGGGGGTCATGAAGGTCGACAGCGAATAGCTGTTGTAGGCCGAGCCGTTCTGCGTGCGGTCGAACTTGCGCTGGAAATAGCTGGTGCTGGCCGTCAGGTCGGCCGCGCCCATGTCCCAGTTGACGGTCACGCTGGGCGCCAGCAGCACGTCGTTGGACGGTTCGCGCACCTGCTTTTGCGCCTGGTAGCGCGGCAGTTCGAGGTTGAAGGCGGCGATATCCTTGGCGTTGACCCTCTGGTAGTAGAGCGACGGCGTCACCGTCACCGTGCGGCTCGGCACCCACTTGAGCGCCACGCGCAGTTCCTGGTCGTCGATCTTGTTGATGTTGTTGGCCAGCGTGTTGCCGGCCCCGTCGACCTGGTTGATGAAGCCGCCCGTGTGCTGGACTTGCGCACCGATGCGCAGCGCCAGTTCATCCTTCACCAGCGGGAAGTTGCCGACGATGTTGGCCGCGTAATTCATGCTGCCACCCTTGGTGCTGGACGCTTCCGTGTAGGTGGTGAATTCGCGTTCCTTCAAATCGGGTTCGTTGGGCACGAACTTGATGGTGCCGCCCATGGAACCGGCGCCGTACAGCGTGGCCTGCGGTCCGCGCAGCACTTCCACCCGGTCCAGGTCGAAGAACTTCGGCTCGATGTTACCCATGGTGTAGACATTGCCCACCGTGACGGGCACTTCGCCCAGGTAGATGCCGACCGTGGCCGCGCCGGCCGCCGAGCTGATGCCGCGGATTTCGATATTCGAGGTGCCCGGCCCGGCGCCGCCGTTGCCGGTGGCGGCCGTGAAGGAGACGTTGGGCACCACCCGGGTCAGGTCGGTGATGTCGGTGACGTGTTCGTTCTGCAGCTGGGCGCCGGTGACGGCGCTGATGCTCATTGCTACCTTGCTGGGATCTTCCTTGCGCTTTTGCGCGGTGACTTTCACGACTTCGATCTGGTCGGACTGCACGCTTTGCGACCATGCCGGCGCGACCAAAGTGGCGGCAACGGCGACGACGAGGGTTTTTCTGCGTATTTTCATGCGAAATCTTTCCAAGAGTGACGAGGTTGCTCTATGAATACATCAGTGCTCTCGAATGGTGCACGAATCAGTTTAAGAATGGTGAAAAAAGCCAGCAAGTGTGGCGTTTTTTCATCTTTTCCATCGAGATCATCTTGCTTGCATTATAAGCAAGAAGCCTGCCATGGGCTGCGCCAGCGGCCGGCGCAACCCTCACTTGAGGATGCTGTAAATGCTGCTGTAATCATCCGTCCACGGCCGGATCGTGCTGAGGCGCGGGGACTGGGTGGCCACCTGCCGTATCCGCTCCGGGTGGGCGATGCTGGCCGGGCGGGCCACCAGCACCCATTGTGCGCGGGCGAGGCCCGTCTGCGGGTCGGAGTAGGAATCGACCAGGAAGCTGTCGCGGTGGTAGTGGGCGGCGGCGCTTTGCACTACCGGCACCAGGTCCAGGTGCAGGTTCGATACGTGCACCGCCAGCACACCGCCCCCATTCAGGTGGCGGAAATATTCGCCGAACGCTTCGCGCGTGAGCAGGTGAACGGGGATGGCGTCGCCGGAGAAGGCGTCCAGCACGATCAGGTCGAAATGCTGGGGCGGCTCCGCCTCCAGCGACAGGCGCGCGTCGCCATGGGCGATTTCCACCTGTGCCTTGCAGTCGGACAGGAAGCTGAATTGCGACGCGGCCAGCTTGCTGACGAGCGGATTGATTTCATAAAAGCGGTAGTAGTCGCCGGGACGGCAGTATGCCGCCATGGTGCCGGCGCCCAGCCCGACCACGCCCACCCGCTGGGGCCCTTCCGTCCGGCTGGCGGCCATCCCCACCCCGGCGCCGCCGATGGCGCCGTAATAGGACGTGGGCCAGCGCCGCCGATCCGCCTGCCGGAATTGGAAGCCATGCAGGATGATGCCGTGCGATAGCTGCCGCACGGCGTCCTTGCCCTCGCCCAGGTCGCGCACCTTGACGATGCCGTAGAAATTCCTGGCCTTGATGGCGCCGCGGTCGATCAGCAGCTCCTTGCCCACGTAAAGGCAGGTGCTGAGCGTGGCCGTGAACACGACGCCCTTCTTCCACGACTCACCGGACAGCATGAACGGCATGGCCGCATCGGGCTCCCGGCAAACGGTAAGGAACACCATGAGCAAAGCGCCGATGGCGGCGATGGCCAGTTCGTAATTATCATTGAACAGGCGCGGCGCGAGCAGGGCGACGAACACGCCCCCGATGGCGCCGCCGCTGGCGATCATCAGGTAGTAGGCCGTCAGCTGGGACGGCGCCGGTTTGAGCCTGGCCAGCTCGCCATGGCACACCATGCAGCAGACGAACAGGCCGGTGCAGAACAACAGGATCTGCCAGACCACGTTCTCGTTGAGCAGCATGGGAAACATGCACAGCACGACCATCACGGGCACGATGCCGGCGAACAGGGGCAGATAGCGGTCGCGCCGGTACCAGCGGCTGCTCTCGAAGCACAGGATAAAACTGAGCAGGTACAGTACCAGCGGCAGCACCCACAGCAGCGGGATGGGCGCGATATTTTCCGTCAGGTGGCTGGTGATGGACATCAGCAGCACCGTCGGCAGGGCCGCCAGCGCCACCCAGCGCAGGCGCGCGTGCCGCTCCAGCGTCACGCGCGCCACGGCGGCGGCGGGTGCGGGTGCAGGTGCCGGCGCGCCGGCCTGCATCCAGGCGCCGCGCACGGCCAGCGCGATGCAGCACAACACAAACACGCCATAGCCCGCGGACCAGCCCAGCGCCATGCCGCGCGTGGCCAGCCGGGGCTCGAAAAACAGGGGATAGCTGAGCAGCCCCAGCATCGAGCCGAAGTTGGACAGCGCGAACAGGCGGTACGGAATGCGGCCGGCCTCCTCGCGCGCGTACCAGGCCTGGATCAGCGGGCCGGTGGACGACAGCAGGAAATACGGCAGCCCTATCATCGCCGCCATCAGGCCCAGGATGCGCCAGGACGGGTCGGCATCGCCAACGGGCTTCCAGCTGGCATCGGCCACGATGGGCAGCAGCGCCATGCTGGCGGCCAGCAGCAGGATGTGCAGCACGGCCTGGCGGCGGGGGCCGAGGTAGCGCACGGTCAGGTGCGCATACAGATAGCCCAGCAACAGCAGCAGCTGGAAGAACAGCATGCAGGTGCTCCACACCGCCGCCGAACCGCCGAACCAGGGCAAGATCATCTTGCCCACGATGGGCTGGATCTGGAACAGCAGGAAGGCGCTCAGAAAGATCGTGCTGGCATACAGAAGCGTCATTGTCGCTGTCCTATCCACTGGCTATCGTTCTGGCAGCTTAGAGTGTCACCGCATGGCGCGCAATAGCTGTTTTGTCCTGCCCAGGACAGCCTGCGCACGCCGTTGCGCCGGCCGCGCGCCGCAACGCTTCCCGCTTGCTATCCGCATTCTGGTCCGCAAAAAACGCAGTTCGTCGCATGCCGGTGGTGGTGTGCACGGTCCCTGTCTATAGTTCACTCATCGCAGCACACAACCGAGCAGACAACCACCGACAAGGAGCATCAAAATGAACATCGCCAAAAACATGGAAGCCATCTTCATCATCGCCACCGTACTGATCGCCGGCACCAGCCTGGCCACCGCCGCAGTCCCGGCGCACCACGCCGCCACGCACACCGTGACCAAGGTGGACACCGCCAGCATGCAGGTGGTGACCATCAGCGCCAAGCGCCTGACCGCGGAACAGAAGGCCGCACTGGGCAACTAATAGCGCAACGAAGACCATCAACCATCCACACTTGACGACGGGAGCATCAACATGAAACGAATCATGCGCGCAGCATTCCTGGCCACGGCACTGTGCAGCGGAGCACACACCGCGCTGGCCGATGAAGCCGTCAGCGAGCAGCGCGCGGTCGATGCGCGTACCGTCAACGTCAACCTCGATGGCGTCATCAGCCTGAGCGTGAAGCGGGGGCCGGCCGCGCTAACCATCTCCGGCGACCCGCGCTACCTGCCCAAGGTGGTGGTCGAGCAGCGTGGCGACAGCCTGCACATCGGCACCGAGCTGCGCGGCGTCCACATGGGCAAGATGGATCTGCGCGCCGAGCTGACCCTGCCCAACCTGCACGAGCTGGTATCGGCCGGGGTGGGTTCCACCGAGATCAACGGCTTTAACGGCGACACGCTGAACCTGGCGCTCAACGGTGCGGGCGGCATCAACGCCAGGGCGCAATACCGGAACGTGACCGTGAAACTCGGCGGCGCCGGCAGCATCAATCTGGACGCGGGCAGCAGCGACAACATGGATATGAACCTGCGCGGCGCGGGCAGCATGCATGTCCACGGCCAGACCAAGAAACTGCACGCCAACCTGAGCGGCGTAGGCAGCCTCGATGCGCGCCAGCTGCAGGCCGACAGCATCGACGTCAGCCTGACAGGCCTGGGCAGCGCACGCGTCTACGCGAAGAACAGCGCCAATATGAATCTGACCGGCCTGGGCTCGGCCACCGTCTACGGCAATCCGGCCAATCGCCAGGCCAGTGCACGCGGCATGGGCAGCGTGCACTGGGAGTAGCACCGCCAGCACCGCCGTCAGGCGCAACAGAAAACACGTGGGTGTGTTTTGCAGTCCGGGTCCCTCCCCCGGACTTTTTTTTGCCCGCTATTTCAGATAGCGCTGCCGCAGCACGGCGGCGCTGAGCAGGTCCCGTCCCAGCACGATGCGCACTTCGGCGCGCTGGTTGTCGGCGCGCGGTTCCGTCGCCGTCATGCCCAGGCGCGCGGCCAGTACCTGGGCCGCCGCCTGCTGGTCCGCCCGGTATTCGATCCGGCTGACAGGCACTGCGAACGGCCGCATATTCGTCAACCGCACCACCTTCACGTCATCGCTGCGCACCGTGCGCGCCAGTGCCGCCGCCATTCCGGTCACGCCGTTGCCATTGCTGATTTCCAGCCGTACGGCCATGCCTGCATTTGCCGCTAAAGCCGGTGCGGCGGGAGCGGACGGCGGCAACAACGCTGCCGGTGCGCCGGCCGGCCGCACATCCGGCGCCTGCAGCGGCAGCTGCGGCGCCAGTGCCGATGCCGGCGATGGTGCCGGCGCCGCGACCCGCCGCAGCTGCACCATCGCGCCGCCGGCCGCGACCACTTCGGTACGCGCCAGCGATCGCGGCCAGCCTGGCTGAGGTGCCGGCACAACCGGCGTCGCATCGTGTTCACCTTCGCGGCCCGCATCGGGCCAGCTATCCTGTCCCCGCCGGGCGGCCAGCGCGCGGGCGGTGGCGGGCGCCATGCCCTGGTCGGCCAGCAGCGCATAGTCGCGCCGCAGGTCGTGCGCCTGCAGCGAGCGCGCCTGCCGCAGCATCAATGCCGCGCGTTCACCCTGCCCCTGCTGCTCCAGTGCCTGCGCCAGGTGCTCCCAGCTCACGGCGTTCAGGGGATCGAGCACGCACGCCTTCTCCAGCGCGGAGACGGCATGGCCGCCATCGCCGGCCAGCAGATAGGCATAGCCCAGGTTCCCCAGCAGGAAGGCCGATTCCGGCGTGACCGCGCCGGCGCTTTCGCGCACCAGTTCCTGCCATAGCACGATCGCCTTGCCGTAATCGCCCTGCCCTGCGTACAGCACCGCCAGGCCGTTGCGGGCATTCACATGGCGCGGGTCCAGCTGCAAGGCTTGCCGGTACGATTGCAGCGCATCCTCATAGCGCCCGGCCGCATGCTGGTTGCGGCCCAGCGTGTAGTAGCCATCCGCCAGCGCCGGCGCAGACACGGGCGCAGGGGCCGGCGCAAGCTGGCCGGCGGCCGGCGCCACGCCAGCGCTGCTGCACGCCAGCAGGGTGGTGCCGGCACAGATGGCGCTCAACAGCTTGATCGTGGTTCGCATGGTGGTCTCCCAGGGTTAGGACGTGCCCGACAGCGTAGGCAGCAGCACGCGCATGACCTGCATGGCCGCAGGTCCCAGCAACACCAGCATCAGCGTGGGGAAGATGCAGAAGATCAGCGGGAACAGCAGCTTGAGCGATATCTTGGCCGCCGATTCCTCCGCCGCCAGGGTGCGCTTGTGGCGCAGGTTATCCGAGTGCACCCGCAGCGAATCGCCCATGCTGGTGCCGAAACGCTCGGACTGGATCAGCATGGCCACCAAGGTATCGACATCTTCCACCCCGCTGCGCAAGGCCAGGTTACGCAACGCCTTCTCCTTGCTGAAGCCGGCCCGCATTTCCATCAGCACCAGTTGCAGTTCCTGGGCCAGCGCCACGCTCTTGATGTGGATTTCCCCCGCCACCTTGGCCAGCGCCCGCTCCAGGCTCAGGCCCGCCTCCACGCACACGGTGAGCAGGTCCAGGCCATCAGGGAAGTTCTCGAAGATTTCGCGCTGGCGGCGGGCGGCGGCCCGGGCCAGGACCAGGTTCGGGCTGTAATAGCCCACGCCCGCGCCGAACAGCAACAGCAGCAGGAAGCCGTTGTGGAATACGCTGTCGAGCGCGGCGGCGCCCAGCACGGCCAGCAGCGCCGGCACCCCCAGCGCCAGCACCGTCTTGGCGCCGAAGTACAGGGTGGGTGCATTGGCGTTGCGCCAGCCCGCGTTCATGAAGCGCGCGCGCAACGGCTGCCGTTCCCAGCCCTCCTCCGGCAGCGACAACTTCATGAACGGCTGCGCCACCTTGGCCACGCGCTCTATCCAGCCGTTGTCTTCCTGCGCTTCCGGTGCCGGCGGCGCCATGAAGCTGCCCAGCCGCTGGCGCAGCGGCACCGAGGAAAACATCAGCATGGCCAGCAGCGCCAGCGCCACCACCACCGCGAATACGATCGCCAGAAACAGGATCTGCTGCCCTTCCATGCCATCCTCCCGTTCACACCCGGATGCGGATCAGGCTGCGCATCCACAGCACGCCGATGGCAGAGGTACCTGCCGCATACCACATCAGCCGCACCCCCATCGGGTCCTCCCACAGTGGACTGACGTAGGCCGGATTGAGCAGCGACATCAGCAGCAGCACCCCGATCGGCAACAGGCCCAGTATCCAGGCCGACATCCTGCCTTCGGCCGACATCACGCGCACCTGGCCCAGCAGCTTGAGACGGGCCCGTATCAGGCGGCTGATGCTGCCCAGGATCTCGGCCAGGTTGCCGCCCGATTCGCGCTGGATCAGCACTGCGATCACCAGGTAGCGCAAGTCCGTCAACGGCACCCGCAGGGCCAGGTTGTGCAGCGCTTCGTTCATCGGCACGCCGTAGTTGATTTCCTGGTGGGCGAAGCGGAATTCGGCGGCGATCGGGTCCGGCATCTCCTCGCCCGCCATCTGCAGCACGTTGGCGAACGAGTGGCCGGCGCGCAGCGCACGGCCCAGGAAGTCGGCCGCCTCCGGCAGCTGCTGCTCGATTTTCTGCAGGCGCGCGGCGCGCGCCCGCAGCAGCAGGCCGCCAGGCACCAGCAGGCCCGCCGCCACGGCGGCTACCGTGGCCGGCGTCGGCAGTTCCCACAACTGCGGCAACACCAGGCCCGCCAGCAACGCCGCCAGCGCCCCGCCGAGGAACTGCGCGACGGACCACGACCGGCCGGTCTGCAGCAGCAGCCGGTCCAGCAGCACCAGCTGGGGGATGCGGCGCAGCACCCTTTCCAGGACGGGCGAGGCGGCATAACGGCGTTGCTTGAGGATGCTGACCTGTTCCGCGCCGCCCTCGGCGCGCCCCGCCATCAGCCGCAGCCGCTTGGCGATGCGGCGCGCGCCGCCGCCACGGCTGCCGGACCACCACAGCCAGCTGCCTTCGATCGCCAGGATCACGGCGGAAAACAGCAGCACCGCAAAACCCGTCATGAACATGTCCATCGCCAGCTCCTATTCAAATACCCGGTCGGGATCGAACACGGCGTCCGTCACCGGCACCCCGAACATGCGCAGCCGGTCCGCGAAGCGCGGCCGCACGCCGGTGGCATAGAACTGGCCCAGCACCTTGCCCGTCGCGTCGACCCCGGTCTGCTCGAAGCGGAAGATCTCGTGCATGGCCACCACCTCGCCCTCCATGCCGGTGATCTCCTGCAGGCTGACCAGCTTGCGCGTGCCGTCCGTCAGGCGCGACACCTGCATTACCACCGTCACGGCGGAACAGATCTGCTGGCGCATGGCGCGCGGCGTCAGGTGCACGCCGGCCATGCCCACCATGTTCTCCAGCCGCGACAGCGCATCGCGCGGGGTGTTGGAGTGGATCGTGGCCAGCGAACCTTCATGGCCCGTGTTCATGGCCTGCAGCATGTCGAGCGCCTCGGCCCCGCGCACCTCGCCCAGGATGATGCGGTCGGGCCGCATGCGCAGCGCGTTGCGCACCAGCGAGCGCTGGTTGACTTCGCCCTTGCCTTCGATGTTGGGCGGGCGCGTCTCCAGCCGCACCACGTGGGGCTGGCGCAGCTGCAGCTCGGCCGCGTCCTCGATGGTGACGATGCGCTCGCTGGGCGGGATGAAGGCCGACAGCACGTTGAGCAGCGTGGTCTTGCCGCTGCCCGTGCCGCCCGAGATCAGGATGTTGATCTTGGCCTGGCCCAGTGCCTGCAGCACCTGCACCATGGGCGGCGTCAGGCTCTTGTACTCGAGCAGGCGCTGTACGGTGAGCGGGTTGGCGGCGAAGCGGCGGATCGACAGGATGGGGCCATCGACGGCCAGCGGCGGAATGATGGCGTTCACGCGCGAGCCGTCCGGCAGCCGCGCGTCGACCATGGGGCTCGACTCGTCCACCCGCCGGCCCACGCGCGAGACGATCTTTTCGATGATTTTCATCAGGTGCGTGTTGTCGTGGAAGGTCACCTCGGTCAGCTCCAGCCGTCCGCTGCGCTCCACGTACACCTTGTCGCAGGTGTTGACCAGGATGTCGGACACGCCGGGATCGGCCAGCAGCGGCTCCAGTGGCCCGAACCCCAGCATCTCGTGCTGGATGTCGAGCACCAGGCTGTGGCGCTCGTTCTGGTTGAGCGCGATGCGCTCGTCCTCGATGATGCGCTGGACCAGCAGCGCCAGCTCGTGCTTGAACTGCTCCGGCGTGAGCCGCTTGAGGCGTTCCAGGTCGATGCGGTCCAGGATGGTCTGGTGCATGCGCTTCTTCAGTTCCTGGTAGGCCGCGGCGGCCAGCGCCGGATGGCTGCCGTGGTTCGCCCTGGGCTCGTCGGCCACGGCCAGGCGTTCGCGTAGACTCATGTCGCTCTCCTTCCGATGGTGTGCGCTACTCCGCCTCGCTGCGCCCGAACAGGCGGTCGAACAATCCCTTGCTCTCGGAGATGCGGCGCGCCGTCACCAGTTCCACCAGGTCGGCCAGGCTGCGCGCCACGGCGCTGCTGCGCGAGAGCTGCAGCACGGGGATGCCCTGATTGACCGAGTCGGTGGCCGAGATGTAGTCGTTGGGCACGGTATGCACCACCTCCGCCCCCAGCGCGTGTTCCAGGTCCGCCAGCCGCAGCTTGCCGCCCTTTTCGTAGCGGTTGACGATCAGGCGCGTGCGCTCGTTCGGATAGCCGAGCGAGCGGAAGATGTCGAGCAGGCGGCGGCCGTCGCGGATGTCGGGCAGCGCCAGCTGCAGCACCGGGTAGATGGCGTCGGCCTGGTCCAGCGCGCGCAGCGAGATGGCGTCGATCTGGCGCCCCACGTCGAGCACGATGAAGTCGTAATGCTGGCGTGCCACGCGCAAGATGGTGTCCATGTGCTCCGGCTTCATGTCGACCGCGTGGCTGGGATCGTCGGCCGCGGCCAGCACGCCGAAGTTGGAGGCCACGTGCACCAGGCACGAATCGAGGAAGGCGCCGTCCATGCGCGCGATCTGGGCGCAGATGTCCGACAGCGTCATGCTCGGCTTCTGGTCCGACACGTACAGCGTGGCGTCGCCGAACTGGCGGTGCAGGTCGATCAGCAGCACCTTGCGCTCGGCCAGCGCGGCCAGCGCGTAGCCGAAATTGGTGGACAGGAAGGTGGCGCCGCTGCCGCCCTTGCAGGAGATGAAGGCCAGCACCTTGCCGTCGCGCATATGGGACACGCCGGCCGCCACTTCGATCCGGTCCATCGCCTCGTGGAAGGCGCGGTGCACCAGCGGCAGCTGCAGCACCTCGCGCATGCCGGCGCGCATGGCGCGGATCAGCAGATCCTGCTGGGCCTCGCGCGTGAGCAGGATGAAGGAGGCGGACGGATAGTGCTTGCTGAGCCGCTCCACCAGTTCGGCCTCCTCGGCCGCCACTTCGCTGGCATCGAAGATCACCAGCGCGGGCGGTTCAGGCATCAGCCGCTCCACCGCGTCGCGCAGGCCGTTGCGGGACGCCACCAGCTGCACGGGCGGCATGCGGGCCGATCCCTGGGCCGCTATTTCCGCATGCAGCAGGCTGTCGCGGCTAATCATCAGCGCTTTCATTCCAGTTCCTTGGTCTAGTCGTTGAGGTGGCCGCTCACGGCCGGACGCCGCCCTGGCGCCCCGGCCGGGCGGGACGGGACTTCATTTGGCGCCGCTCACGCCGATGGTGAAGCTGGCCGGCTGCGGCTTGGGTTCGGAAAACGATTTCTCGTAGCGCCCGAAGGCGGCGCTGGCGGCGCGGCCATCCATGCCCGCCACCGGATCGGCGTTGCGCGCCGCCTCCGGGTGCAGCACCTGCTGCGCCAGCGTGACGCGCGCCGCCTGGCCGAACCGCCGGTCCCATTGCGGCGTGGTGTCGGCGCAGGCCGACAGCAGGATGACGCCGGCCAGCACGGCCAGGCGGCCGGCGGCGCAAGACAAGGTAGCGTGGCCCATGGTCGGTCCTCCGTTCATTTCAGTTCGAATTCGCGGTCCCTGCCGCTGCTGGCCGCGGCGGCCGGCGCCGGCGGCTTGCCTTCCAGCCGTCCGCCCAGGAACAGTTCGGCCCGGCCCGGCGTCGTCACGCCATCCGTCGGCAGCGCGTAATTGGATGGCAGCGGCTTGACCAGGTGGGCCGTCACGACGAACAGCAGTTCCGTGCGGTCGTGCTGGAAGTCGGTGCTGCGAAACAGCGCGCCCAGCACGGGCAGCTCGCCCAGCACGGGCAGGCCGTGGATGTTGCTGACCTGGTTGTTCTTGATCAGGCCACCGATGGCGAAACTCTGGCCATCCATCAGTTCCACCGTGGTGGCC
Organism: Rugamonas sp. FW305-51; assembly: GCF_058786935.1. Lineage (NCBI taxonomy): Bacteria > Pseudomonadati > Pseudomonadota > Betaproteobacteria > Burkholderiales > Oxalobacteraceae > Rugamonas > Rugamonas sp. FW305-51. Next base: position 16,652 of record NZ_JBYSZG010000003.1, read on the forward strand.
GCGCGCCGGGTGGTGATCAGGGGCAGGATGGCGCCGCCCGAAAAACCGGACGCCGATATGCCCACCCCTTCGCGCGACAGTTCCGACACTTCCGGCGCCACCCGCAGGTTGATACGCCCGCCGGCCAGCACGGTGGGCGTGAAGCGCAGGCCCACGCCGAACTCCTTCTCCTCCAGCGTGACCTTGTTGTTATCCTGCGCCACCGGGATGAAGATCTTGCCGCCGGCGAGAAAACTGCCCTCCTGGCCGCTGATGGCCATCACCGTCGGCTCGGCCAGGATGCGCACCAGGCCATCCTGCTTTTCCGCCTCCACCGTGAACTGGGTGCCGTTCGACTTGCTCGCGTCGACCATGCCCTTGACGGTACCGGTGAGGAAGTTCGACAGCAGCTTGGCGGTCCAGCTGCCGGAAGCGAAGCGCAGCGTGCTGCCCGCTTCGAGCTTGTCGAGCAGGGTCTTGGAGACTTCGGCGATTTTCACTTCCAGCATCACCTGCTGCGGCGCGCTCACGCCCAGCAGGTTGATGATGCGCGGGGTGCCGGCGGCGCCGCCGGATGCCGCCGCAGTGGATGTCGCGGGCGCGGCGGCGGCGCCCCCTTCCTCGCCCTTGCGCACTGCCAGCGCCTGCGCCGGCCGGCGCACATAGGCCGCCGCCAGATCGAGCACGTGGGCCAGCGTGACGGCATCGTCCACACTGCCGCTCAATACCAGCGAGTCGGCCGCCGCGCTGACGCGGATGTTGCGTTCCTGGGGCAGCAGGGCGGCCAGCGTGGCCTGCAGCGCTGCCGGGTCTATTCCCACCGTCACCTCGACCACGCTGCAGGTGCCGCTGCGGCCCTGCACGATCAGGTTGGTGCTGCCCACATCGACGCCGGCCACGTACAGCGTGTCGGGCGACACCAGCATTGCCTGCACCACGGCCGGATTGCCCACCGCACGCGCCTGCACCGCCTCGGGCAGGCGCATCAGGGTGGACTTGCCCAGCTGGAGACTGAGGCTGCCCGGCGCGGCGGCCTCGCCCGTGCAGCGCAGCTGCGCATCCTGGCGCGCGGCCGGCGTGGCCGGTGCGGACGCGGCGCCGCCGGCGCGCACCGATGCCAGCGCCGCGATGGCCGGCCCCATGTCGGCCTGCGGCAGGTTGCCCGCCGCCGGCGCGGCAATGGCGCTGCCGCTGGCCGACAATGCGGTGATGGCGACGGCGGCGGTGGCAAGCGCGGTGGCGACCGCGGCGGTAGCGGCGGCGGCTGCAGCGGAGGCCATCCCGCCGCAAGCCCGCACTGCCATGGCGGCGGCCGCGTTCACAGGCACTCCTGCGTGCTGCGCAAGCCGTCGATGGCGGCGATGCAGTGGCGCGGCGCCTGGCGCGGCGCCGTCGGCGTCAGTTCCGCCCGCATGACCGGCATGGCGGGCGGTACATCGGCCGGCGCGGCCGGCGCGGCCGCCACGGCGGGGGCGGGCGCCGCCCGCTGGCCCAGCAGGGAAGTCTTGGTGGCGCCTTCCGTCACGCCCGGCTGCGGGTCGACCTGGTTGCGCAGCACCAGCGACAGCGTGCCCACGCTGCGCGCCAGATCCAGTTTTTCGGCCTGCTCCGGCGTCACCTCCAGCGTGACGGCGTTGACCACGCGCGGCTTGGTTTCGTCGCGCCCCACTTCCTGCGCCACGGCCAGCACCAGTATCCGTTCCAGCACGATCTTGGAGATGCCCTGGTCGCGCCCGGTGCCGCCTTCGGTCTGGGTGTAGACGATGATGTCGACGAAATTGCCCGGCAACGCGAAGCCGGCCACGCCCACCACGTCGTTCACGCGCACGGTGATGGCGCGCTTGCCCTGTTCGATCAGGGCCGACAGCCCGCCCAGCGTGCCGGCCGGCGCCAGCTTCGATTCGGTCAGCGGTTCGCCGCGCTGCACGCTGCTCTTGAGCACCCGGCCACTGAGCTTGGCCGGGTCGCGCAGGGCGCCGCGCGGCAGGCTGTCGGCCGGCCAATCGACCAGCTTGAGCATGTCCGGCGCCAGGCGCTGGCCCAGGTTGACGTCGGCCCCGGCCACCACGATCTTGTGGCCGCCGCCGCCGGCCTGGTGCAGCAGCCAGCGCGAAGCCATGAGCACGGCGCCCAGGCCCAGCAGCACGGCCAGTCCCAGCATCAACAAGGCGCGCCGGTGCTTCATGCTATTTTCTCGCACAGGATGGTGTTTTCGCCGTCGGCCGCGCCGCCGCACACGGCGAACATGCTGATCCAGGCCTGGTCCAGCGCGGCCACCGTCAGGCGCGGCGGCTCGCCGGCAAAGCCGGCAAAGTCGGCGATGCGGGCCAGGATGTCGCGCGGGTAGCTGGCCAGCAGCGGTTCGCCGCTGCCGGCATGGAGTTGCTCGATCAGGTAGTCGAGCGCCGCCTCGTCCGGCGCCACGGCCGCGCTGTGGCACTGCTCGCGGAACAGGCTGCGGTAGCGCGCCTCGCTCAGCGCCCCCACTTCAATCTTGTAGGCCAGGCGGCGCAGGGCGGCAGTATCGAACAGGTGCTCGGGCGGACGGTTGGTGGCGAACATCAGCAGCATGCGGAACGGCGCGGCGAACTTGTGGCCGCCCTGCAGCGACACCTGGTCGCAACCGGCGTCGAGCGGCTGCAGGTAGCGGTTGAGCACATCGGTGGCCGGCATGCGCTGGCGCCCCAGGTCGTCCACCACCAGCAGGCCGTTGTTGGCCTTGAAGTGGGGCGGCGCCCGGTAGCTGCCGCTGGTGGCATCCCAATGCGGCTCGAGCATGTCGGCGTTCAGCTCCGCGCCCAGCGACACCAGCGGGCGCTGGCACAGCATCCAGCGCAGGTCGCAGCTGCGCCGTTCCAGCGCCTGGCGCACCTGCATGGCCAGCCGCGGCGGCGGCGCCTGGTGCACGGCCGCGTCGTAGACCTGGACGATGTCCTGTCCCACCGCGACGGCATGGGGCACGGCCACCACGCCCTGCAGCAGCCGGCCCAGCTTGCGCGCCAGCCAGGTCTTGCCGCTGCCCGGCGGCCCGTACAGCAGGATGGAGCGGCCCGAATACATGGCCGCGCCCAGCAGGCCATGCATGGCCGGCGCCAGGTGGTCGTCCGCCACTTCCATGGCCAGGTCGTCGGCCGTGACGGGCGGCAGCAGGGCGGCCTGCTGTTCGACCATGGTGCGGTAGGCCTCCAGCGTGACGGGCGCCGGCCCCGCATACGGGCAGCGCTCCAGCCACGCGGCGGCGCGCTGCTTGCCCACCGTGGCCAGCTGGTATTGCACGTCGATGTCCGATTCGCCGCGCCAGGCCACCTCGGCCAGCTGTTCGGCCAGCATGAAGTCCAGCGTTTCGCGCAGCACGTTGATGGACAGGCGCAGCTTGCCCGTCAGGATGGGCAGATGGGTGCGCCCGCCGATGTACAGGCACTTGGCGATCAGCTCGACCAGCAACGGTTGCTCCAGTCCCGTTTCGCGCACCGACTTGGGCTGTGGCGGCAACGGCGGCAAGCCGTCGGTGGCGGCAGACACTTGCTGTTCAAGCTCGGACATGACGGTCCTCCTCAATCTGTCTGACTCGCAAGATTGTTCCCACGAGCAATCGATTCTAGCGACGGGGGCGGGCCGGACCTTGATCCGCAGCAAAGCCGCGGCCGGCACCGGCGGGGCCTAGTACTGGCCCCAGACGATGTAGCCCATGGTGCCCAGCGCGATGGCCAGGCCGTAAGGCATGTTGCCCACGCTGGTCCCGGGTGGCAGCGGCACGGGCAGCAAGGGCACGCCCAGCATGCGCAGCAACAAGGGTTTGCACAGCGCGCGGAAGTTGTGCCAACCCTCGCGCCAGCGGCCGCTGTACACCAGCATGGCCAACGCCATCAGGCCGCCGATCAGGCAGGCCAGCAGACCGATCTGCAGCGCCGCCTGTGGTCCCATGAAAGCGCCCACCATGGCCATCAGCTTGACGTCGCCGGCCGCCATGCCTCGGGCGAGATACAGCGGCAGGAATAAAAAAAAGCCGGCCAGGGCGCCGGCCAGCCAGTGGGTCACAGGCGCCCAGTGGGTGCCCCCCATCAGGTGCAGTACCAGCGCCAGCAACAGGCCGCTGAGCACCAGCACGTTGGGTATGCGGCGCACGGACAGGTCCGTCATCGCCGCCTGCGCTACCATGCAGATCAGGATCACTTCGATGGCATATTTCATGGCATTGCCCCCCTGGTAGTCCTCCCGGCATGACCAGCCCGGGAGGACGGGCTGGTTCAAGGCGTGGTCAACGACGTCTTGATACTGGTGAAGGTATCGATCAGCGGCTGCTTGAGCAGCCCGACCGAAGCGACCACGCCGGCCGCCATCACCGCCGCAATCAAGCCATACTCGATGGCCGTTACCCCTGCGTCATCCCTGGCAAACTCCTTTGCCGCCGCAATGAATGCATACATGACAGACTCCAAAAAGTGATTAACACGACTTACCCCTGGCGCCCGCTGCACATGCATCAAGGTAACTTTCGTTTCCCCGTATCATTACCGCGCCATTGGATTCACTATAGGGTCTGTAGCATGTTGGGAGTTGATGTGGCGCAAGCTTTCCGTATGGAATTATTTTTATGATTTGCCGAAAGAATCCGCAGAATGCACACGCCGGAGCTGGCTTATGTCAAACTGCGTCAGTTTCCCCGCGAGTACGCTGGCACAGGCGACGGCCTGCCCCCGGTGTCGGGAAAAAGATGCATGGAAACGTGAGGAATGTTTTTTTTCGCACACATGAATTGCCTAGAATGCAAAAAGCTATTATCCTGCTTAGCTGTTCTTTGGAAAGGCCCCGTGCAATCGATTCACAGTGCGCCTTGCTATCAAAAAAACTATGCGCAGATGGTTGATAGACGTGAACGAAATGTGGCTCGACACAATGGTTGTGTGAATATTTTCCAGAGACGAAAATGGATTCCCTACTGAAACACATGGTGGACATGACCGGCCACCGCGATCACACGATGCTCGACATCTCCGTGATCTCGGCGGTACAGGAACTCGCCCATGCCACTCAGACCCGGGTACTGTCGTTGGCCCAAGTACGGGGCCAGCTGTTCGTCCGTCCGCGCGCCATTATCACGGACGGCTTGCCGGCCAAGATGGTGGACAACCCCGACCCCGGCAGCCCCGGTGAACCGATCAGCAACTTCCCCGCCCTGGCCGACTGCATCGCACGCCATGAAGCGAGCGCAGACGTGGCCAACGCGGCCGGCGAGCACACGCTGTGGCTGCCCATCTGGCTGGGCGACAAGGCCGACACCTGCCTGGAAATCGTCAATCCCACGCCCTACACCAGCGACACCATCCACGTCATCGGCGGCATCGTCAGTGTGTACCGCAATTTCCAGAACCTGCTCGACTACAGCGAGCGCGATTCGCTGACCGGTTTGCTCAACCGCAAGACCTTCGACGACCAGCTCAGCAAGATGCTGGCCGCCAGCGGCGAGCCCGATTCGCTGACCCTGCCCGGCGAGCCGGAACGGCGCCACCACCGCGACCAGGAAAAGCAGTGGCTGGCCGTGGTGGACGTGGACCATTTCAAACATGTCAACGACCGCTTCGGCCACCTGTATGGCGACGAAGTGCTGATCCTGATCGCCAACCTGATGACGTCCTCGTTCCGGGCCCAGGACCGCGTGTTCCGCTTCGGCGGCGAGGAATTCGTCGTGCTGCTGCGCTCGACGACGCTGGACAATGTCAAAAAGATCATCGACCGCTTCCGCATGAACGTGGAAGCGCATGACTTCCCGCAGGTGGGCCGGGTCACCGTGAGCGTGGGTTTCGTCAGCATCAGCGCGGTGGAAGCGCCCGTCATCATCCTCGGCAAGGCCGACCAGGCCCTGTACTACGCCAAGAGCCACGGCCGCAACCTGGCCTGCCACTACGACGAACTGGTCGAAGGCGGCCTGCTGCAAACCATCGAATCGAACGATACGGCCGAATTCTTCTGACGCCGATGGCGCCGGACTGCACCGGACTGCGCCCGGTTACCCTGGATTGCCCCGGCCTCAGGCCAGCGTGAGGAAACGCATCGGATCGACTTGCCACTTGGACGGCGACTCGTGGCCGACGATCTTGTCGCCGCCACCAAAGCCCAGCCCGCGCGACAAGTCGACGGTTTCCGGCTTGATGTAGAGATTTTGCCTGGTGTTGAAGAAAACGTTGACCTTGGGCGCCAGCAGATTGGTGTCGTGCGGCTCGATCACCACCCCCAGCCGGCCCGACTCCAGCAGCACCATGGTGCCGACCGGATAGATCCCCACGCAGCGCATGAATTCCTGGGCATACACGGGATTGAAGTGGAACTTGCTCCACTCATAAATCTTGCGCAGGGCCGCCGCCGCCGACATGCCCCTGTGATAACAGCGGTCCGCCGTGATCGCATCATAAACGTCGACAATGGCCGCCATCTGCGCCAGTTCGCTGATATCGTCGCCAGCCTGCTTGTCCGGATAGCCGCTGCCGTCGCGCCGCTCGTGGTGGTGCAGCGTGATGTCGAGCGGAATGGGGCCCACTTCCGGCGACTGCAGCAGGATATCGTAGCCATCCTTGGGGTGGCGCTTGATGATGGCAAATTCCTCGTCCGTCAGCGGCCCCGGCTTGTTCAGGATGGCGTCCGGCACCAGCGCCTTGCCCGTGTCGTGCAGCAAGCCGCCCAGGCCGGCCTGGTGGGTGATGCCGGCGTCCATGCCGCGCGAGCGGCAAAACGCCACCAGCAGCGCGCACACGCTCACGGAATGGAGAAAAGTGTAGTCGTCCTTGGTCTTGATGCGCAGCAGTCCCACCAGCGCGCCCGGATTGCGCAGGATGGATTCCGTAATGTTCTGCACCACGGGTTGCACCTGGTCCAGTTCGATCGCCTTGCCCAGCCGGGCATCGCGCATCACGGAACGCACCAGGGTCGAGGCCTGATGCCGGATCTGGGTCGCGCGCGCCATTTCTTCGCCCAGCGAAACGCGCGTCACCACCACCGGCTTGGCCGCCAGCTCCACCAGTTCCCGTTCCGTTGCCGCCTGCGCCTCGTCCAGGGTAGGGGCGTTGACCACATCCAGGCCCTTGGCGCTGTCGATCACCACGTCGTGGATGCCGGCCTGGATGATCTTGCGGATCTCGTCCTCGCTGCTGATGAGGAAACGGTTGCGGATGAACGGATGGGTCATCCAGTCGCAACTGAGGTCATGGATGTACATGCCCACTTTCAGCTGTGAGGAATCGACTTTCTTAAACATACAAAACGCTCACAAAGGGGGCTGAGACGGCAAGAGGAGTTAGAATGAGTATAACAAATAGTTTCTGTCCAGGACTAACATTTGCCGGACCGCCAGCGCTTCGCTGCCGTTTTTTTGCATAACGCGCAACACATCAGCCTGTAACTTCCATGGAATTACGCCAACTTCGCTATTTTGTCGCCATCGTCGACCACGGCTCCCTGTCGCGGGCGGCGCTGGTGCTGCATGTAGCGCAGCCGGCGCTGACCCAGCAGCTGCGCCAGCTGGAAGATGAGCTGGAAGCGCAGCTGCTGCACCGCACAGCCCAGGGTGTGCTCAGCACGGATGCCGGCAAAGTGTTCTACCAGCATGCGCAAGCGATCCTCAAACAGGTGGCCGACGCCAAGTCGGCCGTCACGCAATCGGCCACGCGCCCGTCCGGCAGCGTGACGCTGGGCCTGCCCCACAGCATATCGGGCGCCCTGGCCCTGCCCTTGCTGATGGCGGCCCGCAAGCATTATCCTGAAATTACGCTGCAATTGACGGAAGAACTGACGGGTAACCTGAGCGAACAGCTCAAGGCAGGCCGGGTCAACCTGGCCGTGCTGTTTGACGACGGGCAGCTGACGCCGTTCGCCTGCACCCCGCTGGCGGAGGAAGAATTGCGCTTTATCTGCCGCGCCGACGCGGCCTGCGCGCCGGACGGCACGGCCATCACACTGGCGCAGGCGCTGGCCGCGCCCCTGATCCTGCCCGGCCTGCAGCATGGCGTGCGGCCGCGGATAGAAAGCGTGGCGCGCACGGCGGGGCTAACGATAGGCAACGTCATCGAAATCAACTCGATCGCCATCCTGAAATCCGCCATCCTGGCCGACATGGGCGCCACCATCCTGCCCGTGGCGCCCGTGCTGGACGCGCTGGAACGGGGCGCCATGCGCTCCTACCGCATCCACAGCCCCGCCATCTCGCGCACGGTGGTGCTGTGCGCGTCGAAGAACATTCCGCTCACCAACGCCGCCGCCGCCGTCAGCCGGCTCGCGGTGCAGGTGGCGGCGGACCTGTGCGCCGGCGGCACCTGGCTGGGCGCCCGCCTGCTGCCGCAATAAAGGCGCGCGGCGCAGTCCCGCTAGGCCAACAGCGCCTGCAATTCACGCTGCAAGCCCGGCGCCAGCGCGGGCGCCGCCTTGGCCAGATTGACCTGCTTGTTCGTCTCGGCCACTTCGGTCACGCCGGCGGCCACCCGGTACGGGCCCCTGGCCAACAGCCACTTCAATACGTCGGCCAGGTGCCAGACGGCGCTGTTGCCATCATGCACGGGCGCTGGAAAACTGGTGGCGTGGTTGACCATCAGCTTACGCATGTTCTGGCGCGTCATGCCGACCACGTCGGCCACATCGGTCAGGCCCACGAAATCGGGTGCGGCCTCGATCAGGCTGGCGCCAGGTACCACCTGTTTGACGTCGGCCAACGCGCTGAGCAGGGCTGCCTGTGCACTGTCGGCCTCGCGGGTGAATTCCAGCGCGATGCGGCCCGGTTGGCCGATACCGATCAACGCATCGTCGCAACCACCAGCGCCCAGCCGCTCGACGATTTCTTCCTGATTGCTATCTTGCTCGGACAGCTGGTATTTGAGGGTGAACAGATATTCCATGGCGTCACTCCGGTTTTCTTGCCGCTAAAATAAGCTTATGTTCGGTACAGTTATCGATCACGCGCCGTATGGCCTTGGCGTGGTTGCCCGGGTTTTTGGGCGTACTCCAGATGCTGGTAATACAAAACTCACCACAGTCGTCGTTGTTATAGGGACAATAAATGCGCCCCCATGCGTGGCTACCGCCCACTTTGACCGACCATCCTTGTTCTTCTGCGTGCCTCAGTGCGGCTTCAACATCTTTGTGAGGATGAGATGTTCGTTTCATCACTGCCTCCAGATTAGGCGCATCTCTTGCGGTTGTCAAGTGACAACCGCAAGAGATGCATCAGGTTCTCCGCAAGGGCGACTACCATGCCCGAAGCAACCGCTCCAGTTTGCGCCTGCTGTGCCGCCCCGGTTTGTGCCAGCGCAGCGGCGCGCCAGACTGGTAGGTCTATGGTTGCCATCACTTTTTCTTATACCCCCATCCGCAAACGGTATTTCCGTATACGTTAACTAAGCCCTACACTGGGCGCAAAGCGGATTTTTTAAGCCTAAAATTTCTGTATCGCCGCCATAACAGGCGGCTAATGGCCCGACCCTGGTGCGCCTACCCGGCGTTCCCACAGACCGGGCGCGATCTGAGACCACGGAGACACCACCATGCCTGATACCACGGCCACCGGCCCTGCCACGTCCACCGGCGTTGCAGCGACTGCCAACGACCGCCTCACCACCGTCACCCTCGACGACAAATACACAGCTACCCAAAGCGACATCTTCCTGTCCGGCATCCAGGCCCTCGTGCGCCTGCCCATGATGCAGCGCCAGCGCGACCTGGCCGCCGGCCTGAACACGGCCGGCTTCATCTCCGGCTACCGCGGCTCGCCGCTGGGCGGCCTCGATGAAAACCTGTGGAAGGCGCAAAAGCACCTGGCCGACAACCACGTCCAGTTCGTGCCCGGCGTCAACGAGGACCTGGCCGCCACAGCCGTCTGGGGCTCGCAGCAGGTGGACCTGATCGGCGAGGCCAGGTACGACGGCGTGTTCGCCATGTGGTATGGCAAGGGCCCCGGCGTGGACCGCTGCGGCGACGTCTTCAAGCACATGAACCATGCCGGCACTTCCAAACACGGCGGCGTGCTGCTGGTGGCCGGCGACGACCACGGCGCCTATTCGTCCACCCTGCCGCACCAGTCCGACCACCTGTTCTCGGCCTCCATGATTCCCGTGCTGTATCCGTGCAATGTGCAGGAATACCTGGACCTGGGCCTGCACGGCTGGGCCATGTCGCGCTTTTCCGGCTGCACGGTGGCCTTCAAGGCCCTGGCCGACACGGTCGAATCGTCGGCCTCCGTCGACGCCGACCCGTTCCGCGTCGAATGCAAGATCCCGCACGACTTCCACATGCCAGAAGGCGGCCTGAACGCGCGCCTGTCCAGCATTCCGCTGGGCCAGCAGGCCCGCAACCAGGAAGCGCTGATGCAGGACTACAAGATCTATGCGGCCCTGGCCTACGCCCGCGAGAACAAGCTCAACCACACCACCATCACCAGCCCGGACGCCAAGCTCGGCATCATCGCCTCCGGCAAGTCTTACCTGGACGTGCTGGAAGCGCTGGAAGAACTGGGCATCGACGAGGAGATGGCGGCCAAGGTTGGCCTGCGCCTGTTCAAGGTGGCCATGCCGTGGCCGCTGGAACCGGACAGCGTGCGCGAATTCGCGCAAGGCCTGGACGAGATCCTGGTGGTGGAAGAAAAACGCCAGATCGTCGAGTACCAGCTCAAGGAACAGCTCTACAACTGGCGCGACGACGTGCGTCCGCGCGTGATCGGCAAGTTCGATGAAAAAGGCGAATGGGTGGCGCCGCGCGGCGAATGGCTGCTCACCTCCAAGGCCGACTTCTCCGTCTCGCAAGTGGCGCGCGTGATCGCCAGCCGCGTGGCGCGCCTGATCTCTGACCCCGTCACGTGCGACCACATCAAGGCCCGCCTGACCTTCCTGGACGCCAAGGACGCCGTGCTGAAGAAGGCCATCAACACCCCGTTCCGCCCCGCCTTCTACTGCTCCGGCTGCCCGCACAACACCTCGACCAAGGTGCCCGACGGCAGCCTGGCGCTGGCCGGTATCGGCTGCCACGTGATGGCCACCTCGATCTACCCCGAGCACAACAAGCTGACCACCCACATGGGCGGCGAAGGGGCGCCGTGGATAGGCCAGGCCGCCTTCTCCAAGCTGCCGCACGTGTTCCAGAACCTGGGCGACGGCACCTACTTCCACTCCGGCTACCTGGCCATCCGCGCGGCCGTGGCGGCCCGCGTCAACATGACCTACAAGATCCTGTACAACGACGCCGTGGCCATGACGGGCGGCCAGCCGGTGGACGGCATCACTTCCGTGCCCATGATCGCCCAGCAGATGGCGGCCGAAGGCATCAAGCGCATCGCCCTGGTGACGGAAGACCTGAGCCGCTACACGGACCGCTCCGCGCTGCCAACCATCGTCAGCCTGCACGACCGCAAGGAGATGGACGCCGTGCAGCGCGAACTGCGCGAAGTGCAAGGCGTGTCCGTGCTGATCTACGACCAGACCTGCGCCGCCGAGAAGCGCCGCCGCCGCAAGAAAGGCGAGTTCCCCGACCCGGCCAAGCGCATGGTCATCAACGAAGCCGTGTGCGAAGGCTGCGGCGACTGCGGCATCCAGTCCAACTGCACCTCCATCCTGCCCAAGGAGACGGACTTCGGCCGCAAGCGCACCATCGACCAGTCGTCCTGCAACAAGGACTACTCGTGCGTCAAAGGCTTCTGCCCCAGCTTCGTGACGGTGGAAGGGGGCACGCTGAAGAAATCGAAAACGGGCGTCAGCAAGGATAACGGGGACGACGGCTTCGGCCCGCTGCCGCTGCCCGCACTGCCCGACTGCGAACAGCCGTACAACATCCTCATCAACGGCATCGGCGGCACCGGCGTGATCACCGTCGGCGCCCTGATGGGCATGGCGGCCCACCTGGAAGGCAAGGGCGCGTCCGTGCTGGACATGACGGGCATGTCGCAGAAGAACGGTTCCGTCACCTCGCACGTGAAGATCGCCCGCACCCCGGCCCACCTGCGCGCCCAGCGCATCGCCACCGGCGAGGCGGACCTGATCCTCGGTTGCGACATGCTGACGGCCGGCGCCGCCGACGCCGTCTCCAAGATGCGTCCGGGCCGCACCATGGCCGTCATCAACCTGCACGAGCAGCCGCCCGGCACCTTCGCCCAGCAGCCTGACTGGCAGTATCCGGTGGGAGAAGTGCGGGCCCTGATCAGCGAATCGGTGGGCGCCGAGCAGTACCACAGCGCCGACTTCATCAACGCCACCAAGCTGGCCACGGCGCTGATGGGCGACTCGATCGCCGCCAACCTGTTCATGCTGGGCTATGCGTGGCAGAAGGGCCGCATCCCGCTCAACGAAGCGTCGCTGCTGCGCGCCATCGAATTGAACGGCGTGGGCATCGCGTCCAACAAGAAGAGCTTCCTGTGGGGCCGCCGCGCCGCCGTCGATTTCAAGCGGGTGGAAAAGATCGCCACCCCGACCCAGGCCATCGTGGTGCAGATGCCGCAAAGCCTGGAGACGCTCATCAAGCAGCGCGTCCAGTTCCTCACCGGCTACCAGAACGCGGCCTACGCGGCCGGCTACGAAGACCTGGTGGCGCAGGTGCGCGCCAAAGAAACGGCGCTCGGCCTGGGCAACAAGCTGTCGACGGCCGTCGCCAAGTCCTACTTCAAGCTGATGGCCTACAAGGACGAATACGAAGTGGCCCGCCTGTACACGGACGGCCGTTTCGTCGAGCAGCTCAAGCAACAGTTCGAAGGCGACTTCACGCTCAAGTTCAACCTGGCGCCGCCTTTGTTCGCCAGGAAGGACGCCAAGGGCCACCTGGTGAAGGCGGAATTCGGCTCGTGGATGTGGCGCGCCTTCCAGCTGCTGGCCAAGGCCAAGGGCCTGCGCGGCGGCATGTTCGACCTGTTCGGCTACTCGGATGAGCGTAAGATGGAACGTGCCCTGATCGTGGAATATCGCGAGATGACGGCCGCCATCCTGGCCAGGCTGAACGCGGAAAACCACGACACGGCCGTGGCCTTGGCCGCGCTGCCGGAAAAAGTGCGCGGCTTCGGCCATGTGAAGGAAAAGGCCGTGGCCGAGTTCCACGCCGAGAAGGCACGCCTGATGGGTGCGCTCGACGGCGGCCACCAGCACGCCGCCTGACCCCGCAGGGGATCGGCCCCATCCCGCAGCAACATTGCTCAGGGATTAAGGCCGGTCCCCCGTTAAAAGATTGCCACCCGGCCGGGGCGTGGCTGGCGTCAGACAAGCGCACGATTTCGCTTGACTTGACGTTAACGTAAACGTCATATAATTTGACACGACCGCCTGACCACGCCTCGCGCCCAGAACTACAAGGACACCCATGAACGACCTCTCCGCTCCGAAAATCGCCGCCGTGCCGGAACAGCCCAAGCTGGCCAACAAGGTACGCTTCGTCACCGCCGCGTCCCTGTTCGACGGCCACGACGCCTCGATCAACATCATGCGCCGCATCCTGCAGTCGAACGGCGTGGAAGTGGTCCACCTGGGCCACAACCGCTCGGTCGATGAAGTGGTGACGGCGGCCCTGGCCGAAGACGTGCAAGGCATCGCCATCTCCAGCTACCAGGGTGGCCACGTCGAATATTTCAAGTACATGATCGACCTGCTCAAGCAGCGCGGCGGCGCCCACATCAAGGTGTTCGGCGGCGGCGGCGGCGTGATCGTGCCGGACGAAATCGCGGACCTGCATGCCTACGGCGTGACCAAGATCTTCAGCCCGGAAGACGGCCAGCGCATGGGCCTGGTGGGCATGATCCAGTGGATGGTGCAGCAGTGCGACATCGACCTGTCCCAGTATTCGCCCACCTCGCTGGCCCCGCTCAAGCAAGGCGACATCGCCCAGCGCCACCGTCCGCTGGCCCAGCTGATCACGACGCTGGAAAACGAAAAGGCTTCCCCTGCCCTGCGCGCCGAGCTGCTGGACGCGGCCGTGGGCCTGGGCGTGCCCACGCTGGGCATCACCGGCACGGGCGGCGCCGGCAAATCGTCGCTGACCGATGAACTGATACGCCGCATCCGCCTGGACCAGGGCGACGCGCTCAACATCGCCGTGATCTCGATCGACCCGTCGCGCCGCAAATCCGGCGGCGCGCTGCTGGGCGACCGCATCCGCATGAACGCCATCAACCCGTGGGCTGGCCAGAGCCGTGTGTTCATGCGCTCGCTGGCCACGCGCGAAGCGGGCTCCGAGATTTCGCAGGCGCTGCCGGACGTGATCGCCGCCTGCAAGGTGGCCGGCTTCGACCTGGTGATCGTGGAAACGTCGGGCATCGGCCAGGGCGACGCGGCCATCGTACCGCACGTGGACGTGTCCATGTACGTGATGACGCCGGAATTCGGCGCCGCCTCGCAGCTGGAAAAAATCGACATGCTCGATTTCGCCGACTTCATCGCCATCAACAAGTTCGACCGCAAGGGCGCGCTCGACGCACTGCGCGACGTGGCCAAGCAATACCAGCGCAACCGCGAGCTGTGGTCCAAGCGCCCGGACGAGATGCCCGTGTACGGCACCCAGGCGTCGCGCTTCAACGACGACGGCGTCACGGCCCTCTATCAAGGCCTGCTGCCCAGGCTGGCCCAGTTCGGCCTGCAGGCCAAGGCGGGCAAGCTGGCCGCCGTCGACGTCAAGTACTCGAGCGGCAAGCACGTGATCGTGCCGCCGGCGCGCGCGCGCTACCTGGCCGAAATCGCCGACACCGTGCGCGGCTACCACAAGTTCACCCGCAAGCAGGTCACGCTGGCGCGCGAACGCCAGCAGCTGACGGAAGCCAAGCGCATGCTGGCCGCCGCCAAGGCGGGCATGGACCTGGGCCCCGACTTCGACCACCTCATTTCCGAGCGCGACAGCGCCATGGATGCCGGCGCCAGGAAGCTGCTGGCCCAGTGGCCCGACCTGCAGGAAGCGTATGCGGGTGACGACTACGTGGTCAAGATCCGCGACAAGGAAATCCGCACCCGCCTGGTCCAGCACACGCTGTCGGGCACCAAGATCCGCAAGGTGGCCCTGCCCCGCTATGAAGACCATGGCGAAGTGCTGCGCTTCCTGATGCTGGAAAACGTGCCGGGCTCGTTCCCGTTCACGGCCGGCGTGTTCGCCTTCAAGCGCGAAGGCGAAGACCCGACCCGCATGTTCGCCGGCGAAGGCGACGCCTTCCGCACCAACCGCCGCTTCAAGCTGGTCTCCACCGGCATGGACGCCAAGCGGCTGTCGACCGCGTTCGACTCCGTCACCCTGTACGGCGCCGACCCGGCCATCCGTCCCGACATCTACGGCAAGGTGGGTAACTCGGGCGTGTCGATCGCCACGCTGGACGACATGAAGGTGCTGTACGACGGCTTCAACCTGTGCAGCCCCAGCACCTCGGTGTCGATGACCATCAACGGCCCGGCCCCCACCATCCTGGCCATGTTCATGAACACGGCCATCGACCAGCAGGTCGACAAGTTCAAGGCCGAGAACCAGCGCGAACCGAGCGCCGACGAAGCGGCCAAGATCCGTGCCTGGGTGCTGCAGAACGTGCGCGGCACGGTGCAGGCCGACATCCTCAAGGAAGACCAGGGCCAGAACACCTGCATCTTCTCGACCGAGTTCTCGCTCAAGGTGATGGGCGACATCCAGGAGTACTTCGTGCACCACCAGGTGCGCAACTTCTACTCGGTGTCGATCTCCGGCTACCACATCGCCGAAGCGGGCGCCAATCCGATCTCGCAGCTGGCCTTCACGCTGTCGAACGGCTTCACGTTCGTGGAAGCCTACCTGGCGCGCGGCATGCACATCGACGATTTCGCACCCAACCTGTCGTTCTTCTTCTCCAACGGCATGGACCCGGAATACACGGTGCTGGGCCGCGTGGCGCGCCGCCTGTGGGCCGTGGCCATGCGCGACAAGTACGGCGCCAACGACCGCAGCCAGAAACTCAAGTACCACGTGCAGACCTCGGGCCGCTCCTTGCACGCGCAGGAGATCGACTTCAACGACATCCGCACCACGCTGCAGGCCCTGATCGCCATCTACGACAACTGCAACTCGCTGCACACCAACGCCTACGACGAGGCCATCACCACGCCAACCGACGAATCGGTGCGCCGCGCGCTGGCGATCCAGTTGATCATCAACCGCGAATGGGGCCTGGCCAAGAACGAGAACCCGAACCAGGGTTCCTTCATCATCGACGAGCTGACCGACCTGGTGGAGGAAGCCGTGCTGCAGGAGTTCGAGCGCATCGCCGAGCGCGGCGGCGTGCTGGGCGCGATGGAGACGGGCTACCAGCGCGGCAAGATCCAGGAAGAGTCCATGCTGTACGAGCACCAGAAGCACGACGGCACGCTGCCCATCATCGGTGTCAACACCTTCCGCAATCCGAAGGCCAGCGACGCGCCGCAGAAGATCGAACTGGCCCGTTCCACCGACGATGAAAAGCAGTCGCAGCTCACGCGCCTGGAAGACTTCCACGCCCGCAACGCGGCCGCCGCGCCGGCCGCGCTGGCCGCGCTGCAGCAGGCCGCCATCGACAACGCCAACGTGTTCGACAAGCTGATGGACGCCGTGCGCGTCTGCTCGCTGGGCCAGATCACCACCGCGCTGTTCGAGGTGGGCGGCCAGTACCGCCGCAACATGTAAGCGGGCAGTACCGCTGCAAAGCAAACGGGAGGCAGACGCCTCCCGTTTTAAAAAAAAGGGGTACGTCCCCATTTTTTCGTCCTGCCGCGCGCGTTACGCGGGACGGGGTCCGACCGTCGAACCGGGCACCAGCACGGGCTGCCACAGCTCATGCAATTCCCCGGCCGGGGTGCCGTCGGCCAGCGCCAGCAGCATGGCGATCATGCGCTCGCCGGCGCGGCGCGGTTCCGGCTGGTCGATGATGGTCACGTCGGAACAGACCAGCGTATCGGGCATGTTGCCCCACACGATGATGGACATTTCCTTGCCGATCACGATACCCGCATCGACCAGCGCCCGCACGGCGCCCACGCCGGACAAGTGGTTGTCTACGATTACGGCCGTCGGCCGCGGCGAGCAGGCCAACAGCTGCATCATGGCGTGATGGCCGCTGCGCCGGTCCAGCGTGTTGGCGATCAGGTGGCGCGGGTCGGGCGTCAGCCCCGCCTCGGCCAGGATGGCCAGCAGGCTGTCGTGCCGTTGGCGGGCAAAATTCAGTTCCAGCGGCGCGCTCAGCATGGCGATGCGCTGGTGGCCGTGGGCCAGCAGATGCTGCACGGCCAGCCGCATGCCGGCCTCGTTGTCGTAATCGAACCAGGCATAGGGGGCATCCAGTTCCGTGCGGCCGTGGGCCACGAACGGAAAACCCACCTTGCTCAGGAAGGCGATGCGCTCGTCATGCACCAGCGTACGCGCCACCACCAGCCCGTCCACGCGGCGCCCGCGCACCACCTGCTGGTAGGACGGCTGCTCGTTCTGGGCCGACACGGGCGCGATGATCAGGTTCTTGCCGGCCGCCTCCAACGCCTCCGACATGCCACCCACCACGTCCAGGAACATGGGGTCGCCCAGGTCGCTGGGCGAGAGCGGATAAATGATGCCGAACACATTGGTACGCCCCAGCGCCAGGCTGCGGGCCATGGGGTTGGCCTGGTAGCCTGACTCCTTGGCCGCCTTCAGGACGCGCTCGCGAGTGCGGCGGCTCACCTCGGGATAGCCGTTCAAAGCGCGGCTGACCGTGGTTTTCGACATGCCGAGCAAACTCGCAAGACTCTTCAGATTCATGTGCAGTACTTCAATGTTGACCGCTGATTATAGCGGAGCCGTCAAATTCTCTTCCACCATCATCAACCGATTTTTTGAAAAAATATAACATTATCAGAATGATAGAGATCGGCACCAGGGTCAGGTAGAAGGCGAAATGGCCGCTGAAGTTGCCAAACACATAACCCGTGATCAAAGATCCCGTGGTGCCGCCCAGCGCCGAGAAGATCACCAGCAGGCCGGTCATGGCCGAATGCTGGTGCTTGGGCAGGGAACTCAGCATCACCGAATTGATGCCGGGGTAGATGGGCGCCATGAACAAGCCGATCAGCGGGAACAGGAAGGTGGCCAGGGGCGCGCTCGACCAGCTGATGTGCGGGTCCAGCACCACGTCATGCGTCAGCGGCAGCGCCAGCAGCACGGTCGCGCCCATGCCGATCACGCAGGCATTCATCACGGGATACCAGTTCAGGCGGCGCATCAGCACCCCGGCCGACAGCCGGCCGATGGCCAGGCAGGCGGCGAAGATGCTGGTCACCTGCACGCTCATCGCCGCCGGCAGCTTGAGGATTTCATTGTTAAACGTCGGCAGCCAGGTGCCCACGCTTTGCTCGATCAGCACATACAGGAAGGCGGTGACGATGAACACGCACACCAGGGGCTTGAGCATCAGTTTCAGCATGGCGGCGAAATCCTGCGCCAGGCTGCGCTCGGCCGGCAGCGCCGCCATGTCTTCGTTAAAGGGCGTGAACAGCAGCAGCGCAAAGGTGGCCACGCACAGCGCGGCCAGCACCCAGTAGACCTGCAGCCAGGTTTGCGATTTCGGGTGGTCGGAATCGATGAAGAAGCTGAACACCCAATAGGCGCTCAGCACGCCCAGCATGAAGAAGCCTTCCAGCAGGTTCATGGTGCTGGCGTGCTGGCGGCGGTCGGTGGCG
The DNA here is from genome assembly GCF_058786935.1 of Rugamonas sp. FW305-51. Lineage (NCBI taxonomy): Bacteria > Pseudomonadati > Pseudomonadota > Betaproteobacteria > Burkholderiales > Oxalobacteraceae > Rugamonas > Rugamonas sp. FW305-51. The sequence continues at coordinate 35,263 of NZ_JBYSZG010000003.1, forward strand.
ATCAGGCCCAGCGTCGAATAGACCGATACCTTCACCAGCGCGAACGACACGCCGACGCTGAGGAACAGCAGCTTGGCTGTCCAGAAGGCGGGCACCAGCGGCATCGCCACGCAGCCGCAGCTGACGATGACGAGCGCAATCAGCATCGCCTTCTTGTAGCCAAGGCGCGGCAGGAAGGACGCCACCAGGAACGAGACGATGGCGATCGGCAGATCCTTAAAACCTTCCAGCACACTGGCACTGGACTTGCTCACGTCGTAATTGTTGATGACCTGCAGGATCACCGTCCCCACACTGTTCAGCAGGATGCCGAACATGAAGTAGATCAGGAACAGGGCCACCAGGATGCGCTGGTTTTTCATGTTGTCTCCGGAATTTTTTATATTATTTATTATGTTTTCAGATCGCGGCGAGAGTGAATTCGGCCAGCCCCGGTATCACCCGGTCGGCCTGCGTGAGCACCTCCGGCTTGCCGATGCCGAGCGCATACATGCCCGCGCCCTTGATCGCGGCCACCCCGGCCACGGCATCCTCCACGCCCAGGCAATCGGCCGGCGCCACCCCCAGCTCCCGCGCCGCCTTGAGGAAGATTTCCGGGTCCGGCTTGCCGCGGGCGATGGTGGCCGCGTCGACCACATAGTCGAACTTGGCGGCAATGCCCAGGTGGTCCAGCACCGTAAAGGCGTTCTTGCTGACGGAAGCCAGGCCGATCTTCAGGCCCGCCGCGCGCACCGCGTCCAGCGCCTGCACCGCGCCGGGCAGCAGATCCGCCGCCGACATGGTGTCGATAAGCGTCTTGTAATGTTCGTTCTTCTCGTCCGCCAGCGCCAGCTTTTCCTGCAGCGAATACGCCCTGCCGGCCGACGCCAGTATCATCTCGAGCGACCCCATGCGGTCGATACCCTTCAGGTTCTCGTTGAAGGCGTGGTCGAAATGCACGCCCTGCGATTCCGCCAGGCGCTTCCAGGCCAGGTAGTGGTAGTGGGCCGTGTCGGTAATGACGCCATCGAGGTCGAAGATGACGGCTTTGAATCGGATAGTCATATACCAAGCTCCTTAAATGGCGCGCGACTGGACCGGCGCGGACGGCGTGAGCGCGAGCGCTTCGCCACGGTGGCTGAACGCGAGCGCCTCGCCCTGCAACAGCCGGTATTCGGCGCGGCCCGGCGCCACGTGCACTTCCAGCAGCGCGCCCCGGAAGTGGATCTTGAAACTGTAGTGCTGCCACTGCCGGGGCAGCGCCGGCGCGAAGTGCAGCGCGCCGTCCACCACCCGCATGCCGGCGAAACCGTAGGCCACGCCCATCCAGGTGCCGGCCATCGCCGCCGTGTGGACGCCGTAATGCGTATTGCCGTGGGTGTCGTCGAGGTCGAGCCGCGCCGTCTCCATGAAGTAGTCGTAGGCCTTGTCGTGGTACCCGACTTCCGCTGCGATGATGCTGAAGATGCAGGACGACAGCGACGAATCGTGGGTGGTCACGGCTTCGTAGTAATCGAAGTCGCGCCGCTTGTCTTCCAGCGTGAACTGGTCGGACAGCAGCAGCAGCGCCAGCACCACGTCGGCCTGCTTGCAGACCTGATGGCGGTAGATCACCATCGGGTGGTAATTCAGCAGCAGCGGATAGTTTTCCTTGGGCGTGCCGGCGAAATCCCACACTTTCTTGGACAGGAAGCTGTCGTCCTGGGCGTGGATCCGCAGCGCCTCGTCATACGGCAGATGCATGCGCGCGGCGGCGCGCCGCCATGCGGCCGGCTCGTCCGCCTCGAGCGCGGCCAGGCCGGCGATACGCGCGAATTCGGCCGGATACTCCTGCGCCAGGCGCTCCGCGATGTCGGCCGCGAAGTTCAGGTGCATCCGCGCCATGGCGTTGGTGTAGTAGTTGTTGTTGACCAGCGCCGTATATTCGTCCGGCCCCGTCACCTGGTTGATGACGAAGCGGCCCTCGCGGTCGTAGCTGCCGATGCCGATCCAGATGCGCGCCGTCTCCATCACGATTTCCGCGCCGTGCCGGAGCAGGTATTCGTCGTCGCCGGTGGCCTCCATGTACAGCTTGATGGAATAGGCGATGTCGGCGTTGATGTGGTACTGCGCCGTGCCGGCCGGGAAGTAGGCCGAGCACTCCTCGCCGGCGATGGTGCGCCACGGGTACAGCGCGCCGGCGGCGTGCGACATCTGGCGCGCCCGTTCGCGCGCCTGCGGCAGTCCGGCGTAGCGGTACTCCAGCAGCTTGCGGGCGATTTCCGGCTTCGAATACAGGAAGAAGGGGAAGATGTAGATCTCCGTGTCCCAGAAATAGTGGCCTTCATACCCTTCGCCCGTCACGCCCTTGGCCGAGATATTGGTGCGGCCGTCGCGCCCCACCGATTGCAGCAGGTGGTACTGGTTGAAGTGGATGCCCTGCTGCAGCGCGTCGTCACCGGCGATCTGCACGTCGGCCTGCTGCCAGAAGTCGGCCAGGTACTGTTGCTGCGCCATGCACAGCGCCTCGAAACCGGCCTCGCGCGCTTGCGCCAGCGTGGCCTTGCTGCGTTCCAAGAGCTCCGCTTCCGGATAGTCGCGCGACGAAAAATAACTGCCGTACTTGGTCAACGTGATGCATTGCCCCGCCTGCGCCCGCAGTTCAAAAGTCTGGCTCAGGCGCTGCTCCGCGCGGGCGATGGTGAGGGTGGCGTCGGCGCCGGCCAGTTCCGTGTCGGTCGCGCTGACCAGCATGAAGCCGCTGTTGTGGGTGCGCTGCACCAGCGCCGCCAGGCCCACGTTCTGCTCGTGGCCGACCATGTGCAGCGACTGGCCGGAGATGGCCGAGCCAACGCGCGGATCGTCGCCCGCCTCCAGGTTCTTCACGGCGCCGTCCAGCGCCGACACCAGCCTGAGACGACCGCCGAAATTGAGCGGCGTGACCTGGTAGTCGATCGCGAACAGGTGCTTGTTCTCGAAGCACACCAGGCGCCGGCTGCGCAGCGCGATGCGGCGGCCCTGGGGCGACGTCCACTCCAGCGTGCGGGTCAGCAGGCCGGTGCGGAAATCGAGCACCCGCTCATACTGCTGCAGACTGCCCTGCAGCAGGTCGAAGCGCTCGTCTTCCAGCCAGAGTTCGATGCCTTTGGCGTTCGGCACGTTGAGCATGAACTGGTTGGTCTTGGCCAGGCCATAGGCCGCTTCCGGATACTGGATGGGCTCCGATTCGTAGAAGCCGTTCAGGTAGCTGCCGTCCAGCGAGGTGCCGGCCGGGCCGTGGTAACCCTCCTCGTGCGTGCCGCGCAGGCCGATGTAGCCGTTGCCCAGGGCGAACAGCGTCTCATCGAGGAAATGCGAGGCGGTATCGAACGAGGTCTCCCGAATGCACCATGCTTCGAGCGGGTAAGTGTGGAGTGGGCGATCAGGCTGCTGCACAGTGCAATCCTTTAAAACACGTTATTTGAGGGGAAAAACGCGATCCAAAGCGGTTTGGATTTTACAAAACAGTCAAACCTGGCAATGTTCTGCGTCTATTGTCTTACTTCAGGGAAGCTACTGGCGGCGCGCCGTCAGGTCTGGCGCACCATCAATGTGGTCGGCAACATCTCGGACTGCACGGGCTGGCCCTCTATCAGTCCAAGCATCTTCTTGGCCAGTAACACGCCGCCGTCGCGCAGATACTGGTGCACACTGGTCAGCGGCGGCACGAAGCTGGCCGCGCTGGGCGTGTCGTCGTAGCCGATGACGGAAACGTTCTCCGGCACCCGCAGATTCTTTTCCGCCAGCGCGCGGATCGCGCCCATCGCCAGCAGGTCGCTGGCGGCGAACACGCCGTCGAAACTGGCGCCCTTCTTTTTCAACAGCGCGGAAATGCTGTCGAAGCCGGCCTCGAAGGTGAAGGCCTTGGGGCGGATGATGTGCACCGTCGCCTGGCCGCCCATGGCGTCGATAAAGCCGGCGCAGCGTTCCTGCACTTCGGCGTGGTCCACGTCGCCCAGGAACACCAGCTTCTGCCGGCCCTGCGCGATGAAGCGTTCGGCCGCGCTGATGCCGCCCTTGCGGTTATCGGAACCGACCACGATGTAGTCGGTCCCCGGCTCCGGCGCGCCCCACACCACCAGCGGCATGCCGGTCAGCTGCAAGGTGCGCACCGCTTCGCCGTGCGAGCCCTGGCCCAGCAGGATCAAGCCGTCGGCGCCCTGCACCGGCGCCGTATCCATCAACTGTTTCGACGTCAGCACCACGCTGTAGCCGGCCGTGGTCAGCTCCTGCGTGATGCCGCCCAGCAGTTCCAGCGGATAGGGATCGGACATCGGGCGCCCGCGCACCGGCGTCATTTCCACCACCACCGCCACCGAATAGCTGCGCCGCATGCGCAGGTTACGGGCGCTGATGTTGAGACGGTAACCCTGCTCCGTGGCCAGCTGGCGTATCTTTTCCCGCGTTTCCGGCGTGACCAGCGGACTGTCGCGCAGCGCCCGCGAGACGGTGATCTTGGACACGCCCGCCAGCTTGGCGAGGTCCTCCATCGTCAATGCCGTCTCGGTCTTGCGGGCTCCAACTTTGTTCGCAGGCATTAAACTCTCATCAATAAAATCACGGTAGGCGGACGCATTATGACAGATTTTTTTCCGTTGTCGTAAAAAATGACATCGATAACATTTCAATTGACATCGATAACATTTCTTGTTTCAATGGCCAATCTTCAGCTTATGCCCAACTTTTGAGCATAGGATGGAGATGGGGATGGAACTGCCTTGGATGCTGTTTTAAAGGTGGCGCACTGTCCGGAGACGACACGATTCATACCAATAAGAGAGCATTGCACAATGAAAACCCAGAACAAGTTCTTGTTATCCGCCATTTCCCTGGCCGTACTGACCCTCGCCAACCAGGCAGCCGCCCAGCAGGCCGCCGAACCCAAGCCGGCCAAGGACGGCGTGGCCACGGAAATCCAGCAGGTGGTGGTGACCGGTTCGGCCACCGGCGGCACCCGCAAGATCGATGCTTCCTACTCGATCACCACCGCGTCCGAAGAACAGATCAAGCAGGCCGCGCCCAGCAGCACGGCCGATTTGCTGAAATTGGTGCCGGGCGTGTACGCCGAATCGAGCGGCGGCAATGCCGGCGCCAACATTGAAGTGCGCGGCTTCCCGTCCGGCGGCGACGCTCCGTTCGTCACCGTGCAGATGATGGGCTCGCCGCTCTACCCGACCCCGACCCTGTCCTTCATGGAAAACTCGTCGCTGTTCCGCATCGACGACACGGTCGAGCGCGTGGAAGTGTTGCGCGGCGGCCCCAGCACCATCTATTCGAACGCCCAGCCCGGCGCCACCGTCAACTTCCTGCTGAAAAAAGGCAGCGACACGCCCGAAGGCAGCCTGCGCGTCTCCACCGGCACCGGCAGCATGCGCCGCGTGGACGGCTACTACGGCGGCAAGATCGGCGACGGCTGGTATGGCAGCATCGGCGGCTTCACCCGCACCAGCCAGGGCGTACGCGACGGCCAGTTCCCCGCCGACGACGGCAGCCAGCTGACGGCCACCCTGACGCGCAAGCTGGAGCAGGGCGAACTGACTTTCTACGCCCGCACCACGGACGACAAGAACGCCTTCTACACGGGCGTGCCGCTGGTCAGCTCCGCCAATGGCGGCAAACCCTCGGCCTTCCCCGGCTTCGATCCGCTGACCGGCACCCCGCTCAGCAACGAACTGCGCAACGTGACGCTGGAAGTTGCGCCCGGCAAGACGGTGCAGAAAGACCTGGCGGACGGCCGCGGCCTGCACGCCACCGTGTTCGGCGCCGACTTCGCGCAGAACATAGAAGGCTGGCAGGTCAGCAACAAATTCAACCACTTCAGCGGCGACGCGCCCACCCTGGCCCTGTTCACCGGCAACTCGCCGCTGACCATGAATGCCTACCTCGGCAACGCCGTCGCCAGCGCCAACGCCAATGCCGCCGTGACGGCCGCCGCCGGCAAGCCCGCCACCACCGGCACCGCCGTCTACGCGGCCGACGGCACGCCCGTGGCCGGCAACCAGCAGGTGATGTCGGCCGGCATCTGGTCGGTGGAAAAGAACCTGAAGTCCACCACCGACGAATTCCGCGTCAGCAAGGAAGTGGTGCCCGGCCATACGCTGACGGGCGGCGTCTATTTTGCCGACTACTCCTCGCACGACCAGTGGTACCTGGGTAACGGCACCCTGATGACGGCGACCAGCAACGCCCGTCCCATCAGCGTCAGGCTGGACAACGGCGTCATCGTCGCCAACGGGGCGGGCCGCGACGGCGCCACCTTCTACGCCGTCAACGCCAACTACAACGGCCACAACACGGCCGCCTTCCTCTCCGACGACTGGAAGATCAACGACGTGATCCGGATCGATGCCGGCGTGCGCCGCGAGCGCCAGCGCCTGAACGGCTCGCTGGCCAACCTGACCTCGGGCGACGCCGACAACAATCCGCTGACCATCTACAACAACAATACCTCGATGACGACGGCCGCCACCACCGGCCTGACCCGCAGCGACAACGCCACCTCCTACACCCTGGGCGGCAACTACAAGCTGGCCAAGGACTTCAGCATCTTCGCCCGCGCCAACTCGGGCCACGGCCTGCCGACCTTCGAGGACCTGCGCAACAACGGCAGCCAGGCCAATGTCGACAACACCACCCTGCTGCCGCAGGTGGACGTCAAGCAATACGAGCTGGGCCTGAAAACCGTGGGCAGCATGTACAGCGCCTACCTGACCTTCTTCCACAACGACTTCAAGGGCGTGCCTTACCAGCAGTTCCTGGCCGACGGCACCAAGATCGCGTCGGTCGGCGGTTCCACGGCCGATGGCGTGGAGTTCGAACTGGCCGTGCGTCCCCTGCGCGACCTGCAGATCACCATGTCGGGCGACTACCAGGATTCCAAATACAAGGACTTCGGCCCCAATACCGGCAACCGCGTGCAGCGCCAGCCCAGGCTGCAGTTGCGCCTGACGCCGACCTACCGCATCCCGTTCGGCGACAACAACGCCAAGCTGTATGCGACCTACACCTCGGTCGGCGAGCGCTATTCGGATGTGGAAAACCAGCAAGTGCTGCCCCAGTACCACACCATCGACGCGGGCGTGCTGGTCAGCCTGGGCGACAAGGTCGAGCTGCGCCTGTCCGGCAACAACCTGAGCAACGAACTGGGCCTGACCGAAGGCAATGCCCGCATCATCGGCGCGGGCGCCGGCGGCACCGTGTTCGCCCGTCCCATCTTCGGCCGCTCGTGGGAGGCATCGGTGCTGTATCGCTTCTGACGGCTGGCCGTAACCAACGCAGCAGCGCTGGAGCCTGCCGGCTCCGGCGCGTTACGTAGTTGCTTGTTTCAATGATCCCTCATTTGCCGGCCGGGTTCGCCCGCCGGTTTTTTTTGATAGCATCGTTTTTGATGGGGTCAGACCCTACCGTTTTTGATGGGGTCAGACCCTACAGGGCCGACCCCACAAGGCCCACACCAGGATGGACTTGCCGATGAAACTATTCGCCCTCTGCCTGCTGGCGCTGCCGCTGCTGGCCGCCGCCGACAATAACGATATCGCTGGCGATGGCTGGAACGTCAGCGCCGCGCCCATTGCGGGTGCGCCCTACTTCGGCGTCACGGTCGCCAACGGCATGATAGGCCTGGTGTCCTCGCGCGAACCGATGAAGCTGGGCGAAACCGTCCTGAACGGCGCCTACGACAACTATGGCCGCGGCCGCGTCGACAACATCCTCAAGGGTTTCAACTTCATGAACCTGACGCTGGACGTGGACGGCCGCCGCCTCGATGCCGCCGCCGTCAGCGGCGTGCGCCAGCGGCTCGACCTGCGCCACGCCGAGCTGGTCACGGAATTCGACCTGCCCAACAAACTGCATGTGCGCCACACGGTGGCCGCACTGCGCCAGCTGCCCTACAGCGCCATCGCCACCGTCGAGCTGAGCGCGACAGCGGACGTCACCGTCACCCCGGCCAGCGTGATCGAATCGCCCGACGTGCTGCGCGACGTGCATAACCTGTACGCGCTGATCGACCGTCCGCACGCCAGCATCGGCCTCACCACCTCGGTGGCGAAGAGCCCGTCCGGCAAGCACACGCTGGCCGCCGCCACCGCCTTCGTGTTCGAGGGTGGCGAACGCCCGGCGCTGGTGCACGAAGAGTGGGACTACCCGATGCACGCCACCAAATTCACCCGCCGGTTGAAGGCCGGCGAACACTACCGCTTCGCGCTGGTGGGCTCGGTGATCTCGTCGGCCCACGTGGCCGATCCCCACAACGAAGCGGAGCGCCTGACCCTGTACGCGGCGCTCGAAGGCCGGGAACGCCTGCTGGCCGCCCACCGCCGCGCCTGGGACCAGCTGTGGCAAGGCGACATCGTCGTCGACGGCGATCCGGCCGTACAGCGCGACATGCGCCTGATGCTGTACCACCTGTATGCCTTCGTGCGGGCCGGCACCGCCTACAGCCTGTCGCCGATGGGCCTGTCCGGCCTGGGCTACAACGGCCACATCTTCTGGGATGCGGACGTGTGGATGTTGCGCCCGCTGCTGGCGCTGCAGCCGGAGCTGGCCCGCTCCATGCTCGAATACCGCTACCAGCGCCTGGCCGCGGCCCGGCAGAACGCCTTCAGCCACGGCTACCGGGGCGCGATGTTCCCGTGGGAATCGGCCAGCGAAGGCCAGGAAAGCACGCCCGTGTGGGCGCTGACCGGGCCGTTCCAGCAACACATCACGGCCAGCGTGGGCTGGGCCTTCTGGCAGTACTACCTGGTCACGCGCGACCGCGAATGGCTGCGCACGCGCGGCTATCCGGTGCTCAAGGAAGTGGCCGATTTCTGGGCCAGCCGGGTCGAGCGCAAGGGGCCGGGCCGCTACGAGATCAACAACGTGATCGGCGCCAACGAGTGGCAGGAAAACATCGACAACAACGCCTACACCAACGGCATGGCGATCACCGTGCTGCGCAACGCCACGGCCGCCGCCCGAGCGCTGGGCCTGGCCCCCGATCCGGACTGGGAACAGGTGGCGGCCAATATTCCCATCCTGACCTTCGCCGACGGCACCACGCGCGAAAACGCCACCTACGACGGCGTGCCCATCAAGCAGGCCGACGCCAACCTGCTGGCCTATCCGCTGGCCATCGTCAGCGCGCCGGACCGTATCGCCCGCGACCTGGCCTACTACGGGCCGCGCATGTCGCCCGCCGGCCCGGCCATGTCGCACGCCATCCTGGCCACCCTGTACGCGCGCAGCGGCCAGCCCGAACAGGCCTACCGCCTGTTCCTGGACAGCTATCGCCCCAACCAGTTGGCGCCGTTCGGCGTGCTGGCCGAGACGGCCGGCGGCAGCAATCCGTATTTCGCCACGGGCGCCGGTGGCGTGTTGCAGGCGCTGCTGTTCGGTTTCGGCGGACTCGACATCACAGCGGCCGGCCTGGTCCAACACCCGGCGAGCTTGCCGGCCGGCTGGCGCAGGCTGGAAATCCGGGGCGCGGGACCACAACGGACCACCTACACCGTCAAGGCACACTAGCGCCATCGCAGATACTGCTGGCGTCCTGGACGATTTTGACCTACGCTTGAGTAGTACCTGATTGATAGCGATCCTGTATCTTTGCGTCCAAAGATATTGCTGCTGAGATCGACCCAGGAGAATTTATTACCGAGGGGCAAATCGTGGCTTCCGTGTCATCCGTCAACACGTTGCAAGCATCCGTGGCACTGGCCGAAAGGCAAGTGCAGCAGGATCAGACGCGCGTCAACCAGGATGCAAGCCGGCTGGAACAAAGCCAGACGCAGCTGACGAAGGACAAGGAACAGCTCAGCAGCACCCAGCAGCAAAGCCGCCAGGCCGCCCAGCCGGCCCTGAAGGCGGCCACGCCGGTGCGGATCGACAACGCGATCGAAAAACCGCCCCCCTCCCAGCAGGCGCTGCCCGCCGCCCTCACTGCCGCCAAGCCCCAGGTGAACACCTTGGGCCAGACCATCGGCAAACTGATCAATACAGTCGCTTAAGCGAGCGCGTGCAACCACCACTGTTCGTCCGCATGCGGCGCCGTCAGGCTCAGCGCCTTGCCAATGGCGGGCGTGGCAACGGGCAACTGGCGTTCCCTGGCCAGCGCCACGATGCGCTCGAACGGCTCGTGCCAGGCGTGCAAGGCCAGGTCGAAGGTGCCGTTGTGGATCGGCAGTAACACCTTGCCCCGCAAATCCAGGTGGGCCTGCAAGCTTTCCTCCGGCTGCATGTGGACGTCCGGCCACTGCGGATCGTAAGCGCCCGTTTCGATCATGGTCAGGTCGAACGGACCGTAGATGTCGCCAATTTCCTTGAACCCCTTGAAATACCCGCTGTCGCCGCTGAAGAAGATGCGCGTGTGCGCCGTTTCGATGACCCAGGACGACCACAAGGTGCGGTTGCCGTCGAACATGCCGCGGCCGGAAAAATGCTGGGCCGGGGTGGCCACCAGCTTGACGCCGTCAAGGTGCTTGCTTTGCCACCAGTCCAGCTGATGGACCTTGCCGGCCGGGATGCCCCAGCTCACCAACGTGTCGCCCACGCCCAGCGGCGCGACAAAGTGCGTGGTCCGCTCGGCCAGCTGCAGCACGGCGGCCTTGTCCAGATGGTCGTAATGGTCGTGCGACAGGATCACGCCGTGGATGGGCGGCAAATCGGCGATGGTGATGGGCGGCGCGTGAAAGCGCTGCGGCCCGGCCCACTGCACGGGCGAGGCCCGCTCGGCAAACACGGGATCGGTCAGCCAGAACTGGCCGCCCAGCTTGAGCAGCAGGGTCGAATGGCCGAGGCGGAACAAACTATTGTCATCGGCCTCGAACAATTGTTCTTTGGTGAGCGCGTGGACGGGGATGGGCTGGCTGGGCACCGTATTGGCCGGCTTGGCGAACAGGAAACGCACCAGGATGCCCAGGCTCTTGAGCAGACCGCCCTTGCGCATGCGGGCCGGATTGCGGTATTTGCCATCCTTTTGGTGGTATTGGCTCAAGTTGGCGTCGAGGCGGGCGGTTATGGTCGTCATGGCGGAGGCTCCGGAGGGATGCGGGCTGAATTACACGGTCATTTCACTTAAATTACACTACACAGTGTAGTTCCAATTTTTGGAAAAGTAAACCAGTCAGTGTAAAATAAACCCATGTCCACCTCCCCCGCCCCGCAACGCCTGACCGACCGCAAGCGCCAGGCCATCATCGACGCCGCCATCGCCGCCTTCCGCACTGCCGGCTTCGAAGCCACCAGCATGGACAAGATCGCGGCCGAGGCCGGCGTTTCCAAGCGCACCGTGTACAACCATTTCCCCAGCAAGGATGAGCTGTTCAACCACATCCTGCAGCAACTGTGGGACAGCAGCGCGGCCCGCATGGACTTGCCTTACCGGCCCGACACGCCCCTGCGCGCCCAGCTGCTGGCCTTGCTGGAGCAAAAGATGCAGCTGCTGGAAGATGCCTATTTCCTCGACCTGGCCCGGGTGGCCATCGCGGAAACCATCCACACCCCGGCGCGGGCGCAGGAAATGGTGGCCCGCCTGGGCGAAAAGGAACAGGGCGTGGCCGCCTGGATACGGGGCGCCCAGGCCGACGGCAAGTTGCGCCGGGCCGAGCCGCAGTTCGCCTCCCACTTCCTGCAGGGCCAGCTCAAGACGTTCGCATTCTGGCCCCAGGTCACGCTGGGCCAGCCGCCGCTGGATGCGGCCAGCCGCCAGCGCGTGCTGGACACGACGGTCGACATGTTCCTGGCCTATTACGACCAGGCCTGAACGGCGGGCAGGCCGTCAGCCGAACGCCACCGCATACACGGGCGGCAGGCTGGTGCCTATGGTTTGCCAGTGCTCGCCGCCGTTGGTGGACAGCCACACCCCGCCCGTCGTCGAACCCATCAGCAAGGTCTTGCCGTCGTCGTCGATGGCCAGGCCGTGGCGGTAGACCAGGTCGTAGCAATGTTCCTGCGGCAAGCCGCTGCGCAAAGCCGCCGCCGTCTGGCCGCCGTCCGTCGTGCGGGTGACGGACAGGGCCGCGCCGGGCGGGATGCGGCGCTGGTCGGCCTCGGCCGGCACGAACCAGGCCGTCTCGCCGTCCTGCGGATGGGCGGCCACGGCGAAGCCGAAACTCGACAGCGGCGCCGTCAGCACTTCCGTCCACTGCGCCCCGTTGTCCGTGCTGCGCCAGATGCCGCAATGATGCTGGCACCACAGCGTATCGGGCGCGCCGGGACAGCGCACGATGCGGTGCGGGTCCTGCACGGCCTGGTTGTCGGCCAGTTCCGGCGGCATGTAGGCCGCGTTCATGCCCTTGCCGCGCAGCGTCCAGCTGGCGCCGCCGTCCGTCGTCAGCCAGGCCCCGCCGCACGACACGCCCACCAGCACCGAACGGCTGTCGCGCGGATCGACGCAGATGCTGTGGATGCCCGGCACGTCGTAGCCGCCGCCGAACCACTGTGCGCGCTCGGGCGCGTTCCACAGCGACTCCACCAGCTGCCACGTCTGGCCCCGGTCGGCCGAGCGGAACAGGCCGCCGGGTAGGGTGCCGGCCCACAACACGCCGGGCTCGTCGGCGCCGCCGGCCGCCAGCGACCAGATCTGCCTGAGTTTCCATTCCACCTTGTCCTGGCTATCCTCCGGCTTGGCCGGATAGGCCGGCACGCCCACTTCCGTCCACGTGTCGCTGCCAGCGTCGAGCCGGTGCAGCTTGGTGCCGAAATGGCCCAGGTTGAGCGCCGCGTACAGGGCGCCGTCTCGCGCATCGGGCAGCACCATGGACACCGGGTCGCCCAGGAAATGGCTGGCGCCCAGCTGCCAAACGCCGTTCGCCGGCGCCAGTTCGAACAAACCCTTGCGGGTACCAAGAAAGGCGCGTGCTGCCATGTCAACCTCCGGAAAGCGCTTGCAGGATGTAGACCCGGGAATCGGGACGCAGGGCATCGTCGAGCCGCTGGCGCTCGCGCGTGCGCTGGCCGTCGATGAAGATGACGACGTTCTCGCGCAAATGGCCCTGCTCGTCGAGCACGTAGCCGCGCAGCCGGGGCTGGCCGGCGAAGGCGTCGTCCAGCGCGCCGCGCAAGTCCGGGGCGGCCGTGTCCACCTCGGGCACGGGCAGGAAACGGGCCAGCTGCTGGGTAAAGATCAGGTGCGCCATCGCCGTTATGAATTCGTCATCGAAACAACGATTCTAACGCGGTTCGGACGGAGGCCGGTCTACAATTGAACCGTGCCAACCACCGGAGCGCATCATGTCGATTACCCCGCAACAACTGGAATTGCTGATGGAGGAAGTGGAGCAGGAAGACCCGATCGACTTTGCCGACCTGCCGTTCAACGAACACGAGCTGCGCGCCCTGATCGCCAACCACCTGTGCGAGATGGCGGATGCGATGGAGAACTTCAGCGAGGAAGACAAACAGCTGACGTTGCTGGCCGTGGCCGCCAAGCTGGTGCTCGAGAACATGGTCCTCAACATCCAGCTGCTGCGCCGCCACGGCCTGCCCATGAGCGAGAGCACCGAAGCCCTGCTGAGTCGCCTGCGCAAGGGGCCGTAAGCAGCAGCGGGCAGATCGGCCGCGCCCCGGCGGGCGGATCTCGGATAGCGTTGGCGGGCCGTCGCCATGCGCGGCCTTGACGGCGGCCCGATGTTGGTCCGATGTTGGCCCGGTGTTGGCCCGGTGTTGGCCCGGTGTTGGCCCGGTGTTGGCCCGGAATTGGCTTGATCGCGGCCCCGGCGGCGTTCCAGGCCCGATGCTACACTGACGTCACCTCAGCCATCCCCGTCCGCGCCATGCACGAACAGCTCGACAACATTTTCTGGCACGCCCTGAGCGGCCCCCAGGCGCAGTTCGCCAGCGGCGCCGGCGCCGCGCGCCGTTATGCCGCCGGCTTTTCCCCCATCATTGCCTTTGCCGAGCCGGAACAGCCCGACTTCGCGGCCCTGGCGCCTTATTGCGCGCCGGGCGAACGGTTCTACTGCGCCGGCTGGTCCGGCAGCGCGCCGGATGGCTGGAGCGTGGAAGTGGAAGCGACCATGGTCTGCATGGTGTGGAACGGCCCCCTGCCCGCCACCGACGCTGCGCCGGACGCCATCCCGCTGGGACCGGAACACGTCGACCAGGCCGTGGCGCTGGCCGCGCTGACCAGGCCCGGCCCGTTCGGCCCCCGCACCATCGAACTGGGCGACTACTACGGCTATTTCGACGGTTCGCGCCTGATCGCCATGGCCGGCGAGCGCACCTGCGCCCGGGGCCTGCGCGAAATCAGCGGCGTCTGCACCCATCCCGACTTCCAGGGCCGGGGCCTGGCGCGGCGCCTGATGAACAAGCTGATACGGCGCCACATGCTGCGCGACGAGCAATCCTACCTGCACGTGATGCAAGCCAACGAAGCGGCCCACCAGCTCTACCTGCGCATGGGCTTTGCGGACTACCGGGTAACGGTGGTGCGGGTGGTGGCCAGGGCCGGCTAGCGCGGCCTCGCCGTCAGGCCGTCTTTTTGGCCGCCGGGGCGATCAGGATCAAATCCGTCTCGGCCAGCGCCACGCAGGGCAGGATGTAGCCCTCGCGTTTTTCATCCAGGCTCAGGCCCGGCCACTCGATGCGGTAGCGCACGCTGCCGCTGCGCAGCTGGCAGAGGCAAGTACGGCAAGTACCGTTGCGGCAGGAACTGGGCAGGCGGATGCCGGCCTGTTCGGCCGCCGCCAGCACGGTCGTCCCGGGCGCCGCCTCGAATTCCCATCCCTTGCCTTCCAGCGTGATACGCCGCGCCGCCGTGTCCATCATTCACCGCCCCGTTATCCTCGAAGCGACATGATAATGGGAAACGGCGGGCGGCGTGCCGCTGCGGCTCTCAGCCTCAGGCCAGTTGCCGCAGCGGTTGCCGCGCCTGGCCCGGAGGTCGGGGCGGCCCGCGGCGCTGGGACGGCGCCGTGCCGGCACCGGTCGCCGGCGCGCGCACGGCCTGCAGCTTGAACACGGCCATGGCTTGCGACACGTGCTGCGCCTGCTGCGCCAGGTTGCCGGCCGCGGCGGCGGCCTGCTCCACCAGCGCAGCGTTCTGCTGCGTCAGGTCGTCGATCTGGACCACGGCCATGTTGACCTGGCCGATGCCGTGGCTCTGCTCGCGGGTGGCGGTGGAAATTTCGTCCATCACCTGCGTCACCTGGCACACGGAAGCGATCACTTCATGCATGGTGGCGCCGGCGCTGCTGGTGAGCGCCGCGCCCGCGTTGACCTTGACGATGGACAGGTCGATCAGCTGCTTGATCTCATGGGCCGCCGTAGCCGCGCGCTGGGCCAGGCTGCGCACCTCGCCCGCCACCACGGCGAAACCGCGGCCCTCCTCGCCGGCGCGGGCCGCCTCCACGGCCGCGTTCAGGGCCAGGATATTGGTCTGGAAGGCGATGCCGTCGATCAGGCCGATGATGTCCTGGATCTTGCGCGACGAGGTGCTGATTTCGTCCATCGTATGCACCACGCGCGACACGATCTCGCCGCCCTGCTCGGCCACCCGCGAAGCCCTTCCGGCCAGCTCGTTGGCGCTGGCCACGCTGCTGGCGCTTTGCTGGACGTTGGTGGTGAGCTGCTCCATGCTGGCCGCCGTCTGCTGCAGGCTCGACGCCTGCGACTCCGTGCGCCCCGACAGGTCCAGGTTGCCGGTGGCAATTTCGCCCGTGGCCAGGGCGATCTCGTCGAAATTGCGCCGCACGTCGCCGATGATGCTGTGCAGGTTGACGTTGGTCTGGCGCAGCGCGGCCAGCAGCTGCCCCATTTCGTCGTCGCGCGGCACCTCGATCACGCCCGTCAGGTCGCCGCCGGCCATTTTGCGGGCGGCGCTGGTGGCGCGCCGCAGGGGGCCGGCCACGGTGCGTTGCAGGCTGCTCCAGAAAGTCAGCATCACGAGGGCCGACAGGGCGGCCGCCGCCGTCAGCGCCATGCGCGCGCCGTCGGTGGTGCTGCCGTCGATGCGCCAGAACGCGACGGCAAACACGGCCATCATCAGCGTCATGAAGCAGGCGTTGAGCGCGACGTGGCGGCTGAACGACAGCTTGCCCAATGCGCCCAGCCGGGCCAGCACGCCGGTCGACACGGCGCGGCCGTTGACGATGCGCAGCCGCTGCGGATTGCCGGCCTTGAACTGGCGGTACAGGGCGTCGGCCTGGGCCACCTGCTGGCGGCTGGGCTTGGTGCGCACGGACATGTAGCCGACCGGCTTGCCCTGCTCGATCACGGGCGTCACATTGGCCAGCACCCAGTAGTAGTCGCCGTTCTTGCAGCGGTTCTTCACCATGCCGGTCCACGGCATGCCGCCCTTGATGGTGGCCCACAGGTCGGCGAACGCTTCCACCGGCATGTCGGGATGGCGCACGATATTCTGCGGCGCGCCGATCAGCTCCTCTTGCGTGAAGCCGCTCACCTCGATGAAATAGGGGTTGGCGTAGTTGATATTGCCCTGCAGATCGGTGGTCGAGACGATGGTCTTGTCGTCGTCGAGCAGGTATTCATGTTGGCTGACCGGCGTGTTGTTGCGCATTGTCGCATTCCTCGGAGCAGAAGAACCGTAAGACAAAAACGGAGCACATCGAAGTCGCGAGCCGGGGATAGGGGGTCGCCGTTGATTTGCGCGGGCAATCGGGCCCGCCCGGTCGAGATACCGACCGTATCAACGAATTTAGTATAGTCGGTACTAATCGCAACAATATCTCCAATTGTTGCGGCGCAGGAAAACAACGCCCGCCACGTGGGCGGGCCTTGATGGCGCGCATGGCCGGCGTCGCACGCCGGCCACACCGGCTCAGTCGGCGCGGAAGTTCTGGCCCAGCGACATGGGCTTGTTGAGCAGGATGGTCTGCGGATTGCGGCAAATGATTACCAGCACCACGATGGTGGCCAGGTAGGGCAGCATGGCCAGGAACTCGGAAGGCACGGAAATGCCCATGCCCTGGCCGTGGAACTGCAGCACCGTGACCCCGCCGAACAGGTAGGCGCCCACCAGCACGCCGCGCGGCTTCCACGTGGCGAACACCACCTGGGCCAGCGCGATCCAGCCCCGGCCCGCCGTCATGCCCTCGACCCACATGGGCGTCAGCGCCATCGACATATAGGCCCCGCCCAGGCCGGCCATGGCGCCGCCGAACAGCACGGTGCCGTAGCGGAGTCCGATCACGGGGAAGCCGATGGCGTGGGCGCTGTCGGGCGACTCGCCCACGGCGCGGATCTGCAGCCCCAGGCGGGTGCGGGCCAGCATCCAGCCCACCACCGCCACCAGCACCACGGAACCGTACACCATGATGTCGAAGCGGAACAGCAGTGGCCCGATGAACGGCAGTTCCGACAGCACGGGAAAGTGCAGGTGCGGCAGGGGTTCTATGGTCTGGCCCACGAAGCCGCGGCCCATGAAGGCCGACAGCCCCACCCCGAACAGGGTCAGGGCCAGGCCCGTGGCTACCTGGTTGGTTTGCAGCGTGAGCACGAGGAAGCCGAACACCAGCGCCAGCGCCATGCCGGCGACCATCGCGCCGAGCAGGCCCAGCGTCATGCTGCCCGTGGTCAGGGTGACGGCGAAGCCGGTCACGGCGCCCACCAGCATCATGCCCTCGAGGCCGAGGTTGAGCACGCCGGAGCGTTCCGTCACCAGTTCGCCCATGGAAGCGAGGATCAGCGGCGTGGCGGCGCCGGCCGTGCTGGCCAGGAAGGCGATCAACAGGTCGGTATTCATCAGGCTGTTTCTCCTTGTGGGGTGGGCGCGGCGGCGGCCACATGGGGCACGACCCGCTTGCGCGGCTTGAAGCGGTAATGGATGAACAGGTCGGCCGCCAGCAGGTAGAACAGCAGCAGCCCCTGGAACAGGCCCGTGATGGCCGACGGCAGCTGCATTTCGATCTGGGCCGTCTCGCCGCCGATGTAGAGCAGCGACATCAGCAGCGCCGACAGCAGCACGCCCAGCGGATGGAGCCGGCCCACATAGGCCACGATGATGGCGGCGAAGCCGTAGCCGGGCGACACGGACGGCTGCAGCTGGCCCAGCGGGCCCGCCACTTCGCCCACGCCGGCGATGCCGGCCAGCGCGCCGCTGATCATGAAGGCCACCCATACGTTGCGCGGTTCGCTGAAGCCGGCGTAGGCGGCGGCGGCCGGCGCCATGCCGCTGACCTGCATGCGGTAGCCGGCGAAGGTGCGGGCGCAGAAAAACCAGGCGCCGGCCGCGATCAGCAGCGACAGGGGGAAGGCCGCGTTCACGCGCAAGCCTTCCACCAGCAGCGGCAGCAGGGCCGCATCCTGGAACATCTTCGATTGGGGGAAGTTGAAGCCGGCCGGGTCGCGCAGGGGACCGTGCACCAGGTAGCTCAGCAGCAGATAGGCCACGTACACCAGCATCAGGCTGACCAGGATTTCGCTGGTGTTGAAGCGGGTGCGCAGCAGCGCCGGGATGGCGGCCCAGGCCATGCCGCCCAGCGCGCCGGCCACCACCATCAGCGGCAGCAGCCAGCCGGCCTGCACGTCATCGAAGTACAGGGCCACGGAACCGGCCGCGATGGCGCCCACCGTCAGCTGGCCGTCGGCGCCGATGTTGGCCACGTTGGCGCGAAAGCCGATCGCCAGGCCGATGCCGCACAAAATCAGCGGCGTGGCCTTGAGCAGCAGTTCGCCGACGCCGTACAGCGTGGTGGCCGGCTTGATGAAATAAACGAAGAAGGCGTGCAGCGGGTCCTGCCCCAGGAAGGAGAACAGCACGGAGCCCGTGATCAGCATGGCCAGCGCCGCGATCAGCGGCGAGGCCAGCATCATGGCGCGCGAGGGTTCGGGACGTAGTTCAAGCCGTGACATGGTGGGCAGCTCCTGGTGCGGGTTGGTCGGCGGGCGGGTCGACATGATCGAAGTCGCCGCTCATCCACACGCCGATCTGGTGGATGGTGGTGGAGGCGGCCGGCACGGCGCGCGACAGGCGGCCGTGGGACAGCACGGCCAGCCGGTCGCTCATCTGGAACAGCTCGTCGAGCTCCTCCGACAGCACCAGCACGGCCGCGCCCTGGTCGCGCATGTCGATGATGGCCTGGCGGATCAGCATGGCCGCGCCGATGTCCACACCCCAGGTGGGCTGGGCGAACACCACCACCTTGGGGGCGAGCGTGATTTCGCGTCCGACGATAAATTTCTGCAGGTTGCCGCCCGACAGGCTGGCGGCGGCCGAAGCGGTGCCGCCGCACTTGACCTGGAACCGCTCGATCACGTTGCGGGCAAAAGCGCGCACGGCGCCGAACTGGATCAGGCCGCGCTTGACCATGCCGGCCCCGCCGGCCGGGATATAGCCGGTCAGCAGCGCATTGTCGGCCAGCGACAGGGCCGGCGCGGCGCCCCGCCCGAGGCGCTCTTCCGGCACAAAGCCCAGTCCCAGCTGGCGGCGCTGGGCCGCGTTGAGCCGGCCCACGGGCTGGCCGTTCATGCGGATGGCGTCGCCCTGCGCCAGCAAGCGCTCGCCGGAAATGGCTTTCAGCAGCTCCTGCTGGCCGTTGCCGGAAATGCCGGCGATGCCGACGATCTCACCGCTGCGCAGTTCCAGGCAGATGTCTTTCAATTTGGTGCCGAACGGGTCGTCGCTGTCCACGCTCAGGTGTTCGATGGCCAGCCGCACTTCGCCCGGCGCGCGCGGCAGGTGGCGGCAGGTGGGCAACTCGTGGCCTATCATCAGCTCGGCCAGCGAACGGGCGCTTTCTTCCCTGGGGTTGGCGGTGCCGGACACGCGCCCGGCGCGCAGCACGGTGGCCTTGTCGCACAGGGACTGGATCTCGTCGAGCTTGTGGCTGATGTAGAGGATGCTCAAGCCTTCGGCGGCCAGCCGGCGCAGCGATTCGAACAGCTTGAGCACGGCGTCCGGCGTGAGCACGGAAGTCGGTTCGTCCATGATCAGCAGGCGCGGCGACTGCAGCAGGCAGCGCACGATTTCCACCCGCTGGCGCTCGCCCACGGACATGCTGTGCACCAGCCGTTCCGGGTCCAGCGGCAAGCCGTATTGTTCCGACACGGCGCGGATGCGGGGCGCCAGCTGTTCCGGCGACACCTTCTCGTCCAGCGCCAGCGAAATGTTCTGCGCCACGGTCAGCGTTTCAAACAGGGCGAAGTGCTGGAACACCATGCCGATGCCCAGCTTGCGCGCATCGTGCGGCGAGTGGATGGCCACCTCCTTGCCTTCCCACTGGATCTGGCCCGCGTCGGGCCGGGTCACGCCGTAGATGATCTTCATCAGCGTGCTCTTGCCGGCGCCGTTCTCGCCCAGCACGGCATGTATCTCGCCCGGCATCACGGTCAGGTCCACCTCCGCGTTGGCGATGACGGACGGGTAAATCTTGGAAATGCCCCGCAGCTGCAGGCGCGGTTCAGTGCGCGGCGGCGTGGCCGGGGCGGCGGTGTCGTTCATCGGGCGGGACCTCCATCATCGGGCGTTGTATACAAATGCAATGAGCATCTCGATCGAACTACGCAAGGTCCGTGCCACCGCCCGGTGGCCGGGATATGCGTGCGCTGATGGAAAGCATACGCTCTCGCGCATGATTTCACGCACTTTTTTTGCGCACGCTGTGGGCAAAAACGCACTAAATAAACCGTGCAGTTTCACCACAAACGTGCAAAATTGTATCCACAAGCCACCAAATCGGCCCCGCTTTCGTACACAATGTGAGCACGAATCCTGCTTTACATGTCGCAGACATACTGTGCCGGGCCAGGCCCGCGATCGCTTCAGGAGAATGAAACATGAGCAGCCTCACCCCTGCGCCGCGCCCATCCGGCAAGCGCAAAGCCGGCAGCACGGCCGAACCGGCTGCGCCAGCCGCCCCCGCCGCCCGCCTCAAGCGCGGCACCACGGCCGTCGACCTGCGCATCTACCGCGCCGTCGTCAATGCCGTCATGAGCCACCGCCTGCCGCCCGGCACCCACCTGGGCGAGGCGGACTTCTGCGAGCTGTACCAGGTCAGCCGCACCACCGTGCGCAAGGCGCTGCAGCGGCTGGCGCACGACCACATCATCGAACTGCGCCCCAACCGCGGCGCCGTGATCGCCTCGCCCACGCCGGAGGAGGCGCGCGACATCTTCGCCGCGCGCCGCGCCGTGGAACGGGAAATCGTGCCGCTCGTGATCCGCAACGCCACCCCCGCCTCGCTGCAGCAGATCCGCGCTGCGCTGGAAGCGGAAGACCAGGCCCGCCGCACGGGCGACCGCGCCGGCTGGATACGGCTGGGCGGCGAATTCCACATCCTGCTGGCCGAACTGGCCGGCAACCAGGTGCTGCTGCGCTTCATGTCGGAGCTGGTATCGCGCTGCTCGCTCATCATCGCCCTGTATGAAAGCCCGGGCGCGGCCATGTGCGAGAACGACGAGCACCAGGACCTGATGTCCCTGATCGAACAGCGCAAGGTGGCCGAGGCGACGGCCCTGATCGAACACCACCTGATGGAAATCGAAGGCCGGCTGCGCCTGGGCGAGCCGGAACGCAAGATCAACCTGGCCGAAGCGTTGTCCGGTTTCTGAGGCTAATTGCATACAAATAGTGAAGGCGCGCACCAGCACTGGGCGTTTTGCCGGCGGCAGCCCGTCCGTGGTGCATCCGGCGCCCGCTGGCAAGGCGGGAAGCCAGTCGTAGTGCGCCCTGCCGGCTGGTGCCGGATGGCGTAAAAACCACAATCGGCATGACGAAATGCAGCATTTGTTTCATTTGGACGAGACTCTGGCCTACTATTTGCTAGAGCACTGAATCAAGAATTGAATCCAATTGTTGACAGTGATTGGATTCAAACCGCAGCAAACCGGTATCACCCTTGCCGTCCGATTTTCGTTAACCTGTCCCAGGAGTCTGCATGAAGCCACATCCATTCAAACGTAGCGCCATCCTCGCCCTGCTCGCCGGCTGCGCCTGCACCGCCGCCCACGCCGCCGACTGGAGCGACACCTCGCTCAGCTACCGCTACGGCACCAAGTTCGCCGAGCCGTTCAACAACCAGGACATCGCCAAGAGCATCGTCAACCTGAGCGGCGTGAGCGGCTACAAATACGGCACCAACTTCTTCAGCGTGGACTTCCTGATGTCGGACGACAAGGACCCGTCGTCGGTGGGCGCCAAGAGCGGCGCGCACGAAGCGTACGCCCTGTACCGCCACACGCTGGACCTGGGCAAGGTCACCGGCAACAACTACGCTTTCGGCCCCGTGCGCGGCATGGGCGTGACGGCCGGCTTTGACTTCAACAGCAAGACCGACGCCGGCTACAACTCCAAGAAGCGCATGCTGGTGGCCGGCCCCACCCTGATGTTCGACGTGCCCGGCTTCCTCAACGTCAGCCTGCTGGCCCTGTGGGAAAGCAACGCGCCCTACAACGGTTACAGCAACACGGCCGTCGACCGCTACCGCTACAAGACCCACCCCATGCTGACGGCCGCCTGGGGCATCCCGATCGGCGCCGGCATCCCGCTGTCGTTCGAAGGTTTCGCCAACTTCATCGGCACCAAGGGCAAGGACGAATTCGGCGGCGACACGGCCACGGAAACCAACATCGACATGCAGATCATGTACGACGTGGGCGCGGCCATCGGTTCGGGCAAGAACGTGTTCAAGGTCGGCGTCGAGTACCAGTACTGGAAGAACAAGTTCGGCAACTCGGACCACAACAATCCGGGCGCCACGGCCAAGACCCCGATGATAC
The DNA here is from genome assembly GCF_058786935.1 of Rugamonas sp. FW305-51. Classification (NCBI taxonomy): domain Bacteria; kingdom Pseudomonadati; phylum Pseudomonadota; class Betaproteobacteria; order Burkholderiales; family Oxalobacteraceae; genus Rugamonas; species Rugamonas sp. FW305-51. The sequence goes on from NZ_JBYSZG010000003.1 coordinate 57,916, forward strand.
GCGCCGAATACCATTTCTGATCCCGCCGCTCCCACTCTAGAACAGGAAACGTCATGATGAAACGTCGTACTCTGCTGGCCTATGCCTCCCTGGCGGCCACCCTGGGCCTGGCCGCCGCCGCGCCCGCGCAGGCGGCCGAACCGCTCAAGGTCGGCTTTGTCTATGTAGGCCCGGTCGGCGACGCCGGCTGGACCTACGCCCACGAACAGGGCCGCCTGGCCTTGGAAAAGGAACTGGGCGACAAGGTCAAGACCACCTATGTGGAAAACGTGCCCGAAGGCGCGGACGCCGAGCGCGTGATCCGCAAGCTGGCCGCCGACGGCAACAAGCTGATCTTCACCACCTCGTTCGGCTTCATGAATCCGACGGAAAAAGTGGCCAAGGCCTACCCCAACGTCGTGTTCGAACACGCCACCGGCTTCAAGACGGGCAAGAACCTGGGCACCTACGAAACCAAGACCTACGAGGGCGCCTACCTGCTGGGTGTGGTGGCGGGCAAAATGACCAAGTCCAACATCCTGGGCATGGTGGCCTCGTTCCCGATTCCGGAAGTGATACGCAACATCAACGCCTTCACCCTGGGCGCGCAGAGCGTGAACCCGGCCGTCAAGACCAAGGTGATCTGGGTCAGTTCGTGGTACGACCCGGCCAAGGAACGCCAGGCCGCCGAAACCATGATCGCCCAGGGCGCCGACGTGCTGACCCAGAACACGGACTCGCCGGCCACGCTGCAGGCGGCCCAGGAAAAGGGCATCTATGCCTTTGGCTGGGATTCGGACATGGTCAAGTTCGCACCGAAGGCGCACCTGACGGCGTCCGTCAACAGCTGGGGCGGCTACTACATCGACACGGCCAAGGCCGTGATCGCTGGCACCTGGAAGCCGACCGACGTCCACGGTGGCCTGAAGGAAGGCATGATCAAGATGTCGCCCCTGAATGCCGCCGTCAAGCCTGACGCGGCCAAGGCCTTCGAGGAAAAGAAAGCCCTGATGGCCAGTGGCAAGTTCACGCCGTTCCAGGGTCCGATCAAGGACCAGTCGGGCGCCATCAAGGTGGCAGCCGGTGCCGTCATGCCGTTCAAGGACCTGATGTCGATGAACTTCTACGTGCAAGGCGTAGAAGGCAGCATTCCGAAGTAATGGCCTGAGCATACGGTATATATCGTTTATACCGTATGTCACTGTCCGCATGGTTGGCATAACATGCAGGCAGCAGCCAGTTGCAACCGACGGGGCGGCCAGCCCGTCCCGCCGGCTCCAGCCGCGATACGGCCCCGCGCCGCAACGCGCGGCCGCGTCACCATCCCCCATCACCGCATCGAGGAGAACGCATGAGCACAGCCACCCCGCAAGACCAGCAATTCCTGACCCAAGTGTTGGCCCTGGCCCAACGCTCGCGCGACGAAGGCCACCATCCGTTCGCCGCCATGGTGGTGGGCGCCGACGGCACCGTCATTGCCGAGGCGATGAACGCCTCCAGCAGCGACCGCACGGCCCACGCGGAAATGAACGCGCTGCGCCAGGCTTCGTCGCGCTACAGCCCGGCCCAACTGGCCGGCGCCACGCTCTATTCCAATGCGGAGCCGTGCGCCATGTGCGCCGGCGGCACCTACTGGAGCGGCGTGGGACGGGTGGTGTACGCCATGTCGGAAGCGAGCCTGCTGGAACTGACGGGCAGCGACCCGGAAAACCCCACCCTGTCGCTGCCCTGCCGCGAAGTGTTCGCGCGCGGCCAGCGACCTACCGAAGTGATCGGCCCCATGCGCGAAGACGAGGCGCGCCTGTCGCATGCGGGGTTCTGGCACAAGTGAGCCAATATCAAGGGAAGTGCCGCGCGGCTGGCGCGGCACCGACGGCGTATCCGGCTCAGGCGTGGTGCAGCAGATTGGCGATGTCCCACTCCAGCCCGGACGGCGCTTGCTCGCGCTGCGCCAGCTCGTGGCGCTTGAGCGCATCGTAGGTGTCGACGAACTGGGGGCCGAACAGCTCGCGCGTCCAGTCGTCCTGGCAGAAGGCCTGCAGGGCCGCGTCCAGCGACAGCGGCAGCTGGTCTGGTTCGGACGCGGGTGCCAGCTGGCGCTCCATGCCGTCCAGCCCCGCCGCGATCATGGACGCCAGCAGCAGATAGGGATTGGCGTCGGCGCCCGGCAGGCGGTTCTCGATGCGGCGGTTGGCCGCGTCCGACACGGGAATGCGGAACGCCACCGAACGGTCATCCTGGCCCCAGCTGGCGGCGGCCGGCGCGGCCTCGTGCTTCTGGAAGCGCAGGTAGGAATTCTGGTAGGGCGCGATCAGCGCCGTCGTGGCCAGCGCGTGGCGCTGCATGCCGGCCACAAACGCCAGCAGTTCCGGTGACGCTTCGCCATCGGCGCCGCTGAACACATTGCGGCCGCTGTCCTTCTGCTGCATGCTCATGTGCCAGTGCATGCCCGACCCCGGGCCTTCCGTGTAGGGCTTGGCCAGGAAGGTGGCGGCAAAGCCGTAGCGCAGGGCCACGTCGCGCGCCAGGCGCTTGAAGCGGAACACGGCGTCGGCCTGCGCCAGCGGCGCGGCGGGCGCGAAGTTGACTTCGTACTGGGACGCGGCCGCCTCGTGCGAGAAACCGGTAACGGGAATGTGCTGCGCGCGGCAGGCCGCAAACAGGGTGGAGAAGAAGGGATCGAAGGCCGACGTGCGCTCCAGCGAAAAAATGTCGATGAAGCTTTCCCGTACGCCAGGATGGAAGGGGCTGGCCGCCGGTGGCAGGTCCATGCCCTGGCGCGCGCCGGGGATGGCGACCAGGAAGAATTCCAGCTCCGGCGCCACCTGCGCCGCCAGGCCGCGCGCCGCCAGCCGCTGCAGAACGCGCTTGAGGATGCTGCGCGGCGACAGCGAGGCCGCCTCCACCTGCACACCCTTGGGCGTGACAAAACTGCCGCTGACGTCGCACAGGACCGTGGCGCGCTGGGCGATCAGCGGGTCGGGCGCGAAGGTCGACCAGTCCGGCTTGAGGGCCACGTCCGGATAGGTAGCGGGGATCAGGTTCTCGTACACGGAGCGCGGCTCGCCGCCCACCACGGTGGTGCCGAAGATGATGGAAGGCAGCCGCGTGCCACGCTGGGCGGAGAATTCGGCCGTAGTCTGGATCTTGCCTCGTGCCACAGACGCCAGGTCCGACAGCGCGCATTCGACCGTGCGGATGTCGCGTAACTGGCACAGGCGCAGCGCCTCGTGTTCGGTCTGCCCGGTGTGCGACGCGGGGAAGGGATCGGCTACGGCAATGACGGGATAGGCTGACACGGCGGGCTTTCTGGGCTGGTGGAAGGAGAATCGATGCACGACAGCGCCAGCATAGGATGGCCCGCTGCGGCGCACAAGAACCACTCGGCCCCCGTTCGCCTGGACCAGTTACGGCCCGGTTCAACTGCGCCGCACTTGACAGGATGGCCCCGCCGGCGTCACGCTGGCTGCTGACAACGCAACCGACACCGCCTCCCGCCATGCCCAACGCCGTATCGAATAACGCCAGCCCCGATGTTCTCCCTGCCGCTGCATGAATGGCTGAACCAGCAGCTGCCGGGCGGGCAGGCTGCCTGGCCGGCCCTGTCGCGCAAGCACCTGATCATCCGCCTGATCCGGAACGCCATCCTGGACGGCACGCTGCCGGCCGCCGTGCAACTGCCTTCCACCCGCATGCTGGCGGCGGAGCTGGGCATCGCCCGCAATACCGTCGTCAGCATCTACGAGACGCTGCAGGACGAAGGCTTTGTCGTCATCGGCCACGGTTCGGGCACCTATGTGTGCCGGGTCGAACCGGACGTGGTGACGGGCGCGCGGCAGGAGGCGGCCACGCCGGACGGGCCGTCGTTTTCCGCGCGCGGCCGGGGCATCGTATCCCATCCACTGAACCGCTACTACATCAAGCGCCCGTTCTGTCCCGGGGTGCACGACCTGACGCTGTTCCCGCTCAAGATCTGGAACCAGCTGCAGCAACGGCACTGGAAGCAGGCCGAGGCTTCCTCGCTGGTGGAGGGCGAACCGGGCGGCCTGCCCGCGCTGCGCCAGGCCATCGCCGAACACCTGCGGGTGTCGCGCGGGGTGCGCTGCGAGGCGGAACAGGTCATCATCACCGACGGCACCAGCCAGTCGCTGGACCTGATCGCGCGCCTGCTGGCCGATACGGGCGACGAAGTATGGTTTGAAAATCCCGGCCACTGGGCCGCCAGCAAGGTATTCGACGGTAACGGCCTGCGCCTGCGCCCGATCGACGTGGACGACCAGGGCATGCCCTGCCCGGACGGCAGCGACACGCCGCCGCGCCTGGTGTACCTGACGCCGTCGCACCAGTTCCCGCTGGGCGGCGTGATGCCGCTGCAGCGCCGGCAGCAGTGGCTGGAGTTCGCCCGCCGCCACGACAGCGTGCTGCTGGAAGACGACTACGACAGCGAATACCGCTTCGGCGCGGCCCCGCTGCAATCGCTGCAGGGCCTCGACAGCCACCACCGCGTGATCTACCTGGGCACCTTCAGCAAGACGCTGTTCGTCGGCATCCGGCTGGCCTATTTCGTGGTGCCGCCGGCGCTGGCCCGGGACTTCGCCCACGCCTCGGCCGACCTGTACCGCGAAGGCGAGCAAGTGGGCCAGGCCGTGCTGGCCGCCTTCATCCGCGAAGGCCATTACGACAGCCATTTGCGCCGCACCCGCCTGGTGTACGCCGAGCGGCGCCAGGTGCTCACCGATACGCTCCAGGCGGCGCTGGCGCCCTGGTTCGCATCGGGCGCCGTCGGCTTCGCGGGCGAGGACGTGGGCGTGCACTGCACGTTGCGCCTGCCCGACGCGGTGGACGACCAGGCCGTGGCCCAGGCGGCGGCCGACGCCGGCATCAGCGTCATGCCGCTGTCGGGCTATTGCCTCGGCAGCCGGCGCAGCGGCCTGGTGCTGTCGTATGCCGCCACCACGGTCGAGGACATCGTGCCGCTGGCGCGCCAGCTGGGCGCCGTGGTGGCCTCCCTGCTCGGCTAGCGCCGGTCTGGCGCGCACTGGCGCCGGCGCCAGTGCCATCGAGCTGGAGCGGTAAACAATAAGAAAAAGGCCACTTTCATAAAATGAAATTGATATTTTTTTGATAATTTCAAAGTTATAATCGACTCCCCGATGCAATCACGTGTGGAGGCAGCATGAAGATCAGCAAGCCCATTGTTTCGACACTCCCAATCTTATTGCTGGCGGCGATGGAGGGCTGCGGCGGCGGCGGCGGCAGCACCACGGTGGCGGCCACGACCACCGTCGCCAGTCCGCAAGGGATCTACGAGGGCGCGTTCTCCAATGGCGGCACACACAACACGCTGATACTGGAAAATGACCAGTTCTACACGCTCTACGGCGGCACGGTAGCCGGCGTATTCACCGTCAATGGCTTCCTGCAAGGGAACGGGCACGCCAGCGGCGGCAATCTGACGGCGACGGACGTCAAGGACGCGACCGTCGACGGCCAGCTGCTGAGCGGATCGCTCAGCGCCACCTACGCAGCCAACGGCAACCTGAACGGGACGCTGACGGAGGGCAGCAACACCGTCAACTTCAGCGGCACCACCGTCGTCAGTTCCGTCTATGACTACAACACGCCCGCCAGTCTGGCCGACATCGCCGGCGCGTGGAACATGACCTCGCTGCGGGGCTACGCCAACACATTCAACATCGCCGCATCGGGCGCATTTACGGCCACGTCGGGCGCCTGCTCGTTCAGCGGCACTTTCTCGCCGCGCGGTTCCGGCAAGAACGTGTTCGACGTCGCCATGACGTTCGGCCCCGCGCCCTGCCTTCTGCCCGGGCAGACGCTGGCCGGCATCGGTATCGACTTCATGCTCAACAACGGCAAACGCCAGCTGCTCATTGCCGGCCTGAATCAGGCCCGCACCAGTTCCGCCGCCTTCTTCGGCGCCCGCTGACCTGCCCCCACCAGCAAGGAGATCATCATGAAACATCAGATAGCCGGCGCAGCGCTGGGGCTTTGCCTGACGCTCAGCGGCTTGACCGCGGCGGCAGCGGACGAGCACGCGCCCGTCGCCGCGCCCCAGGTGGCCGTTGGCGACAGTTGGACCTACCAGTACACCGACGTCTGGAAGCATGCGCAGGGTAACCTGAACCGGATGGAAGTGACGGCCGTCGACGACAGCGGCATTCAGGTCGACATCAAGCGCGCCGCCAGCGGCGCGCTGGTGAGCAAGCAGCGCTTCAGCCGGGAGCTCAATCCGATCGACCGCGGCCGCATGCACTTCAACCCCGCGTTCGGGCGCTACGCCTTCCCGCTGGAGCCGGGCAAGGAGTGGAGCAGCGACGCCACGGGCGAAAACCCGGCAGCGGGCAAGCGCTGGCGCTACCGCATCAAGGGCAAGGCACTGGGCTGGGAAAAGATCAAGGTGCAGGCCGGCGAATTCGACGCGCTGAAGGTCGAGGTGGTCGGCTATTACCACGGTGAGGAAGTGGGCTCGAACGGCGGCAGCGGACAGCTCAACGAGACGCTGTGGTTCGCCCCGGCCGTCAACAACTTCGTCAAGCTGGAATACCAGGATACGGATTGGCAGGGGCGGGTGTACAACCGGGATATCTGGGAGCTGGCGGCCTACACGCGGAAATAGGGGGCGTGCCGAGAAGAGAAAAAAGTGGTACAGTACACACAAGTACATCCGAAGGCGAACATGATGCAAACGACACGCGTATTTAAGAACGGGAACTCGCAAGCGGTGCGGATTCCGGCCGAGATCGCCTATGACAGGACCGACATCGAGCTGGAAATCGAGCGGGTCGGCGACGAGATCCGGATTCGTCCGGCCCGCCGCCCCCTGGCTGGAGTCATGCAGAAATTCGCCCGTTTCGGGGCGGATTTCATGGCGGAGGGACGTGGCGACCAGGAGCAGAGCGAACGGGAGCCTTTGTAATGGCGCTGTACATGCTGGACACCAATATGTGCATCTACCTGATGAAGAACCAGCCGGAGCAGGTCGCGCGACGGTTTGCCCAATGTTATGTGGGGGATGTCGTGATGTCCGCCATTACCTACGCGGAGCTGCAGTATGGGGTGGCGGTGTCGCAGAACAGCGAGCGCGACAGGCGCAACCTGGCGGCGCTGATTGAGGATATTCCGGTTGCTCCCTACGATGTGGCGGCGGCGCTGTCGTATGGCCCCATCCGTCAAGCGACGCGGGAGCGTAAGAGCGACCAACTCGACAAGCTGATTGCATCGCACGCGATATCGCTGGATGTGTCCTTGGTTACCAATAACGAGCGTGATTTTGTGGCCTATTCCGGCTTGCGAGTTGAGAATTGGCTCAACACCTGAAACCGGGGGTGGGCATGACCGTGGACAACGAATAATCGGTCTACTACTGCACAACGACCGGTATGGTGAAACACCCTGCTGGGAGGCAATGGGAGCTTATCGGTGAAACGCGGCGCGCCCATAGTTCGGGCACGGTAACGCGTCCAGGTACAGAGCGCATTGATTTCAAAGGGAATTCTGGTGCGGCTGGCGGGGATCGAACCCACGACCCTTGGCTTCGGAGGCCAATACTCTATCCACTGAGCTACAGCCGCTTGGGGGATTGTCTGAATCGACACGAAGGATACCGTTTTTCTCCGCGCCCGTCCATGGAAAGTGTCGTTTTAGGCAGCATTTCGATTCCATGGGGCAGTTTTTGAGTCTATAATCGCCCGTTTGGCGAGGGTTTGCATTGCTGCATGCAAAGGACAATACTTCGCACGGCCAACCAGCTTCGAAACATTGTAAAAGGAAATCATGAGCGACGCACACAACGAACACGAATCCGCCATCAGAACACCTAAGCAGCTCGTTGCTGCCGTGATCGGCTTTTTTGCAGTGACCATTTTCGGCATCATCCTGCTGGTGCAGTATGTGACCACCGACAAGCTGACCGGCCGTGGTTCCGACAGCCAGTCGCCCGAAGCCGTTGCTACCCGTGTCCGTCCCGTCGCCGATGAAGGCTTCACCCTGAAAGATGTCAACGCGCCCAAGCAGCTGCAAGCCGGCGACGCCGTCTACATGGCCGTCTGCGCGGCCTGCCACGCTTCCGGCGCGGCCGGTTCGCCCAAGTTCGGCGACGCCGGCGCCTGGGGCCCCCGCATCGCCCAGGGCTACGACACGCTGCTCAAGCATGCCGTCGAAGGTATCCGCGCCATGCCGGCCAAGGGCGGCAATCCCGACCTGGACGACGTGGAAGTGGCACGTGCCGTGGTCCACATGGCCAACGCCTCCGGCGCCAAGTTCAAGGAGCCTGCCGCTCCTGCCGCCGCCGCCGCTTCGGCCGCCTCGGCACAGTAATTAATACGCTTGCGGCGCCGGCCAGTCCGGCGCTTCCATCAAGACCGCTCCGTCACACGAGCGGTTTTTTTTTCGCCTGGCGGACCGCGGCGACGGTTGCGACATGGCCCGCGGCACGATGAAAAAAGGGCCGCTCGCGCGGCCCTTCGTTTTGCCTCAGGAGGCCATTACCACATGATCACGCGGTCTTTCGGCGCCAGGTACATCTTGTCGCCCTTCTTCACGCCGAAGGCGCTGTAGAAGCCGGGCTGGTTGCGCATGGTGCCGTTGGCGCGGAACTGGCCCGGCGAGTGCGGGTCGGTCTTGATCTGGACGATCTGCTGCGGTTCACGCATCTTCATGCGCCACACCTGGGCGAAGCCCATGAAGAAGCGCTGGTCGCCCGTCAGGCCATCGATCACGGGCGCTGGCTTGCCGTGCAGCGACAGCTTGTAAGCCTTGTACGCGATCGCCACGCCGGAGTTGTCGGCAATGTTCTCGCCCAGGGTCAGCTCGCCGTTGACGTGGTAGCCGGGCAGCGGGCTGAACTGGCTGTACTGGTCCACCAGCATCTTGGTCTTGGCCGCGAAGTTCTTGTGGTCGGCCGCCGTCCACCAGTCGCGCAGGTTGCCGTCGCCGTCGTACTGGGCGCCCTGGTCGTCGAAGCCGTGGCTGATTTCGTGGCCGATCACGCCGCCGATGGCGCCGTAGTTGACGGCGTCGTCCGCGTTGGCGTCAAAGAACGGCGGCTGCAGGATGGAGGCCGGGAACACGATCTCGTTCATTTCCGGGTTGTAGTAGGCATTCACCGTCTGCGGCGTCATGCCCCACTCTTCGCGGTCGATCGGCTTGCCCAGCTTGTTCAGTTCCTTGTCGTAGTCGAACTTGTTCGAGCGCAGCACGTTGCCCACCAGGTCGTCGCCCGCCACGGTCAGCTTGGAGTAATCGCGCCAGTGGTTCGGGTAGCCGATCTTGGTGGTGAACTTGGCCAGCTTGGCTTGCGCCTGCTTCTTGGTGGTGGGGCTCATCCAGTCCAGCTTGTCGATGCTGGTCTTGTAGGTGGCCAGCAGGTTCTTGACCAGCTCTTCCATGCGCGCCTTGCGCTCGGCCGGGAAGTACTGCTCCACGTACAGCTTGCCGACGGTTTCGCCCAGCGCGCCTTCAGTCACGCTCACGCCGCGCTTCCAGCGGGGACGCATTTCCGTCACGCCGCTCAGCACGGTGCCGTAGAAGGCGAAGTTCTCGTCCACGTAGGCCTTGGTCAGGTAAGGCGCGTTGGCATGCACCAGCTGCCACTGGAAGTAGGCTTTCCACGTTGCCAGCGGGGTGCTGGCCAGCACGTCGTTAAAGCCTTGCACGTAACTGGGCTGGCCCACGATCACGTAGCCGGTCTTGCCGGCGATGCCGGTTTCGTTGAGCCAGGTGGTCCAGTCGAAGCCGGAGGCCAGGCCACTCAGCTTGGCCAGTTCCACCTTGTTGTAGCCCTTGACGGGGTCGCGCAGTTCGACCTTGGTCCACTGCACCTTGGCCAGCGCCGTTTCCAGCGCGACGATGGCCTTGGCGTTGGCGGCCGCGTTGGCGTCGCCCGTCAGGGTCAGCATCCTGGTCACGTGCTGCTCGTACTTGGCCAGCGTGTCGGCCATCTTGGCGTCGTCCAGCTTCAGGTAGTAGTCGCGGTCTGGCAAGCCCAGGCCGGCTTGCTGGATGTCGGCCACGTATTTGGTCGAATCCTTGTTGTCCTGGTGGATGCCGAACGTCAGCGGGGCGCCAAAGCCCAGCTGGTTGAAGTGGGCGACCAGGGCCGGGATCTGCTGCTTGTCGCTCAGGGCGGCCACTTTGGCCAGCTCGGCGTTGAGCGGGGTCAGGCCCAGCTGTTCGATCTTCGCTTCATCCATGAAGCTGGCGTAGAAGTCGCCGATGCGCTGGGCGTCGGAACCGGCCACCTTGCCCTTGGCGTTGGCGGCGTTCTCGATGATGGCGCGCAGCTGCGGCTGGATGTCGTCGCGCAGCTTGGCGAACGTGCCCCAGCTCGACTTGTCGGCCGGGATCTCGGTCGTGGCCAGCCACTTGCCGTTCAGGTGGGTGAAGAAGTCGTCCTGCGCGCGCACGGACGATTCGATAAATTCGGTGGCTATGCCCGACGACAGCTTGCCGCTGGCGACCTTGGCGGTGGCCGCGGTCATGCTCTTGGCGTTGTCGGCGGCACCGGCGTAGCCTGCGATCAGGCTCAGGGTTAATGCACTCAACAGATAACGTTTCACAGAAATATCCTCATTGTTTGTAACGAAAAAGATCGCCCCTGGACTTTTGGCCCATCATTGACTTTATCATAAGGCCACGTCCGGGGGCAGGTGCAATTACCACATGCTCACACGCTGCTTGGGCGGCAAATACATCTTGTCGCCCGGCTTGACGCCGAACGCGGCATAGAACGGCGCCTGGTTGCGCACCGTGCCGTTGGCGCGGAAGCGGTCCGGTGAGTGCGGGTCGCTCTTCAGGTAGACGATCTGCTGGGCTTCGCGGATCTTGCTGCGCCAGACCTGGCCAAAGCCCATGTAGAAGCGCTGGTCGCCCGTCAGGCCGTCGATCACGGGCGCCGGCTGGCCGCCCAGGGCGATCTGGTAAGCCTTGTAGGCGATGGCGATGCCGGAGTTGTCGGCGATGTTCTCGCCCAGCGTCAGCTCGCCGTTCACATGGTAGCCCTTGACGGGGCTGAACGCGCTGTACTGCTTGACCAGCATCTTGCTCTTGGCGGCGAACTGCTTGTGGTCGGCGGCCGTCCACCAGTCGCGCAGGTTGCCGTCGCCGTCATACTGGGCGCCCTGGTCGTCGAAGCCGTGGCTGATCTCGTGGCCGATCACGGCGCCGATGGCGCCGTAGTTGACGGCGTCGTCCGCGTCGGCGTCGAAGAACGGCGGCTGCAGGATGGCGGCCGGGAACACGATCTCGTTCATTTCCGGGTTGTAGTAGGCGTTCACCGTCTGCGGCGTCATGCCCCACTCTTCGCGGTCGATGGGCTGGCCCAGCTTGGCCAGCTGGCGTGCGTAGGCGAACTCGTTGGCGCGCAGCACGTTACCCACCAGGTCGTCACGGCTCACCACCAGGCTGGCGTAGTCACGCCATTTGTTGGGGTAGCCGATCTTGGTGGTGAACTTGGCCAGCTTGGCCTGGGCCTGTTCCTTGGTGGCCGGGCTCATCCAGTCCAGGGTGGCGATGCTTTGCTTGTAGGCGGCCAGCAGGTTGGCCACCAGCTGTTCCATGCGCGCCTTGCGCTCGGGCGGGAAGTGCTGGGCCACGTACAGCTTGCCCAGGCTCTCGCCCAGCGCGCTGTCGGTGGCGTTGACGGCCCGCTTCCAGCGCGGCTGCTGCTCTTTCACGTCGCTCAGCACCTTGCCGTAGAAGTCGAAGTTTTCGGCAGCGAACGCCTGCGACAGATAGGGCGCGTTGGCGTGGATCACCTGCCAGCGGAAATAAGCCTGCCACGTGGCCAGCGGCGTCTGCTCCAGCAACTGGCGCATGCCTTTCAGGTAGCTGGGCTGGCTGACGATGACGTAATCGACCTTGCCGGCCAGGCCAGTCTGCTGCAGATAGCTGGTCCAGTCGTAGCCGGGCAGCAAGGTCGGCAGCTGGTCCAGCGCCACCTTGTTGTAGGCCTTGACGGGGTCGCGCAGCTCGACCTTGGTCCACTGGATCTTCGCCATCGCCGTTTCCAGCGCCACGATGGCGCGCGCATCCGCCTCCGCGGCCGCCTCGGTTTGGCCGGCCAGCGCCAGCATGCGGGCCACGTGCTGCCGGTACTTGGCCAGGGTGGCGGCCAGCTTGGCGTCGTGCGGCTTCAGGTAGTAATCGCGGTCGGGCAGGCCCAGGCCGTCCTGGTACAGGTCGGCCACGTAGCGGGTCGAATCCTTGTTGTCCTGGTGGATGCCATAGCCGTACGGCGCCGTGAAGCCGAGCCGGTTGAAGCGGGCGATCAGGGCGGGCATGTCCTGCTTGCCGCGCAGGGCGGCCACGCGGTCCAGTTCGCCGCGCAGCGGGGTCAGGCCCAGCTGGTCCAGCCTGGCCTCGTCCATGTAGCTGGCGTAGAAGTCGCCGATGCGCTGGGCGTCCGAGCCGGCCGTCCGGTTCGGGTCGGCGGCGGCCGCTTCGATGATGGCGCGCAGCTGCGGCTTGGTGTCGTCGTCCAGTTTCTCGAACGCGCCCCAGCTGGCCTTGTCGGCCGGGATGGCCGTGTTGGCCAGCCATTTGCCGTTCAGATTGCCGAAGAAATCATCCTGCGCCCGTACCGACGTATCCATGTTGGCGACGGCAATGCCGGAGGCGCGGATGGCGGCCGTTGCCTGCCGCGCCGGCGCGGCGCCATCCTCGGCATGGGCGCCCGTGGCGCCGGCCAGCAGCGCCAAGGTCAGTGCGCTTAATAAATGAGCTTTCAAAGTCTCTCTCCCAGGTTTTGGTCACATTGCACTATTGTTGTGTACCAGCGACGGGACTGTATCATGTCATCATGATATTAGTAACAAAAAGACCACGCCAGATCGCTCCGGCATGGTCTTTTTTTTGCTACCGCATGGCGCGCTTGCCAGATGCGCGGCACCAAATGCGCTTTACCAAATGATCACACGCTGCTCGGGCGCCAGGTACATGCGGTCGCCCGGCTTGACGCCGAACGCTTCATAGAAACCGGGCTGGTTGACCATGGTGCCGTTGGCGCGGAACTGGCCCGGCGAGTGCGGGTCGGTCTTGATCTGCACGATCTGCTGCGGTTCGCGCATCTTGCTGCGCCACACCTGGGCAAAACCCATGTAGAAGCGCTGGTCGCCCGTCAGGCCGTCGATCACGGGCGCCGGCTGGCCGCCCAGCGACAGCTTGTAGGCCTTGTAGGCGATGGCCAGGCCGGAATTGTCGGCGATGTTCTCGCCCAGCGTCAGGTCGCCATTCACGTGGTAGCCGGGCAGCGGGCTGTAGCTGCCGTACTGCCGCACCAGCACGTCCGTGCGGGCCTTGAAGTTGGCGCGGTCTTCCTGGGTCCACCAGTCGCGCAGGTTGCCGTCGCCGTCCGACTGGCTGCCCTTGTCGTCGAAACCATGGCTGATTTCGTGGCCGATCACGGCGCCGATGGCGCCATAGTTGACGGCATCGTCGGCGCCCGCATCGAAGAACGGCGGCTGCAGGATGGCGGCCGGGAACACGATCTCGTTCATCGTCGAGCTGTAATAGGCGTTGATGGTCTGCGGCGTCATGCCCCACTCGGCGCGGTCGATAGGCTTGCCCAGCTTGTTGATCATGCGCTGGGAGGCGTACACGTTGGCCCGCATCATGTTGCCCGACAGGTCGCCGGGCACAATGGCCAGCGAACTGTAGTCGCGCCACTTGGACGGATAGCCGATCTTGGGCGTGAACTTGGCCAACTTGGCCTGGGCCTGCTCCCTGGTGGCCGGCCCCATCCACTCCAGCGTATCGATGCTGGACTTGTACGAGGCCAGCAGGTTGGCCACCAGCTGCTCCATGCGCGCCTTGCGCTCGGGCGGGAAGTACTGGGCCACGTACAGCTTGCCCAGCGCTTCGCCCAGCGCGCCTTCGACGGCGCCCACGCCCCGCTTCCAGCGCGGCGGCTGTTCCGTCACGCCCGTCAGCACGGTGCCGTAGAAGGCAAAGCTGGCGTCAGCGAACGGCTTGGACAGGTAGGGTGACTGGCTGCGCAGCAGCTGCCACTCGAAATACGATTTCCAGGTGGCCAGGTCGGTCTGTTCCAGCACCGCGTTGAAACCGCTCAGGTAGCTGGGCTGGTTGACGATCACGTAATCGACCTTGCTGGCCACGCCGGCAGCAGCCAGCGCGTGCTTCCAGTCGTAGGCGGGGGCCAGCTCGGCCAGCTTGTCGATCTGCACCTTGTTGTAGCGCTTGACGGGGTCGCGGTTCTCGACCTTGGTCCACTGCACCTGGGCCAGCGCCGTTTCCAGCGCCACGATGGCGTGGGCGGCGGCGGTGCTGTCCTTGATGCCGGCCAGCGCCAGCGTCCTGGCCACGTGGGCTTCGTACTGGACCAGCACGGCGGCCAGCTTGGCGTCATCCTTTTTCAGGTAGTAGTCGCGGTCCGGCAGGCCCAGGCCGCTTTGCACAACGTTGACGGCGTACTTGGTCGATTCGCGCGCATCCTGGCCCACGTAGATGCCGTAGGGCGTCGGTACGCCGATCTCGTCCAGGTGGGCGATCAGGGCCGGCAGCGCCTTCTTGTCCTTGATGGCGCGGATACGGTTCAGTTCGCCCGCCAGGGGCTTGATGCCCAGCGCGTCGAGCTTGTGCTCGTCCATGTAGCTGGCGTACAGGTCGGCGATCTTCTGGGCTTCGGAACCGGGCTTGCGGGCGCTCTTGTCCTGCTGGGCCTGCTGGGCCGCTTCGATCAGGGTGCGCAGCTGGGGCAGCGTCGCTTCGCGCAGCTGGATGAAGGAACCCCAGCTCGCCTTGTCGGCGGGAATTTCCGTCGTCTGCAGCCACTTGCCGTTGAGGTAGCGGAAGAAATCATCCTGGGGCCGCACGGCGCTGTCGATGTATTGCACATCGATGCCCGAGCGGGGAGTGGTGGCGGCCGGTTCGGCGGCGCCGGCAACGGCGGTCAGCAGGCTCATGGTCAGGGTGCTCAGCAGATATCGGTTCACGAAAAGTCCTTGTAGGGCATGGTAGCAAATACGGCCGCTCTGGGCCGTCCGGCGGATAAGCCGGAACCCGGAAATGTAGCACGGCGGGGCGGCCATGGCACGGGAATCCTCGCGTGCCGTGCCCGCCCGCCGCTGCTGGCCGCCCAGGCCGTCAGAACTTCGTTTCGAACTTCACGCTCCAGGCCGTATAAGTCTGGTAGTCCGTATCGGCCGCAGACGCCACCCCGCGCGCCGTGACGACGTTGCGGCCCACGCTGTCGAGCGGCGCCAGGTTGCTGGCCGAAATGCGCAGCTGCTTGCGGCTGTCGAACTTCCACAGGGCGTAGGCGTCGAAGGCGCGCTTGCGGCCGTTTTCCACCACCTGGGTGAGGCTGGTCTGGATCACCGTGGCCGGAGTCCAGTTGAGACTGCCGCCCACCGTCAGCGGCCACTGCCTCAGGTGGTAATCCAGGCCCACATTGGCCGTCTGTTTGGCTTGCTGGTCGAGCCGGTTGTTGGGGCCGGGGATGCCGTCCACGCTGGACCAGAAGCGGCTGTAGTTGGAGCGCAGGTCGACGGCCGGCGCATCCTCGAACAGTTCCACCAGCTGGAACTTGGCCTCCAGCTCGATGCCGCTGGTGCGGGCGTGGCCCACGTTGGACGGGGTGGACACGTAATGCGGGCCTTGCGCCGTGTCGTAGCTGGTCAGGGTGCGGCGGATCAGGTTGTCGATGTCGCGCACGAAACCGCTGACGCTGACGATGCCGCTGCGGCCCAGGTAGTGCTCGTAGGCCAGGTCCACACCCGTGGCCAGTTCCGGCTTCAGGTCGGGATTACCCACGCGGTCGGGATGGGTGGCGTTGTTCGGGTGGGCCAGGTAGGGCAAGGCGATCAGATCCTGCACGTTGGCCGCCTTGTAGCTCCTGGTCAGGCTGGCGCGCAGCTGGTCGCGCGCGTGGCCGGGGATGCGCCATACGCCGTGCAGCAGCGGGCTCAGCACGCTGCTGGTGTTGCGCACCTCGCCGCCGGCGCGGCTGCTGGTGGTGGTGATGCCCTCCCAGCGCAGGCCGGCATAGGCCGACCATTGCGGCGTGATGTCCCATTCGTCCTGCGCGAACACGGCGTAGCGGCGCGTGTCGGCGCTGAGGTTGTCGCCGGAATCGTCGAACTGGGCCACGCCGTTACGGTCCAGCGAAGTCTTGGTCTGCTCGCGGTGGCTCGCTTCGACATCCCAGCCGGCGGCCAGCGTGTGGTCCTTGCCCAGCGGCGTGCTGTACTTGCCGCCGCTGCTGACGCTGCGGTCGCGCGTGCTGTCGCTGTCGGTAAAACGGTTCGATTCCTGGCCGCTGGCGTCGTACTGCAGGCGCAGCGCGTCGCTGCTGCTGTGGCCGGCGCCAAAGCCGAACTTCACATCGAGCTTGGCCGCGCCGCCCAGCTTGTGCACCCAGTTGCCGAAGCCGCGCAGGAAGGTCGTGTCGGCATGGCTGCGGGTGGCGGCCGTGCTGTACTCGGGCGACAGCTGGCCGATGCTCTGGTCCAGCACGCTGGAGGCCGTCGTGTCGCTGCGCACGCTCATCAGGAAGGGCTGGAAGTTCAGCGTGTCGCCGCCCTCGAACTTGTAGGACAGACGGGGCGTGAGATGCACCCCGCGCGCCTTGCGGCTGCTCTGGTCCGCTTCCAGCTGGTCCTTGAGCAGGTCGCCGGCCGCATCCGTGTCATGGTAGGCGATGGTGTTGTGGTCGTGCTGGCGGTTCTCGAAGACGGAGCCGGTCAGCAAATAGGTCAGGTTGCCGGCCTTGCCCGGCACCGTCAGCGCAACGTTGGGCGCGTGCCGGCCCTGCTCCACCGTGTCGGTCAGCTTGAGCTGCTTGTCCTTGAGCTGGTAACCGTCGCGCAGCACGATGTTGATGGTGCCGGCGATGGCGCGCGTGCTGTGCTCGGCCACCGGGCCGCGCATGATTTCCACCCGCTCCACCTGCTCCGGCGACAGGCTGTCCATGGAAAAACCGGCCGGCGGCCGCTCGCCGTTGACGAGGACTTGCGTGTAGCCGCTGCCCAGGCCGCGCATGCGGATGTCGCCGCCACGGCCGGGACGGCCGCCGATGGTGACGCCGGGCAGGCGCTTGAGCACGTCGGCCAGACTGGTGTCGCCGTTGCGGTCCAGTTCCTCGCGGCCATAGACTTGCTTGCCGGCCGTGGCGTGGCGGCGCTCGTCCATGTCGCTGGCGCGCCCGCCGCTGACGGTCACTTGCTGGATCGGGTGGCCGTCGGTTGCTGCGGTGGGCTGGGCGGCGGTGGCGCTGCTGGCAGTGGCGCCAGGCTGGGTGCCGCCGACGCTGGTATCGGCCGGCTGGCCGGGTGCAGTCTGGGTCTGGGCCTGGACCGCCGGATCGGTCAGGGCGCCCAGCAGGGCCAGGCAGGCGTAGGGAAACAGTTTGCGCATAAGGAATCGGGTGGTGTCGTTGCGGACGGCAATCCGCGCCCGCATTCTAGCGCCTCGCTCCCCCCGCGATGGCCGCCCGCAGTTGTTTTTTACTTTACGATACACACCCTCTACATGCCCCGTCAGCCGCCCGGCATCCCCATGCCGGCCCCGCCCTGCTTGTGATGGCCGCCGCGGCTGTGGTCGCCCCCCTCCTCCCGCGGGCGCGGCGCCGCACCGGCCCGGCCGCCGTTATCGGGCATGCGCAGCAACTGCTCGGCCAGCTGGTTGGCCACCACGCGGCGCTGGGACTCGCTCAGCGCATCGTTGACGGTCAGCCACCATTCGCGCAGCTGCTTTTCCTCGGCCGCCGTGGTGGCCGTTTCCGCATCCATGGCGCCTGCCAGGTCGCGCAGTTCGACGCCGGCCGCATCCAGGCCTGTCTTGCTGGCCGCCTGCAGCCGTTCGCGCCGGGCCTGGCGTTCGCGCAGCAAGGTGCGCGTCTTGCCTTCCGTCTGCTGCCACAGGGTTTGCTGGTTGGCGTTCAGGTTCAGCGAGGTCTTCAGGTCGGACGCCATCGGCAGCAAATCTTCGGCCCGCAGCTCCATCACGGGCACGGCCAGCGCGGGCAAGGTGGCCGCACTGAGCAGCAAGGCCGCGCCCAGGTGACGGACGCGGAAAGGTAGCGAATTGAACGGCATGAAGACTCCCGGGATAAAAAAAAGCCTGCGGCTTGAGCGCAGGCAAAGAACCACTTCAGGGTAGAGAGAAATACAAGGCCAGTGTAGGCCGCCGGTGCCGTCCCGGCAGGGATTCTTACAATTGCTTACCGTCGTCAAGGCAAGCGTTACACAGCGTGAGCTAACCCCGGCCTGGCGCAATATTTACAGTCCTGCACGCTGCTAAGGTGGACGGGTGGGCCAGCGCGAAAAAACGTGTAAATCATTACGCATTGGATACTACGTTTGCCAGAAATCAGGTTTATACTGAATCGTAGCGTTACGCTGGCGCCGACCGCGCAGCCGCAACGCCGAGTGGATAGATTCGACAGGTGAAACATGGGCAAGAAACTCAAGAATACCGGGCTGGTTGGCCTGGGTGTCATCGCCGGCATTGCCGTTTCGCTGCAGTTCTCCGCGATGGCGCAAAAGCCCGTCGAGCCGGCCCTGCCGCTGGAAGAGTTACGCCAGCTGGCCGACGTGTTCGGCCTCATCAAGTCGGATTATGTGGAACCGGTCGAGGACAAGAAACTGCTGACCGAAGCCATCGCCGGCATGGTCGCCTCGCTCGACCCCCACTCCGCCTACCTGGACAAGAAAGCCTATGCCGAACTGCGCGAAGGCTCGCAAGGCAAGTTCGTGGGCCTGGGCATCGAGATCGGCCAGAGCGAGGACGGCTACATCAAGATCGTCTCCCCCATCGAGGATTCGCCGGCCTACCGGGCCGGCATCAAGGCGGGCGACCTGATCACGCGGCTCGACAGCACGCCCGTCAAGGGCATGAGCCTGGACGACTCCGTCAAGAAGATGCGCGGCGAGCCGCACACCAAGGTCAGCCTGACCATTTTGCGCAAGGGTGAGACGGAGCCGCTGGTGTTTTCCATCGCCCGCGAGGAAATCCACCAGAAGAGCGTCAAGGGCAAGCTGATCGAGCCGGGCTACGCCTGGCTGCGCGTGGCCCAGTTCCAGGAACCGACGGTCGACGACCTGGCCGCCAAGATCGTCGACCTGTACAAGCAGGACCCCAACATCAAGGGCCTGGTGCTGGACCTGCGCAACGACCCGGGCGGCGTGCTGCAAGGCGCCATCGGCGTGGCGGCCGCCTTCCTGCCGCGCGACTCGGCCATCGTCTCCACCAACGGCCAGCTGCCCGACTCCAAGCAGATCTTCTACGGCCGGCCCGAATACTATGCCCTGCGCAGCGACAGCGACGCGCTGGCCAAGCTGCCCGACGCCATCAAGAAGGTGCCGATGGCGGTGCTGGTCAACACGGGTTCGGCCTCGGCCTCGGAAATCGTGGCCGGCGCCCTGCAGGACTACAAGCGCGCCGCCATCATCGGCAGCCAGACTTTCGGCAAGGGTTCGGTGCAGACCATCCGCCAGCTGACGTCCGACACGGCCGTCAAGCTGACCACGGCCCGCTACTACACGCCCAACGGCCGCTCGATCCAGGCCAAGGGCATCGCGCCCGACCTGCTGGTCGACGAGAACGCGGATGGCGACGGCCTGAACAGCCTGCGCACGCGCGAGGCCGACCTCGACAAGCACCTGGCCAACGACCGCGACCAGGAAGGCGCCAAGTCCAACCGCGACGAGCTGGAAGAGCAGCTGCGCGTGATGGCCATGGAAAAGCAGCGCAAGCCGCTCGAATACGGCAGCAGCGACGACTTCCAGCTGGCCCAGGCGCTGAACCACTTGAAAGGCTTGCCGGTGCAGCTGGCCAAGAACGATGCCAAGCTGGTGCAGGTGGCAGGCCCCGCCGCCAAGAAGGCGCTCGACAAGAAATAGGGGGCAAGCCGGCCCGCGCCACCGGCAGCAATGCTGGCACGGACCCAGGCCTCAGCGCAGGCCACGCAGGCGGCCAGGCAACACCGGCGGCGTCTCAGAGGCGCCGCCGGCACGTTGATCCGCCCCGTTCCATGGGCGTGGTCAATAAAAAAACAACCGACCGTTCAGAAAATCCGATGATGGGCCCCGCCATTGTGTAAAATTTGCTCACTAGCGGCGCCAGCCCATTATCATATTTGAAAGCTTAACCATGAAACAAGCCGTCATCAGCGGTACCGGCCTCTTTACGCCAGCGCAATCGATCTCGAACGAAGAGCTGGTCGCCAGCTTCAACGCCTACGCCGAACAATTCAACGCCGACAACGCGGCCGCCATCGCGGACGGCAGCGTGACGGCGCTGGAACTGTCCAGCGTCGGCTTCATCGAGAAAGCGTCCGGCATCAAGTCGCGCTTCGTGATGGAAAAAAGCGGCATCCTCGATCCCGCGCGCATGGTGTCGCGCATCCCCGAGCGGGCCGACGACGAACTGTCGCTGCAGGCCGAAATCTGCGTGGCCGCCGCGCGCCAGGCGCTGGACCGCGCCGGCCGCAGCCCGGCCGACATCGACATGGTGCTGGTCGCCTGCAGCAACATGCAGCGCGCCTATCCGGCCATGGCGGTGGAAGTGCAGTCGGCGCTGGGCATCGACGGCTACGGCTTCGACATGAACGTGGCCTGCTCCTCGGCCACCTTCGGCATCCAGACCGCGGTGGCGGCCATCAAGAGCGGCCAGGCGCGCGCCGTGCTGGTGCTCAATCCGGAAATCACCAGCGGCCACCTGAACTGGCGCGACCGCGACAGCCACTTCATCTTCGGCGACGCCTGCACGGCGATGGTGATCGAAGACGCGGCCACGGCCCAGGGCCCGCACCGCTTTGAAATCGTCGAGACCCAGCTCAAGACGGCCTTCTCCAACAACATCCGCAACAACTTCGGCTTCCTGAACCGCTTCGACGAATCGGGCATCGGCGCGCCGGACAAGCTGTTCCGCCAGCAGGGCCGCAAGGTATTCAAGGACGTGTGCCCGATGGCGGCCGAGATGATCAAGACCACCATCGCCGGCGCCGGGCTGGAAGTGCCGCAGGTGAGCCGCTACTGGCTGCACCAGGCCAACCTGAACATGAACCTGCTGATCAGCCGCATGGTGCTGGGCCGCGACGCCGAAGCGGGCGAAGCGCCCGTGATCCTGGACACCTACGCCAATACCTCGTCGGCCGGTTCCATCATCGCCTTCCACAAGCACTCGGACGACCTGGCCGCCGGCCAGCTGGGCGTGATCTGCTCGTTCGGCGCCGGTTACTCGATCGGTTGCGTGGTGGTGCGCAAGCTGTAAAGAGGGAGCGTACATGATCACCGTCCAGCTATCGGCGGAACTGGAGGCAGCGGTAATCTCCGCCGCCGGCCGTCATGGCCAGTCCGTCGACGACTACCTGGCAAGCGTATGCGCGGAGGCCCTGCTTCTGGAACGCGACCGTACGCGCGTTCAGTCGTTTCGTGATGGCGAACCGGCCGTGTCCCATGAGCGTGCCGACGCCTGGCTTGCCGAGCTGGCAGCCGGCAAGCGGAGCACATGTCCGCGCTGACCTGGCATCCAGATGCGCTGGCCGACGTGGGGCGGCTGTACGACTTCCTTGCACCAAGCAATCCTTCAGCTGCCCGGCGCGGCGTCAACGCGATTCGCAACGCCGCCAATCAGTTGCTGAAGAATCCGCAGCTGGGTTCACCCTACGCCGAATTCAGGGAATGGCCGGCCAAATTCGGCCGGCGCGCATATATCCTGCGCTATCTCATCCTGGAAACCGGCGACATCCTGATCGTTCGCGTCTGGCACAGCAGGGAGCTGCGGCCGCGCTGACGGTACAGCACATAGTTACAGCCGCACAGCCAGTTCCGCGCCTTCCTTGATGGCGCGCTTGGCGTCCAGTTCCGCCGCCAGCGCGGCGCCGCCGATCTTGTGGAAGCGCGGGCCGCTCTTGGCCTCCTGCTCGCTCGGCATCAGTTCCGTCAGGCTGTCCTGGCCGGCGCACACCACCACGTTATCCACCGCCAGCAGGCGCTGTTCGCCGCCCACCGTGATGTGCAGGCCGTGGTCGTCGATGCGGTCGTACTGCACGCCGGCGATCATCACCACGCCGGCACGCGCCAGCGCGGCGCGGTGCACCCAGCCCGACGTCTTGCCCAGGCCCGCGCCCAGCTTGGAGGTCTTGCGCTGCAGCAGATAGAGCTGGCGCACCGGCTCCGGCGCCGCCGCCGGCACCAGGCCGCCGGAGGTATCGCCCTTCAGGTCCACGCCCCACTCGCGCGCCCATACGTCCAGCGCCAGCGGCAGCGCGTAGCGCGGGTCGTGCAGCAGGTATTCGCTGATGTCGAAGCCGATGCCACCGGCGCCGATGATGGCCACCCGCTTGCCCACCGGCGCCTTGTTCTGCAATACGTCCACATACGACAGCACCTTGGCATGTTCGATACCGGCGATCGGCGGCCGGCGCACCTTGATGCCGGTGGCCACCACCACGTCGTCGTAGCCGCCGGCCAGCAGCTGCTCGCGCGTGACGCGCTGGCCCAGCTGCAGCTTGACGCCGGTCAGTTCGATCTTGCGCCCGAAGTAGCGCACCGTTTCTGCAAACTCCTCCTTGCCCGGAATCTGCATGGCGATGCGGAACTGGCCGCCGATGCCGGGATTGGAGTCGAACAGGGTCACGTCGTGGCCGCATTCGGCCGCCACGGTGGCGGCCGACAGACCGGCCGGGCCGGCGCCCACCACGGCCACCTTGCGTTTGATGGCGGCCTTGGCGTACACCAGCTCCGTCTCGTGGCAGGCGCGCGGATTGACCAGGCAGCTGGCGCGCTGGTTGGAGAAGGTATGGTCCAGGCAAGCCTGGTTGCAGCCGATGCAGGTGTTGATCTCGTCGCTGCGCCCTTCCGCCGCCTTGACCACGAACTGCGGGTCGGCCAGGAACGGACGGGCCATCGATATCAGGTCGGCCTCGCCGCGCAGCAGTATGCCTTCCGCCTCCTGCGGCATATTGATGCGGTTCGACGCCACCACGGGAATGGTCAGCTCGCGCCGCAGGCGGCCGGCCACGCCGGCGAACGCGGCGCGCGGCACCGAGGTGACGATGGTGGGCACGCGCGCCTCATGCCAGCCGAAGCCGGTGTTCATGATAGTCACGCCGGCGTGCTGCAGCGCCTTGGCCACCGCCACCACGTCGTCCCAGGTGTTGCCGCCATCGACCAGGTCGAGCAGCGAGTGGCGGTACATGATGATGAAGTCGTTGCCCACTTCGGCGCGGATGCGCTTGACGATTTCCACCGGCAGGCGCATGCGGTTCTCGATGCTGCCGCCCCAGCGGTCGGTGCGCAGGTTGGTGCGCGCGCACAGGAACTGGTTGATCAGATAACCTTCGCTGCCCATCACCTCGATGCCGTCGTAGCCCGCGTCTTTGGCCAGCCGGGCGCATCGGGCGTAGTCGCGGATGGTCGATTCGATCCCGGCCTCGGTCAGCGCGCGCGGCTTGAAGGGCGAGATCGGCGACTTCTGCTCCGAGGCCGACACCACGAACGGCTGGTAGCCATAGCGGCCCGCGTGCAGGATCTGCATCAGGATCTTGCCGCCCTCCTCGTGCACGGCGGCCGTCAGGCGGCGGTGGTTGAACACGTCGGCCTTGAAGTTGAGCGTGCCGCCGAACGGCAGCAGCCAGCCGGCCCGGTTGGGCGAGATGCCACCCGTGACAATCAGGCCCACGCCGCCGCGCGCCCGCTCGCGGTAGAACGCGGCCAGCTTGCCGTAATTGTAGAAGCGGTCTTCCAGTCCCGTGTGCATGGAACCCATGATCACGCGGTTGCGCAGCGTGGTGAAGCCGAGGTCGAGAGGGGCCAGCAGGTGTGGGTAGCTTGGAGTAGTCATTATCGTTATTGGAGTGGTTGACATGCGATGCCGGCATTAAAGCCGAATTCTCTAGACCCGTGGTTCTAAACGGCGCAGCCCGCGGCGGCCGGCGCCGCGGCCAATTTGTAACCAGAACGTACCACTCTTGTATTCTGCCACCCTTTCCCTTACGCTGGAAAGATGATGCGATTCCTTCTGTTCCTGATGATCGGTGTGGCCGCCCCCGCCATGGCGCAAACACCGAGGCTTGAATTGCCCAAGCTGGAAGTGTCGGTGAACCGGGTGGAACTCGATGCGCTGCATATGTTCGAGGTCAACGCGGCCGGCACGGTGCAGGCGGCGCCGGCCACGGTGTGGCGCATCCTGACCAACTACGAACGGATGAATGAGTTCGTGCCGGACATGGAGTCATGCAAGGTGTTGGCGCGCAATGGCAATGAAGTCATCATCGAACAGTTCGGCACGGCCCGCTTCCTGTTCATGTCCAAGTCCATCCACCTGATCGTGCGCGCCACCGAGCAGCCGATGACGTCGATCGACATCGCCCTCATCTCGGGCGACATGAAGCACTATGAATCGCACTGGGAACTGGTGCCGGTGCCCGAGACGGGCGGCACCAAGGTGATTTACAGCGGTCGCCTGGTGCCCAACTTCTACGTGCCGGGCATCCTCGGCGCCAAGATCATCCGCCACGATATCGAACGCATGATGGCGGCCGTGCTCACACGGCTGGACAGCAAGCGCGAGTAGCCAGCCAGCGCGCGCCCGCGTGTTGCAGGGCGGCGCCGGTGCGCGGCGCCATCCAGCGGCGGCGTGCTGCCGCCACCTGTTGCTGTCGGGTCTGGCCGTGGCGTGTAGCCGTGGCGTGTTGCGGCGGTGGCCGGTCGCCACGCCCTGTGTCAGGCCAGGTAGGTGTCGCGGTCGCGCAGCTCGGCGAAATTCTCCAGGCTGCCGATCTTGATCAGCACGGGATTGAGACTGAGCTTGCTTTGCATGGCGCGCCACGCGAACTGCCACTCATGTTCGTCGGCCTCCTGGGCCGTCTTGGTGAAGGCCGCGCCCAGCGCGGCGCGGGTGCCGTATTCGACGGCGCCGTCGATGCCCGCCCAGCTGGGCAGGGTACGCTGCACGGCGCGGTGCAGGCGCTCGCCGAATTCTTCCGTGTTGTGGATGATCAGGCAGCAGTCGGCGTTGAACAGGTCGAACAGCTTGCGGTCCCATACCTGGGAAAAGCTCAGCGTCAGGCAGTTTGACGCCGGGCGCAGCACGAACTGCCCCTGGGTCAGTGCCAGTTCCAGGTCTTCGCGCACGCCGTAGCGGTGCAGGGTGGGGGGGCGTTGGTAATCGTGCATGATGGTATTCGGTTCGGTCAGATGGGGTGGCAACAGCCACCAGACTACAAGCTTGCTATTTTACCGGCTGGCGCACGTGGCGGTGGGAACGCATGGCCGCCGACGCGATAAAGATCTCGCGCAGGAACGAGACAAAACTGCCGATCAGGCAAGCCATGGCCGCCACGAACATGCCGGCGATGTATTTGTCGAGCGGCAGGTTGGTGACATCGCCCAGGAACAGCATGGCGATTACCAGGCAGATCAGCAGCGCGCACGAGGTGGCCAGCGTGATCGACACGTTGATCAGGTGCGCGCGCCGGTACAGCGTGTCCAGTTCGTTGAGATAGGCGTCGCTGTAACCGATGTCCAGCCTGTCCTCCAGCACCCGCGAACGGTCGATGATGCGGGCCAGGCGGTTAATCAGCACCATCAGGGTGGTGCCCACGCCCGCCAGCAGGAAGACCGGGGCGATGGACAACTGGATGATGTGGCCGACGTCGCCGATCTGTATGTTCATGAGTGCGATGATGTTTCCTCGATACTGTTGGTCGCGCAGGCCGTAGTGTAGCAGCCCGCGGCGGCGCCCGGCCGATTGCCCGCGTGCGCGTTCCGGCGCGGCCGGCCATGCGTGCGTTCCTGGCCGCGGTCTAGCCGAAACGGCCGTGGCGGCGGAACTGTTCCGTGGCCGCCACCAGGGCGCGGGCGATGCCCTGCTCCAGCGCGCCGTGGCCGGCGTCCGGTATCATCTGCAGCACGGCGCCGGGCCAGGCCCGGTGCAGGCGGTGGGCCGACAGCGGCGGGCAGATCACGTCGTAGCGCCCCTGCACGATCACGGCTGGCAGGTGGGCGATGCGGCCCATGTCGCGGATCAGCTGGTCGTCCGTGAAGAAGCCCAGGTTGGCCATGTAGTGCGATTCGAGCCGGCCCACGCCCAGGTCCAGCGCGTCCGACGACGCCTCGTCCGGCTGCGGCAGCAGGAACACGCGGCGGCCCTCGAAGCGGCTCCATGCACGCACGGCCGGCCAGTAGACGGCCGGGTCGGCGCTCATGATGCGCTCCACGTAGGCCTGCAGCAGGTTGCCGCGCTCGGCCAGCGGAATGGGGGCGATGAATTCCTCGTACAACTCGGGATAGAACCACTGCACGCCGTGGATGAACCAGTCGATCTCGGCCTGGGTGCACAGGAAGATGCCGCGCAGGACGAAGCCCAGGCAGCGTTCCGGGTGGGCCTGGCCGTAAGCCAGCGCCAGCGTCGAGCCCCACGAACCACCGAACACCAGCCACTGGCTGATGCCGAACAGTTCGCGCAGGCGTTCGATGTCCTCCACCAGCAGCTGGGTGGTGTTGGCGCGGCACTCGCCCAGCGGGGTGGACTTGCCGGCGCCGCGCTGGTCGAACAGGATCACACGATAGTGGTCGGGATCGAAAAAGCGGCGGTGCTGGGGCGACAGGCCGGCGCCGGGGCCGCCGTGCAGGAACAGCACCGGCATGCCATCCGGATTGCCCACTTCCTCCCAATAAATCGTATGCAAGTCATCGACCGCCAGCATGCCATGACGGCGCGGCGTAACGGGAGGGAACAGGGGCGAGGAATCGGGCATGGCGCATCCTTTGCGTGTGCTGGACAGGTGATACGCGCATTGTACTTGAGCAGGTCACTCCAGCAAAAAAGCCCCGGATGCGGCGCACGAAGAATGGGGGAGAAAAATGGGGACGTACCCCATTTACGAAAAGGGGTACGTCCCCATTTTCCGGAAAACCGTGTTACGTCCCCGTTTTTTGTAGGCTTGGGCGAAAAAAAAACGCTGCCCGAAGGCAGCGCTTTTGGCTCGCAGACGAATGCGATCAGGACATGTGCTGGCCGCCGTTGATGGCGATGTTGGCGCCAGTGACGAAGGCCGCTTCGTCCGACGACAGGTAGGCCACCAGGCCCGCCACTTCTTCCGGCTTGCCCAGGCGCGCCATCGGAATTTGCGGGATGATCTTGGTGTCGAGCACTTCCTGCGGGATCTCCATCACCATCTTGGTGCCGATGTAGCCCGGCGAGATGGTGTTGACCGTCACGCCCTTGCGCGCCACTTCCAGCGCCAGCGACTTGGTGAAGCCGTGCATGCCGGCCTTGGCCGCCGCGTAGTTGGTCTGGCCGAACGCGCCCTTCTGACCATTGACGGACGAGATGTTGATGATGCGTCCCCAGCCGCGCTCCACCATGCCGTCACACACCGGCTTGGTCATGTTGAACACGGAGTCCAGGTTGGTGGCCATGACGGCGTCCCAGTTGGTCTTGTCCATCTTCTTGAACGTCATGTCGCGCGTGATGCCCGCGTTGTTGACCAGCACATCCACCGGACCGATATCCTTGGTGATCGCTGCCACGCACGCTGCCGCCGAATCGTAATCGGCCACGTCGCATGGATACGCCTTGAAGTTGAAACCCTGGTCACGGGTGGTGGCCAGCCAGTCATTGACTTTGGTATTGCCAGGGGAATACGTTGTCACTACGGTGTAGCCCAGTGCCGCCAGTTTGAAACAAACTGCTTCGCCCAGACCGCCCATGCCGCCGGTTACCAATGCAACTCTTGCCATTTTTCGTCCCCTCGTTTTCAACAACTACAATAAAATCGTTCCCCGCCTGCGCGGGCCGCTTACTCGCGCTCGACCGCCAGCGCCACGCCCATGCCGCCGCCGATGCACAGCGAGGCCAGGCCTTTCTTGGCGTCGCGCCGCACCATTTCGTGCAGCAGCGTGACCAGGATGCGGGCGCCGGAGGCGCCGATCGGGTGGCCGATGGCGATCGCGCCGCCATTGACGTTGATCTTGCTGGTGTCCCAGCCCATCTCCTTGTTGACGGCGATGGCCTGGGCCGCGAAGGCTTCGTTAATTTCCATCAGGTCCAGGTCCTGCGGGGTCCAGCCGGCCTTTTTCAGGCACAGGCGGGCAGCCGACACGGGACCCATGCCCATCACGGCCGGGTCGATGCCCGACGAGGCGTAGGCTTTCACGCGCGCCAGCGGGGTCAGGCCCAGGGCCTTGGCCTGCGAGGCCGACATCATGATGACGGCGGCGGCGCCGTCGTTGATGCCGGAGGCGTTGCCGGCCGTGACCGTGCCATCCTTGGCGAAGGCCGGACGCAGGCTTTGCAGCGATTCGATGGTGGAACCGGGCTTGACGTATTCATCGCTGTCGAACACCACGGTGGCCTTCTTCTGGGCGATTTCCAGCGGCAGGATTTCATCCTTGAACTTGCCGGCCTTTTGCGCCGCTTCCGCCTTCAGCTGCGACTGCAGCGCGAACTCGTCCTGCTCGGTGCGGGAAATCTCGTATTTCTTGGCCACGTTCTCGGCCGTGATGCCCATGTGGTACTGGTTGTAGACGTCCCACAGGCCGTCCACGATCATGGTGTCGACCATCTTGAAGTCACCCATGCGGAAGCCGTCGCGCGAACCGTTCATGGCGTGCGGGGCGGCGCTCATGTTCTCCTGGCCGCCGGCGATGATGATGCCGGCGTCGCCGCACTTGATGGCCTGGGCCGCCAGGTGGGTGGCCTTCAGGCCGCTGCCGCACACCTTGTTGATGGTGTAGGCGGGAATGCTGTTGGGCAGGCCGGCCTTGATCACGGCCTGGCGCGCCGGGTTCTGGCCCACGGCGGCCGTCAACACTTGTCCCAGGATGGCTTCGCTGATCAGTTCTGGCGCAATGCCGGTCTTGGCCAGCAAGCCCTTGATCACGTGCGCGCCCAGCTCCGAGGCGGGGATTTTTGCCAGACTGCCACCAAATTTGCCGACTGCGGTGCGGCCTGCGGCCACGATCACTACATCTTCCATGTGTTTCTCCAATGCGCCGGTCGGAACCGGCTTAGTTATGCCACAAACATCAAGACTCCATCAAGCAACTGGTTGCTCAATTACAAAATTCGTTGTTAGCCTGTGTGCATGCCATATCGACAAGCCCGGCAGTCCGATCATACGCCGCCGCTCCGCCAGGCGGCGCCCGTTTCTAACGCATGGAATCAACGGGCGCCCACATAAACTCTCTAGCAGCAACCGTGCCAGTGGCGAGGGTCATGCGGTAGGCGTCCGCGTGGCGCTCGGCGCACAGCATGCCGCCGTCCAGCCATGCTTCCATGCAGGCCCGCAGGGCCGCCAGCTGGACTGCCAGCAGCGCGTTGCCGGCCCGTGAACTTTGTTGTGCGATATCGAACATGCTGACCCTTTGCGTGCAAAGTGAACCCAACCTCACATCGTAGGCGACCAGCCCTTGCCGGCCTTGATCTGTATCAAAGCTACTTGTTCATTCTGCAGATGCGGTGCAAATTTGTCACGATAATAATTTGATACCATCCAGGCTGGCGGCACACTGCTCCCGTATCACATTGACGAAGTCGAGCACATACGCTTTCTGCTTGAGCGCCTCGGGCACGGACACGAACAGGTCGCTCCACAAGCCCAGCTCGCCCACCGGCTTGGCGATCACATAGTCGTAATCGACGTAATTCTTGATGGCCCAGTTGGGCAGCGCGGCCACCCCGCGGCGGCTGGCCACCAGCTGCAAAATGGCCACCGTCAGCTCGGCCGTGCGGCGCTCGAAATGGATGCCGGCCGGGCGCAGCACTTCGCGGATCAGGTCGATGCGTTCCTCGGGTACGGGATAGGTGATCAGGGTCTCGCCCTCGAAGTCGGCGGCGGCCAGCCGGCGCACGCCCTGCAGCCGGTGCTTCTGCGCCATCACCACCAGGATCTCGAAGCGGAACAGGGGGAAAGTGCTGAATTCGCGGCTGTAGTCGGAACCGATCACGAGGTCGGCTGCGCCGCTGCGCAGCAGCTCGGCCGGCTCGCTGTGAAAGCCCGACACCAGGTCGATTTCCACGTCCGGCCAGCGCTGGCGGAACTCATCCATCACCGGCATCAGCCAGTCGAAACAGGTGTGGCATTCGAGCGCCACGCGCAACTGGCCCTGGTCGCCCTGGGACAGGCGGGCCACGTCGCGCTCGGCCTGTTCGATTTCCGGCAACAGCAGGTCGGCCAGCTTGAGCAGGCGGGCGCCCGTGGCCGTGAAGCCGATCGGCACCGACTTGCGCTCGAACAGGGGGCCGCCGTAGCGCTCTTCCAGCAATTTGATCTGGTGCGACAGGGCCGATTGCGTGAGATTGAGCAGCTGGGCGGCACGCACCAGGCTGCCTGCGGAGCGCAAGGCGCTGAGGGTTCGGAGATGGCGTATTTCGAGCATGGTCTATTTATGAAACTTTTTCATGTGAAGCCACAAAATCTTTCGTTTTGATTATAGACCAGAATGCCGCACACTTTATCGCACCATTATGAAATGCGGATGACAAAACATGACAACCTTGCAAATACACATACCCGGCTTTCCCCGCATCGGCGCGGCACGCGAACTGAAGACGGCGCTCGAGCGCCACTGGCGCGGCGAATTGCCGGCGGCCGCACTGGAACAGACGGGCCGCACCCTGCGTGCGCGCCACTGGGCCCTGCAGCGCGCGGCCGGACTGGACTGCGTTACCGTGGGCGATTTCGCCTATTACGACCACGTGGCCAACCACATCCAGCTGCTGGGCTGCGAACCGGCCCGCTTCGGCTTCACGCCGGAACAGGACGCGCTGCAGCGCTACTTCGCCATGGCGCGCGGCGCAACGGATCACGACAGCCATGCCGATTGCGGCCACGGCCACGCCTGCCAGCAGGGCGCGGCGCTGGAAATGACCAAATGGTTTGACACCAACTACCACTATCTGGTGCCCGAATTCGCCGCCGATACGGCGTTTGCGCTGGCCGCCGGCCGCCTGCTGGCGGAAGTGGCGGAAGCGCGCGCGCTGGGCCACCCGGTCAAGGCCGTGCTGCTGGGGCCGCTGACCTTTTTGTGGCTGGGCAAGGAAAAAGGCCAGGCCCCGTTCGACCGCCTGGGGCTGCTGGAACGCTTGCTGCCCGTCTACGGCGCCCTGCTGGCCCAACTGAAAGCGGCGGGCGCGGACTGGGTCCAGATCGACGAACCCATCCTGGGCCTGGACTTGCCGCCGGACTGGCGCAACGCTTTCGAGCCCGCCTACTGGCAGCTGAGCCAGGCCGGCGCGCCCTTGCTGCTGGCCACCTATTTCTCGCCGCTGGAAGAAAACCTGAGCCTGGCCTGCCGCCTGCCCGTGGCCGGCCTGCACGTGGACGGCGTGCGCGCAGCCCATGAGCTCACCAGCGTGGCCGACTGGTTGCCCGGCCACAAGGTGTTGTCGGTCGGCATCGTCGATGGCCGCAACGTGTGGCGCACCGACCTCGATGCGGCGCTGGCCGTGCTGCGCCCCCTGCGCGAAAAACGCTCCGGTCCGCTGTGGCTGTCCACCTCGTGCTCGCTGCTGCATGTACCGTTCAGCCTGGAGCAGGAAACGCGGCTGGACGGGGAAGTGCGCTCCTGGCTGGCCTTTGCCACGGAAAAACTGGCCGAACTGGCCGTGCTGCGCGCCACCCTGGCCGGCGCCGACACGAGCGCGGCATTGGCGGCGGCGCGATCGGCCGTGGCCAGCCGCCGCGCCAGCCCCCGCGTCCACAACGGCGCCGTGGCGGCCCGCCTGGCCAGCCTGGCGCCCGACGCCGACCGCCGCGCCTCGCCCTTCCCCCAACGCCAGGCCGTGCAGCGCGAACGGCTGGGTCTGCCCGCCTTCCCCACCACCACCATCGGTTCCTTCCCGCAGACGGCGGCGATCCGGGCCGCCCGCGCCAGCCACAAGCGCGGCGAGCTGGACACGGCCGCCTACGAACGCACCATGCAGGTGCATATCGCGGAAGCCGTGCACCGCCAGGAACAGCTGGGGCTGGACGTTCTGGTGCATGGCGAGGCCGAGCGCAACGACATGGTCGAGTATTTCGGCGAGCAGCTGGACGGCTTTGCCTTCACGCAACATGGCTGGGTGCAATCGTACGGTTCGCGCTGCGTCAAGCCGCCCCTGATCTACGGCGACGTGGCCCGGCCCCGGCCCATGACGGTGGCCTGGACCGTGCACGCCCAGGGCCTGACGGCACGCCCCATGAAAGGCATGCTGACGGGGCCGGTAACCATCCTGCAGTGGTCGTTCGTGCGCGACGACCAGCCGCGCGCCACCACGGCGCGCCAGATCGCGCTGGCCATCCGCGACGAGGTGGCGGACCTGGAACAGGCCGGCATCGCCGTGATCCAGATCGACGAACCGGCCCTGCGCGAAGGCTTGCCGCTGCGGCGCGCCCGCTGGCACGATTACCTGGACTGGGCCACGGGCGCGTTCCGCCTGACGGCCGCCGTGGCGGCGGACGCGACCCAGATCCACACCCACATGTGCTACGCGGAGTTCAACGACATCCTGCCCCAGATCGCGGCCATGGATGCGGACGTGATCACGATCGAGACCAGCCGCTCGGACATGGAGCTGCTGGCCGGCTTCGGCCAGTTCCGCTACCCGAACGAGATCGGCCCCGGCGTGTACGACATCCACTCGCCGCGGGTGCCGGACACGGCACAGATGGTGCGCCTGCTGCGCAAGGCCAGCGCCGTGATCGCGCCGGACCAGCTGTGGGTCAACCCGGACTGCGGCCTGAAGACGCGCGGCTGGGAGGAAACAGAAGCGGCCCTGCGCAACATGGTGGCCGCCGCCCGCCAGCTGCGTGAGGAGCATGCCATTTATTAACGGCCGGACGCCGCATTTGCATACATTCGCCGCCGGGATAAGTGCAGTATCAAGCAGGATCGTCGCCATCCCGGCGTCGGATGAAATGAGGCAACCGTCGAAGAATGGGAAATAACATCCGTTATTACCCCGATTTGATAACCCTTCCCTATGCAGCCTTGCCTGACCGCACCTGGCCCAGCATCCTGCGGAACTCGGCAAATTCGGGAATATCAATGACCGACTGGCCAAACAGGTCGTGCTGACGATCTCGGGGAACAGGTTTGTCGCTTAAAACGGCATGAACCAAGCCCTGCACGGGAGAAATCTCGCGTTCGAGCGGGATAATGGCAGCAGCGGTCCGTGCTCGCAGCAAAGCGGCAGCCAACATGTAGGCCGTACGGTCCTCTTCCGGCGTTTTCTTGACGGTAGTCATGGTTGGCGCTCCACCAAAGCTTCGTATAAGTAGTGTAGCAAAATCGACCAACTGCGGCTCCCCGGCGTCAAATCGAAACGCATGGTGCGTCCCGTTCCATGGTCCATCCACCACTGAGGGTTTCGTGTAATCACATCCTGTACGCTGACCGACTGCAACAGCTCGCGCGCGGCCTGCCGATTCAATTCTACTGGCGACACGGGTGCGTCAAATCCGAACTTGGGCCAGACGGCATAGCCGATAAAGGCGTCCGGATCTGCTGGCCGCAGCGGGCCATGTCCTGCGGCGAACAGGCTGATATGGGCAAAACCAAGCCGGTAGGCAGTCGCGGCCATGAGGCCAAAGGCGACAGTCGCCAAGCGTTGCGGCGCACTGTGTGCGAACATCAATCTGCGCACGTACAAGGCTTCGACCCATATTGCCGATCCTGCCTCATCCAAAAACGCAACGACACTATTTTGCTCGCCCTCAGCGAGAAAGGGGCTTGTGGATCGCACATCCAATCCAGAAGGCCCGTCCTGATTTTCCCCCACGTTGGTTGCCCAGACGGTAGAGCCATCCGGTATCATGAAAAGACGGCCGGTCGTGGCGGCATCCAGCACAAGTGCTCCGCCCCCATGTCGTTCCAGCGACAGCCCCAACAAGGACCGATTGTTTCTATCGTACAGCTCCCCTCGAAAATAAGTGCGGGCGATCTCATAGCCTAGCAAGATGGCCTCCGCCCTGCTTATATTTTCATCAGTAAATCGCTGGTCTGGCTGCATTCCAGCATGGTAAGGACATGGCGCGTGCCGCTATTGTGCGACCACAACGAAGTCGCTCATCGCCCCGCAAGCCGCACCATCAGCCGCTTTGATGTCGTGCGGGCTCTCCCATTTCCCCGCTTTCCACAGTAAAATGTGTGCGCCTGCGCATGCGCGCGGGCTAACTCTTATCCTGTCGCCCATGTCCAACAGCCTGTTCCAGAAGCCCATCGAAATCAAGATCTCCACCGTGGTTGCCGTGTCCGCCATCCTGTCCACCGCGGACCGCATCGCCCTGGGCGCGGCGCTCAACGATATGACGGGCGGCTCGGCCGACTTTTTCGAAGATGACTTGACCGTGATCGACATCGGCGCCCTGCCGCCCGGCGGCGAGGCCATCGACTGGGACGGCATCATCGCCCTGCTCAAGAAATACCGCCTCAATCCCGTGGCCGTGCGCAACGCGCCGCCCGAGATGGCCGGCGCCATCCTGGCCCACGGCCTGAGCCTGGAAACGGCCGCCAAGCCCCGCAAGGAAGCGGAAGCGCCGGCAGCGGCACCGGCCGCCGTGCCAGCGCCCGCCCCGGCCGCGCCCGCCCCGGTGGCCGCCGTCCCGGCAGCGGCGCCGGCCACGGCCGTCGTCAGCCCCGGCACCCTGATCATCGACACCCCGGTGCGGGCCGGCCAGCGCATTTACGCGCGCGGCTGCGACCTGATCATCACAGCCGTCGTCAACAACGGCGCCGAGATCATTGCCGACGGCAGCATCCACGTCTACAACACCCTGAACGGCCGCGCGCTGGCGGGCGCGTCCGGCAACGCGGACGCCCGCATCTTCGCCCTGGCCATGGCGCCGGAACTGGTGTCCATCGCCGGCGTGTACCGCACCTTCGAGGATGGCTTCCCGGCCGAGTTTGCACGCGCTCCGGCACAAATTCGCCTGGTGGGCGACCGAATCGATATACTATCTGTCAACTCCGCATCCCGCGCTTAAGCACCGGGCTCTCTGAAAAGGATTATTTGTGGCAAGAATTATTGTTGTAACGTCCGGCAAGGGCGGTGTCGGTAAGACGACTTCCAGCGCCAGCTTCTCCACCGGGCTGGCCATGCGCGGCCACAAGACGGCCGTGATCGACTTCGACGTCGGCCTGCGTAACCTCGACCTGATCATGGGCTGCGAACGGCGTGTGGTCTACGACCTGATCAACGTCATCAACCAGGAAGCGTCGCTGACCCAGGCCCTGATCAAGGACAAGCACTGCGACAACCTGTTCATCCTGCCCGCCTCGCAGACGCGCGACAAGGATGCGCTGTCGGAAGACGGCGTGGAACAGGTGCTCAACGAGCTCATCAACATGGGCTTCGAATACATCATCTGCGATTCGCCGGCCGGCATCGAGCACGGCGCGCTGATGGCGCTCACCTTCGCCGATGAAGCCATCATCGTCACCAACCCGGAAGTGTCGTCGGTGCGCGATTCCGACCGCATCCTGGGCATCATCCAGGCCAAGTCGCGCCGCGCCCAGACGGGCGGCGAACCGGTCAAGGAACACCTGTTGATCACGCGCTATTCGCCCAAGCGGGTCGAGGCGGACGAGATGCTGTCACACGAGGACGTGCAGGAAATCCTGCGCATCCCCCTGATCGGCATCATTCCCGAGTCGGAGTCGGTGCTGCACGCGTCCAACCAGGGCAACCCGGCCATCCACTTCAAGGGCACGGACGTGGCGGAAGCTTACGAAGACGTGGTCACGCGCTTCCTCGGCCAGGACTTGCCGCTGCGCTTTACCACCTACGAAAAGCCCGGCCTGCTGCAGCGCATTTTTGGGGGCAAGTGACATGGCTCTGCTTTCCTTTCTGTTCCCGTCCAAACCGAAAACCGCGTCGGCGGCCAAGGAACGGTTGCAGATCATCATCGCGCGCGAGCGCAACGGCCGCGGCGGGCCCGACTTCCTGCCCGCCCTGCACCGGGAACTGATCGAGGTGATCTCCAAGTACACCAAGGTCAACGCCGACGACATCAAGATCTCGCTGGACCGCCAGGGCAACCTGGAGGTGCTGGACGTGAACGTGGTGCTGCCGGACGCCTGAGCCCCCTAGCCTAGTTGGCGGCCGCCGCGCGGCCGGCCAGCAACTCCTGCGCCACCACGGCGCAGGCTTCCACATGCTGGTAGCCAATCTGGCGGAACACGGCAAAGCCGATGGCGGCCGAGGCCAGCTGGCCGGCGATGGGCACCAGCTTGCCCGCCTGGCGCGCCAGCAGCTTGGCGCCGCTGCGCCGCAGCAGGGCCGTCACCAGTTCGCGCGTCACCATTTTTCCTACCAGCATGCCGCCGGCGCCCATGGCCGCCTCGTAGGCCAGCATGCGCCACTGCGGCTGCAAACGGGCGATCTGCTCGGCGCCGAGGCCGAATTCCTGGTTGATGTCTTCGATCAGGAGGGCGAACAGGCGCAAGTCCGTCACCACATCCACCCCCGGGATGGGCACGGCCGCCATGCCGGCCGACCACACGGCGCGCCGCCGCACCAGGCGCCGGCACCGTTCGCGCACGGCGGCGATGTCGCGCGCCGAAGCGGGCACCAGTACCCATTCCGTATCAATGTTACTCGCCATTATGTGCCTCCCGCGGGCCTGCGGCCCCTTGCCCCCTGCCATGTTGCATATTGAAATCACGGTGATGAGAGTGTACCGTGTAATGGTCTAGCAGGCTGCCAGGGGACGCGCGCATGGAAAATGGTTATATCCAAATGGAAATATTTAGCTTTTTTACTAACTATTTTTGTAAATCTCTGTTATATTCAATGTGACTTCTCCTTAACATTTACCGGCAGGTGGCGAACGATGGCGCCGCCGGTCGCACACGCCCCGCACAACCATGAGAATCGCCGTACTTGACAACGACCGCAGCCAAGCCGATCTGATCTGCCAGGTTCTCACTTCCGCCGGCCACGCCTGTCACAGTTTCCAGACCAGCCGCGAGCTGCTCAATCACTTGCGCAAGGACAGTTACGACATGCTCATCCTCGATTGGCAGGTGGCCGATCTCAGCGGGACGGAAGTCATGCGCCGGGCCCGTGACAAGCTGCCCGACAATGCGCCCGTGCTGTTTCTCACCACCACCTCGGGCGAGGACGACATCGTGGCCGGGCTGGCGGCCGGCGCCGACGACTACATGATCAAGCCGCTGCGGCGCAGCGAACTGGTGGCCCGGGTGCAGGCGCTGCTGCGGCGCGCCTACCCGTCCCAGAACGGGGCCGAGCAATTGCAGTTCGGCCAATACACGTTCGAAACCCGGCCTGGCCGGCTGCTGATGGACGGCATCGTGCTGGACGTGACGCACAAGGAGTTCTACCTGGCGTTGTTATTTTTCCGCAACATCGGCCGCCCCCTGTCGCGCGCCTACATCCACGAAGCCGTGTGGATACGGGAAACGGCCGTGCCGTCCCGCACCATGGATACCCACGTCTCGCGCGTGCGCAACAAGCTGCAACTGAAGCCGGAAAACGGCTACCGCCTGGTGCCCGTCTACAGCTACGGCTACCGGCTGGAAAAACTGGGCGCCTGAACGGGCCGGGCTCGCCGCGGCCAGGCTGCGGCCGCACGCCAACTAGCCTATAGTGCGTATATCAAGGTCATACTGATGACGGGGTCACCCCCCGGGCAGAATACGGACACAACACGCTATAATGTCGGCTAACAACCACCCTTCCCGCTCCGAAATGCAACTGCTCGCCGTCGGCCTCAACCACAACACCGCGCCGGTCGCCCTGCGCGAACGGCTGGCGTTCGCGCCCGACCAGTTGGGGCAGGCCGTGGTGGCGGCGCGCGCGTGGTTCGAACGCATCGTGCCGGGCGGCGCCGACGAGGCGGCCATCCTGTCCACCTGCAACCGCACGGAACTGTACGCGGCCAGCCACGTGCCCAATCCGCTCGACGCGGGCGCCCACTTCCTGGCCGACTTCCACCAGCTCAACTACGGCGAGCTGCGTCCGCATCTGTACATGCTGCCCCAGCACGACGCCGTGCGCCACACCTTCCGCGTCGCCTCCGGGCTGGACTCGATGGTGCTGGGCGAGACCCAGATCCTGGGCCAGATCAAGGACGCCATCCGCACGGCCGACGAAGCGGGCGGCCTGGGCACCTATCTGCACCAGCTGTTCCAGCGCAGCTTTTCCGTCGCCAAGGAAGTGCGCAGCACCACCGAGATCGGCGCCCACAGCGTGTCGATGGCGGCCGCCGCCGTGCGCCTGTCGCAGCGCATCTTCGACAAGGTGGCCGAGCAGCACGTGCTGTTCATCGGCGCCGGCGAGATGATCGAGCTGTGCGCCACCCACTTCGCGGCGCAGAACCCGAAAAGCATCACCATCGCCAACCGCACGCTGGAACGGGGCGAAGTGCTGGCCCACCGCTTCGGCGGCAAGGCGATCCGGCTGGCCGAACTGCCCGACAAGCTGCACCAGTACGACATCGTCATTTCCTGCACCGCCTCGTCGCTGCCCCTGATCGGGCTGGGACTGGTGGAGCGCGCCATCAAGGCCCGCCGCCACAAGCCCATCTTCATGGTCGACCTGGCCGTGCCGCGCGACATCGAACCGGAAGTGGCGCGCCTGAACGACGTGTTCCTGTACACGGTGGACGACCTGGGCAAGGTGGTGCAGACCGGCCTGGAAAACCGCCAGGCGGCCGTGGCCCAGGCCGAAGCCATCATCGAAACCCGGGTCCAGTCCTTCATGCACTGGATCGACGACCGCGCCGTGGTGCCCGTGATCCAGAGCCTGCATGAAAGCGGCGAAGCGCTGCGCCAGCTGGAACTGGAACGGGCCCGCAAGATGCTGGCCAAGGGCGAAGACATCGACGCCGTGCTGGAAGCCCTGTCCAAGGGGCTGACGGCCAAATTCATGCACGGGCCGCAGCAGGCGCTGCACCGTGCCCAGGGCGACGAGCGGGCCCAGCTCGCGACCCTGCTGCCCCAGCTGTTCCGCGGCCGCCGTTAGCGACCCTGCCGCCTTGCCCCGTCCGGCCCCCGGCCGCGACCGACCGGCCCCGCGCCGGCCCTTTCCCCTGATTACTTGAGATGCACACGCTATGAAACCATCAATGCTGGCCAAGCTGGACCAATTGGCGAACCGCCTGGTCGAACTCGACGAACTGCTGATGTCCGAAGGCGCCACCGCCAACATGGACAGCTACCGCAAGATGACGCGCGAACACGCCGAACTCGGTCCGCTGGTGGCCCTGTACCACGACTACCAGCAAGCGAACGGCGACATCGCGGCGGCCCAGGAGATGCTGGCCGACCCCGACATGAAGCAGTTCGCCCAGGACGAGATCGAAGCGGCCAAGGCCCGCATGGCGCAACTGGAACTGGAACTGCAGAAGATGCTGCTGCCCAAGGACGCCAACGACGAACGCAACATCTTCCTGGAAATCCGCGCCGGCACCGGCGGCGATGAGTCGGCCCTGTTCGCCGGCGACCTGCTGCGCATGTACACCCGCTTTGCCGAACGCAACCGCTGGCAGGTGGAGATGGTGTCCGAGTCGCCGTCCGACCTGGGCGGCTACCGCGAAGTGATCGTGCGCCTGATCGGCAACGGCGTCTATTCCAAGCTCAAGTTCGAATCGGGCGGCCACCGCGTGCAGCGCGTGCCGGCCACGGAAACCCAGGGCCGCATCCACACCTCGGCCTGCACGGTGGCCGTGATGCCGGAGGCGGACGAGGTGGAAGACGTCAACATCAACCCGGCCGACCTGCGCATCGACACCTTCCGCGCTTCCGGCGCCGGCGGCCAGCACATCAACAAGACCGATTCGGCCGTGCGCCTGACCCACCTGCCCACCGGCATCGTGGTCGAGTGCCAGGACGACCGCAGCCAGCACAAGAACAAGGCCCAGGCCATGAAGGTGCTGGCGGCCCGCATCAAGGACGTGCAGATGCGCGAGCAGCAGTCGAAGGAGGCGGCCACCCGCAAGAGCCTGATCGGCTCGGGCGACCGCAGCGAACGCATCCGCACCTACAACTTCCCCCAGGGCCGCATGACCGACCACCGCATCAACCTGACCTTGTACAAGCTGGACTTCATCATGGACGGCGACCTGACGGAACTGACCAACGCGCTGGCCGCCGAACACCAGGCCGAGCAGCTGGCGGCGCTGGGCGATTAAGGCGGCGCGTCATAGCAAGCCGGCCACCGGCGCTAATGCCATTAAGTTAGCGGTCTTCTCAAAAAAAAGGGGTACGTCCCCATTTTCGATGCCGGTGCCGCGCGCATTAGTCACTGTCGCAGCCAGCGAAAAAAGGGGTACGTCCCCATTTTCGAAAAAAGGGGTACGTCCCCATTTTCGCGTCCCCATTTTCGATGGCTGGCGCGGTGCGCCGCAGCGGCCGCCGCGGCAAGCGGCCCCGGCCGCAACCGCCGGTCCCACTTTATGCGAGAATAAGCGCGCCCTGCGGCACTACGACCCTGCGGCCACGACGAACAACCTGACTGGAAACGCCCCATGATTGCACTGCGCCCATTGCTGCTGTCCATCGCCATCGCCTGCTTCGGCCTGATCGGGGCCGCCCTCTACCTGCAACACGGCATGGACATGCTGCCCTGCCCGCTGTGCGTGATCCAGCGCTACCTGTTCCTGGCCGTCGGCTTCAGCTGCCTGCTGGGCGCCTGGGCCGGCAAGCCCGTGCTGGGCGCGGGCCTGGGCCTGGCCAGCGCCTTGGGCGGCATGGGCGTGGCCGGCAAGCACCTGTGGGTGCTGGCCCATCCCGGCCTGTCGTGCGGCATCGACCCGATGGAAACGGCGCTCAACAAGATCTTCCTGGCCCAGTACCTGCCGTCCATCTTCCGCGCCGACGGCCTGTGCGAGGATGCGCTGGCGCCCCTGTTCGGGCTGTCCATCCCCCAGTGGTCGTTCCTGTGGTTCGGCCTGTTCGCCATCGCGCTGGGCTGGCTGCTGGTCCGCCGCCGCCGCGCATGAGCACGGCCGCCATCCGGACCGGCATTACGCTGGCCGAGCTGCAGCGCCTGCCCCTGCTCGATCCCATCGACCGCCGCATCCTGCTGTGCCACGCGCTGGGCCTGTCGCGCGTGGGCCTGATCACGCAGTCGGAACGGACCCTGACGGCGGACGAGGCGCAGCGCCTGGCCGCGCTGGTGCAGCGCCGCATCGACGGCGAGCCGGTGGCCTACCTGATCGGCCAGCGTGAATTCTTCGGCCTGCCGTTCGAGGTGAACCCGGCCGTGCTGATTCCCCGCCCGGAAACGGAGCTGCTGGTGGAACTGGCGCTGGAACGCCTGCCGCCGCAAGGCGCCGTGCTCGACATGGGCACCGGCAGCGGCGCCATCGCCGTCGCCCTGGCCCACGGCCGGCCCGACGCGGCCGTCACGGCGCTCGACGTGAGCGCCGATGCGCTGGCCGTGGCGCGCCGCAACGCCAGCGCCAACGGCGCCAACGTCACCTTCATGCAGAGCGACTGGTACGGCGCGCTGGCGCACGAGCGCTACGACCTGATCGTCTCCAATCCACCCTACATCGCCAGCGGCGACCGCCACCTGGGTGAAGGCGATTTGCGCTTCGAACCGGCCGGCGCCCTGACCGACCATGCGGACGGCCTGTCGGCGTTGCGCACCATCGTGGCCGGCGCCGCGCGCCATCTGGCGCCGCAAGGCTGGCTGCTGATGGAGCACGGCTACGACCAGTCCGCCGCCGTGCAGGCATTGTTGACGGCTCAAGAATATACGGACGTGCAGAGCTGGGCCGACCTGGCCGGCATCGCGCGCGTGACGGGCGGACGCGCGCCCTGAAACAACGGCCGCGCTTCGATTAAAATAAACATCGATCTTTGCAGTGATGGCGGCGGGGCACCCGGTCTGCGGGCGTGCCGGCCGCTTTTGGCAGTCTCCGGCGCGGTTTGCCAATTTCGGTTACTCTCGCACCCATCATTGTGTGCTGCACAGAAAGGAAGATCAAATTGTCCAATCTCTTGACACGCCGTCTGGCCCTGCTGGGACAGGAAACGCACCGCGCGGTGCTGACCGGCTTGCGCGGCATCGAACGGGAAACGCTGCGCGTGGACGCGACCGGCCACCTGGCCGCCACGCCCCATCCGGCGGCGCTGGGCTCGGCTCTGACGCACCCGCAGATCACCACCGACTATGCGGAAACGCTGCTCGAATTCATCACGCCGGCCGAGGCCGACATTGCCACCACGCTCGACAAGCTGGACGGCATCCACCGCTACGCCTACAGCAAGCTCGGCGACGAACTGCTGTGGAGCGAATCCATGCCCTGCCAGCTGCCGCCCGAGGCAGACATCGCCATCGCCTGGTACGGCACCTCCAACATGGGCATGCTCAAGCACGTGTACCGGCGCGGCCTGGCGCTGCGTTACGGCAAGGCCATGCAATGCATCGCCGGCATCCACTACAACTATTCGCTCAGCGAAGAGCTGTGGCGCGTGCTGGCCGAGCATGAAGGCAAGCCGGCCCGCCAGTCGGCCATGGCCTACCAGTCGGAAGCCTACCTGGCCACGATCCGCAACTTCCGCCGCTACAGCTGGCTGCTGATGTATTTGTTCGGCGCCTCGCCGGCGCTGTCGAGCAGCTTCCTGCGGGGCCGTCCGCACAAGCTGGAGCAGCTGTCGGACGACACGCTCTACCTGCCCTACGCCACCAGCCTGCGCATGAGCGACCTGGGCTACCAGAACGACGCCCAGTCCGGCCTGAGCCCGCGCGAGAACTGCCTGGACAGCTACGTGGCCGCGCTGACCAAGGCCGTCAACCAGCCCTACGAGCCATATGCCAGGCTGGGCACCAAGCAGAACGGCGAATGGGTACAGCTGAGCACCAATGTGCTGCAGATCGAAAACGAGTACTACGCCACCATCCGCCCCAAGCGCGTGATCCGCACCGGCGAGCGTCCGATCCAGGCCCTGTGCTCGCGCGGCGTGCAATACATCGAAGTGCGCTGCATGGATGTGGACCCGTTCCAGCCGGTGGGCATCAGCCTGGCCACGGGCCGCTTCCTCGACAC
This sequence comes from Rugamonas sp. FW305-51, assembly GCF_058786935.1. Classification (NCBI taxonomy): domain Bacteria; kingdom Pseudomonadati; phylum Pseudomonadota; class Betaproteobacteria; order Burkholderiales; family Oxalobacteraceae; genus Rugamonas; species Rugamonas sp. FW305-51. The sequence goes on from NZ_JBYSZG010000003.1 coordinate 100,880, forward strand.
CTTCCTGCTGTTCTGCGCGCTGGAAGAAAGCGGCGCCATCTCGGAACAGGACGGCGCCCGCTACACGGACAACTTCGCCCGCACCGTCAAGGAAGGCCGCCGTCCGGGCCTGATGCTCAACAACAGCGAAGGCGAAATCAGCCTGCAGCAATGGGGCCAGCAACTGCTGGAACGGCTGGCGCCCGTGGCCGCCCTGCTGGACCGGCGCCATGGCGGCAGCGAACATGCCGACGCGCTGGCCGACGCCGGCCGCAAGCTGGCCGATCCGGACCTGACGCCGTCGGCCCGCGTGCTGGCCGCCCTGCGCCAGCACGGCGGCTCGTTCGGCGCCTTCGGCCTGGCGCAAAGCCGGCAGCACGCGGCCTACTTCCGCAGCCCCCCGCCGGCGGCCGACGCGGCGGCCTATTTCGACGGCCTGGCGGCCGCCTCGATCGCCGAGCAGGCCGAGATGGAGCGCACCTCGACGGGCAACTTCGACGACTACGTGGCGGCCTACCGCGCCAGCAACCTGTGCCACTCCACGCCGGACTGCGACTGACGCCCACGGAACCGCCTTGCTCACCTTCTACAACGAACAGCACAGCCTGCACCAGGGCCGCCACGAATTCTTCCGCGGCCAGCAGGTGCCATGCTTCGAGACGCCGGCCCGGGCCGACGCCGTGCTGGCCGAGCTGGGGCGGCGCGGCCTGGGCCGCATCGTCACGCCGCACGGGGTGCCGCTGATGTCGCTGGAACGCATCCACACGCCGCGCTACCTGCACTTCCTGCGCAACGCGTGGAGCGAATGGCTGGCGCTTGATCCGGCCAACGCCGGCCAGGACGCCTTCCCCTCCGTCTGGCCCATCCGCACGCTGCGCGCGGACGTGGAGCCGGACAACTTCTGCGCCAAGCTGGGCCTGTACTCGATGGACAGCGGCACGCCGCTCACGGCCGGCACCTGGAGCGCGGCCAAGACGGGCGCCGACTGCGCCGTCAACGCGGCCCACGCGCTGCGCCTGGGCGAGCGCAGCGCCTTCGTGCTGACCCGGCCGCCCGGCCACCATGCGGGAGCCGACTTCTACGGCGGCTACTGCTTCCTCAACAACGCCGCGCTGGCGGCCCAGCACATGCTCGACGACGGCGCCCGCAAGGTCGCCATCCTGGACCTGGACTACCACCACGGCAACGGCACGCAAAGCATCTTCTACCAGCGCGACGACGTGCTGTTCATCTCGCTGCACGCCGACCCGCGCTTCGAATACCCGTTCTACCTGGGCCACGCGGACGAACGGGGCGAAGGAGCCGGACTGGGCTACAACCTGAACCTGCCGCTGCCGGCCGGCACCACGGCCACGACCTGGTTCGCCGCGCTGGAGACGGCCTGCATCCGCCTGGGCAGCTTCGGCGCCGACGCGCTGGTGGTGTCGCTGGGGGTCGATACCTTTGCCGGCGACCCGCTGTCGCGCTTTGCCCTGCACAGCGCCGATTACCTGCGCGTGGGCGAGCGGCTGGCCTGGCTGGGCCTGCCCACCGCCTTCATCTTCGAAGGCGGCTATGCCGTCAAGGAACTGGGAGTGAATGTGGTCAACGTGCTGGAAGGGTTTGAGACGGCGCTGTTATTCTGAGCAAATAAAATCGCCAACAAAACCAAGGGCTCTGCCGACCGAGCGCGTCGTGCTGCCCGCGTCCGGGACGAAACCCATACGAAAACCCGAGAAAATCCTGCTCGTAGATCGCGTTAAGGATTTCGACCACCGCGCGCTGGACAATTTTGTCTTCCAGCGCGGTCATACCCGACGGGCGCTGTTTGCCATCAGCCTTCAGGATGAACCGTCGTCTGACAGGCAGCGCCTTGTATGCGCCGCTGTGTATTCGGCCATGCAGGCTCTGGAGATGCTCCTCCAGTTTTCCCTCATAGTCCGACCACATCTGCCCATCAACTCCTGGTGCCGCCTTGCGCCGAAGCGCATAAAAGGCTTGCTCCAGAAAATCGACAGTAATATGGTGCAGCAGCGCCGTGAACCGCTCCTTCTTCCTCAACTTTGCTGCTTGTCGTACGCGTTCCAGCCGAGAGATCTCCCGGTTCCCGCGCAAAGCGTGTCCATGCATGCCAGGTTCTACGACCACGCCGGACCGTCGTGCGCTTGCGATGACGCGCTCGTACGTATTGCCTTCCACATACTGGAGTACGTCGGCATCCGGGAAATAAACCATTTCGTGGCTCCATGGCTGGCCTGCATGCTCCCCTACCAACGCTTCGCGGACACCCTCGCGGATGGCCACGCACGGCTCGGGGCCGATGTGGTTCGCTACACCTTCATCGCAGTGGACTTTCACCACCTGCGCTTTGCCGGTCTCCCGGCGCACCCAGTACGGATTCTCGACCCAACCCCACACCACATCCTCGTCCGACAGGGCAAAGGTGTGCCGCAAGTTCAGCAAGCCCGAAATCAGGCGGGTCGGCGTGGCCGGGCGGCCACGCGACGAAGGGAAATGGGGCGCCCACTTTTGTTCGAACACTTGCCAGTCGATGTGCTGGGCCAGTCTGGCCAGCGGGTGCTGCAGGTTCACCAGCTCGTCGAGCCGTTGGCGAAACAAATCGTTGCTCTGCGGTCCGACCGGCTTTGGTCCCATTTAAACCTCTGGAATTTGCAAGGAATTGCCTCTATTTTGACGAAACCTTGCAAATTCCAATGGTGTTTTTTGGCCGTTTCGCCTTTAGAATCAGGCTCCGTTCAATTGTTCAGGGCCGACTACGTCAGTAACGAAGGTGGCCACGATCGAACCAAATACGAGATAACATCTATGTCCCAAACCTGCTCGGGTTCGAAGGCAAGGAGGACCTTGGCGCCGGTACGCATGCGATCTTCCAACTCGTCAACCAGTATTCCCTTAGTACCGGATCCATCATCGGCGGAGGGCTGTTCGCGCGCACAGCCATTGTGGGCCTGGAAAACCAGCTTTATGGCAAGCTGACGCTTGGCAACCAGTATGAATTCATGGTGGATGCACTGGCGGGCAGCGGAAACGAGATCGCGCCGGACCTTGTCGGCCTGTATGCCCATCGCAATGGCCCGTTCGACAAGCTCAATCTCCCGGACAATCCGACTGGCGCGTTCGATGGGGATCGCGTCGCGGGCAGTAACCGTGTGCCGAATTCGATTAAATACACGTGCGCACCGATGGCGGGCTTTACGGCAGGTGTACTGTACGGATTCCGCGGCGCTACGGAATCAGCCGGCGCGAATAACGCTGTCAGCGTCGGCGGCAGCTATAACGACGGGGGCTTTGGTGGGAGCGTGGCCTATACGAATCAGAAGTACGCTTCAGCAAACGGTATCCAGGCTACGAGCCTACGCAATTATGGAGCAGGCTTGCACTATACGGTCGGGGCAACGACTGCAAAAGCCCTGTTCACAAGCGTGCGCAATGCGCAGAACGGGGCGGGAATCTGGTCGATCGAGTCCTGCGCGTTCTGGCATTTACCAAGCGCGTGGAGCGCGGGCGCCTCTTACCTCTACATGAAAGGCAACGACAGACTCGAGAGCGCACATGCCCATCAAGTCTCGACGACTGTTCACTACTCGTTGTCGCAACGCACCATGCTGTACGTTGCGGGCGTGCACCAGCGCGCTAGCCACGGCAGCACTGCACGGATCAATGGGGTCATTGGTCCAGGCAGCGGGTCAAGCAACATGTTTCAGTCGATTGCTCGGCTCGGCCTCAGTACGCGTTTCTGATGTGCTACGCCGGCCCGGGACGGGTCGAACGCAGCGGCACTGGCAATGCGATCGTACGTGAGCGGCGCGGAAGTCGACCAAAGCCGGTCACAGATACTCGACGTTGCCGTCAACACTGATCGACTGCCCTGTGATGTTCGCCGCGGCCGGTGCAGCGAGGAACAGCGCCATCGCCGCAACGTCCTGCGCCGTCACCATGCGACGTAACGAGATCTTCTTCAAATACTCGTTTCGCATCTCGTCGACGGTGAGGCCAACTGCCTGTGCCCGCGCCGCGATCACGCCCTCCATGCGGGGCCCTTCAACGACACCGGGCAGGATGGTGTTGACGCGGATTCCCAGAGGCCCCAGCTCCATCGCCAACGATTTCATCAACCCCATGATGGCCCATTTTGTCGAGGCATACGGAGTACGATAAGGGTATCCAAGTCTGCCCGCCACCGACGAGATGGCGATGATGCTTGCGTTATCGGAGGATTGCTTGAGTGCCGGGACAGCATGCTTCAAGAAATAGAATTGGCTGTTCAAGTTGGTGTCGATCGTTCTTTCCCAATCGTCGGTGGCGATGTCTTCGACCGAAGCAGTAGGACCGGCGATGCCGGCATTGTTGATCAAGACATCGATGCCCCCAAGCCTCTCCAGCGCTTGCGCGATGACGTGCTCGACCTCGTCCGCCTTGGCGACATTGGCCAAACCGATGAAGCAGTCGGGATGTCGCTCCTGCATCGACTGCAGCGCCACAGGGTCGACGTCACAAACAAAAACGGCGGCCCCCGCTTCGAGGAATGCTTGGGCGACGGCAGCGCCGATGCCGGCAGCCGCGCCCGAGATGAATACCCGCAGTCCTGCTTGAGGTTTTAAGAGTTGAAAAGTCTTCATGGCTGTATGGTTGTTTGAAGAACGCCTGGATCGCCAGGCTGCATGAAACGACTAAATGACGAGTCCGCCGGAGACCTCGATCACGGCACCGTTGATATAACTGGCCTCGTCGGACGCAAGGAAGGCGTACAGATTGGCGACTTCTTCCGGCCGACCCAGGCGCCGCAGAGGAACCTGGCAGCGCATCTTGTCCAGGACCTCGTCGGGCACCGTGGCGATCATCGGTGTCTCCACAAAGCCAGGGGCAATCGCATTGACACGAATGCCCTTGGGGCCCAACTCACGGCTCCACGTCTTTGTGAAGCCGATGACGCCGAACTTTGCCGCTGAATAGTTGGTTTGACCAAAGTTGCCATAGATGCCAACGATGGAGCTCGCGTTGAGAATCACGCCCTTCCCTGTGGCAGCCATGCAGTCCGCCACTGCCTGCGACAAGAAGAAAACGGCCCGCAGATTGACGTCGATGACGTCGTCGAATTGCTGCTCGGTCATCTTTTGCAGGCGCGCGTCGCGGGTGATGCCGGCATTGTTGACCAAGGTATCGATCCGTCCGTATTTCTTGCATACGAATCTGACGAGCGTTTCGATGTCATCGCGCGAGGTCACGTCGACCGCGTACCCCTCCGCCGTACTCCCACCGGCGCGGCATTCTGCAGCCACGGCGGCAACGCCCGCCGCATCCAGGTCGCACGCGATAACAGTCGCGCCCTCCCGTGCGAATTTCAGGGCAGTCGCCTTGCCAATACCCTGCGCTGCTCCGGTGATGATGGCGACGTTGTCAAGTAGTTTCATCGTATTCCTCAATGTTCAATCATCGGGAGGCCGCCGAATGGCGACGCTCCCGCATTCGATGGCTCAAGCACGAGCCTCCAATTCGACCGCCACGCCGGACTCCCTGGCGAACGCGATTGCCAACAGCGGCACCAGCAGCAGCCCCAAGATGGCGGCGACCAGGATCACCAGGAAGCCGGATTCACTTCGTCCCGTCGCCGCCTCCGCCATACCGAACAGATAGGGGCCGACGAAACCGCCCAGCAAGCCAACCGTGTTGATGAAGGCCAGTCCGGCCGCGGCCTGGATTCCGCTCAGACGCTTCATCGCGATGCTCCAATAGGACGGCAGCACGCCGCCGGCAAGGAAGGCCGTCACGGCGAGCAACAGCACCTTGCCTACCAGGCTGGCAGTCAGAATGAAGGCAGCTGCGCCAAGAACCAGTCCGAAACTCAACGTGCCCAGATAGCGCGAATCGCTGGCGACGCGGCGATGAATGCGCGGCAGCACCAGTACGCCGAGCAGGAATCCCAGGCCGACGCTGGCGGACAACAACCCGACCACCAGGGGAGAGTCGATCTTCATCTGGCTGATCATTGCCGGAGCAAAGAAATACAAGCCTATGAAGGCGACCTGGTTCAGGAAGTAGATCAGGCCGATAAGGATCGTCGTGGGACGTTTGATCGCCGCCACCCAATCGCTGGAGAAATACGTGGCATGCTGCGGCACGTTGGCCTGCGCCTGTTTCTCCAACGCGGCCGCTTCATCCTTGTTCAGCCAGGCAGCTTTGCTTGGGTGATCCGGCATCTTGAAGTACAGCACGATGCCCAACAGGATGCTCGGGATGCCTTCGATCAGGAACATCCACTGCCAGCCATGCAAATCGCCATAGCCATCCAGCTGCAACAACGCACCACCGATTGGATTTCCCAAGAGAAGTGCCAGCGCTGGCGCGGTGTAGATCCACCCGATGGCGACAGGTCTGTCAGCCGTCGCAAACCATAGGGTGACCATGTACATCAACGCGGGGAACAAGCCGGCCTCCGCAATACCCAGCAAGACACGCATGATGTAGAACGACCGCTCGCCGGCGACGAACATCATGCCGACGGACATGATGCCCCACGATACGGCGATCCGCGCAATCCAGCGGCGCGGGCCGATACGATGCGCCAGAAGGTTGCTCGGCACCTCCAGGAGGGCGTAGCCGAGAAAGAAGATGCCGGCGCCCAGGCCGTAGGCAGCTGCACTGATACCGACGTCGGCTGCCAGATGCACTTTCGCCAGTGCGACATTGGTTCGGTCCAGAAAGGACATGAAATAGATCGCGCACATTAGCGGAATCAGTTTCAGGAACGCCTTCTTCGTGGCTCGTCGATGCAATTCGTTGGGAATGCTTGGAATCTGGTTCATCATGTCTCCTTGGATAAGCGTTGCTTTGTTCTGCGCTGTCCGAGCAGGCTCAGGAATACAGGCCGGCTTTTCCCTTCAGGCCCAACATCTGCCGCGCCTCGTCGGGCGTGGCGATTTCAAATGACAGTTCCTCGAGAATCCGCTTGATCTTGCTGACCTGCTGGGCGTTGGTCTCGGCCTTGGTGCCCTTGCTCAGGTAGACACTGTCCTCCAACCCCACCCGCACGTTCCCGCCCATGATCGCCGCCATCGTTACCAGCGCCATCTGGTGGCGCCCCGCTCCCAATACGGAGAACTGATAGTTCTCCCGGCCAAAAAGCCGGTCTGCCGTGTTGCGCATGATCGTCATGTTCTCCGGATCGGGACCGAGCCCCCCCAGGATGCCGAAGGCCGCCTGGATGAAGAATGGCGCCTTCACCAGTCCCTGTTCCACGAAATAGGCCAGGTTGTAGAGATGGCCGACGTCATAGCACTCGAATTCGAAGCGCGTGCCATGCTGGCCCAGCTCCTGCAGGATGCGTTTGATGTCGTCGAAACTGTTCTTGAAGATCGTGGCTTCCATGCCCCGCACGAAGTCCTGCTCCCAGTCGTATCGCCAAGAGGTGATTTTCGAAGCGATTGGATGGATGGAGAAATTCATTGTGCCCATGTTCAAAGAGCACATTTCCGGCTTGGCGAGACGCGGGTAAGCGAGGCGCTCGTCCAGCGTCATGCGAGTGCTGCCCCCGGTGGTGATGTTGATCACCGCATTCGTGCGCCGTGCGAGTTCCGGCACAAACTGTTCGAACACAGCGGGTGCGGGTGTCGGACGACCGTCCTCCGGATCACGGGCATGCAGGTGGATGATTGCCGCTCCCGCCTCTGCGGCTTCAATGGCGCTATCGCGAATTTCCTCGGGGGTAATCGGCAGATACTCCGACATGGACGGAACGTGCGTGGCACCGGTGATGGCGCAAGAGATGATGACTTTTCTTGTCGGCTTGCTCATGAATATTTTTCTGCCTTGTTTAGATGGCGTTCGCGACGCTGGCAACACATATCTCACTCAAGAAAGAGGCAATAGGAGCCCCTCCCGAGAAATGAATGAGATGCAGCGGCGTGTCTCTGGTTTCTAATAAAGAAGCCCGCTTGGGCGGCGCTCCCCGGTTATGGACTAACGATAGTCAGTCGGATTTCGTCAAATTAAAAAATGGAACGTCCAATGCGCCAGTCGCGGATTGCCCGCTATCCGGTACGCTGCCTTGCTCAACGACTTCAGCTCTTTCTTCACAGACTGACGACAGGGTATGCCACAGTTCCAATCTGATCTTTTCCAGCGGCGGGGGCGGCGATGGCCGGCGTTGACGATCCTGCATCCACTGCCTGATCCGCTCCTTGGGTGATTGATTGGCGTAGTCCATGATCGAGTTAGGTCGATGATTCCGATGACGAGCGCATTCCGTCGCTTGCTTTGCGCGCCCATGCCCTGTTCGCCAATGGCCCAGGCGTACATGGAATAGCGACCATATGTATTCGTTTGCTACTGCTGCCACCACGAACGGTGCTGCGGCCAACAACCATCCGCAAGCAGGAATGCTCCCGTTCAACTCCGGCTCCGACTGTTGCCAATCTCTGATGTCCACGTCGCTGATCATGCTGGTTCACCTCTTGCCGCGTAGCGGCGTGTCTCCGGTTTCTGATAATGCTAGTATCCTCAAACCGTCGCTTAAAAACTATGTATGACTGCACACATTCAATGGGGTCAAAGTGTACAGCTATGACATTGCTGGTCCAGACAGTGCATATCAAGGTTGGGTGTCGACTAAAGCAATTCTTGCCACCATAAGTCCATGAAAGACTGCGAATAAGGTTACGCAGGCAACGATCGGGGGGCACGCGCACGCGCTACCGGAGGAATAGCGGACCGGTGCCCCGGTGCAGTTGCCGCGGCCATGCGGAACACGCTCACCACCTCGGCCAGCTTGGCGGCCTGCTCCTGCATCGCTTCCGTTGCAGCCGCCGCTTCCTCGACGAGCGACGCATTCTGCCGGGTCACCTGGTCCATCTGGGCGATGGCCTGGTTGATTTGCTCGATGCCCTCGCCGTGCTCCTGCGCTGCGCTGCTGATAGCGCCGATCATCGTGCTGACCTTGTTCACGCTCGCGACGATCTCTTGCATCGTCGCGCCGGCTTCCCCGACCAGCTTCGCGCCGTCGTTCACGCGCGCGACGGAATCGCCGATCAGTGCCTTGATTTCCTTGGCGGCTGCGGCAGAACGCTGGGCCAGGTTGCGCACCTCGCTCGCCACGATGGCAAAGCCGCGGCCCTGCTCTCCCGCACGGGCCGCCTCGACGGCCGCATTCAGCGCGAGGATATTCGTCTGGAGCGCGATGCCGTCGATGACGCCGATGATGTCGACGATCTTGCTCGACGACTCGTTCGTCGACGCCATCGTGTCGACGACGCACGCGACGACGGCACCGCCCCTTCCCGCCACCTCGGCGGCGGAAGCGGCGAGGCGGCTCGCTTCGCGCGCGTTCTCGGCACTGTTCTTCACGGTCGAGGTCAGTTCTTCCATCGACGCCGCCGTCTGTTCCAGCGAGCTGGCCTGCTCTTCCGTGCGGCTGGAGAGATCCAGGTTGCCGCTGGCGATCTCGCGCGATGCCGTGGCGATCAGGTTCGTCCCCGTACGCACCTCGGCGACGATGCCGGCCAGCGCGTCGCGCATGCGTTTCATCGCAGCCATCAGGCTCGCCTCGTCGCCAACGCGCACGGGTACCTCCACGCCGAGGTCGCCGGACGCGATCCGCCGCGCCACCGTGACGGCGCCCAGCGGATCGCCGCCGATCGAACGCTCGACGCTGCGCACGACGAGCCACACGATGGCAGTCAGCAGCACGCCTATCACAACCACCCAGGCAGCGGCGCTGGCCAGCTGGGCGTAGAACGCACGATCGAGGTCGTCGACGTACAGGCCGGTCAAGAAGTACCAGCCCCACGGTTGATACCCCTGGATGTACGTCAGCTTGGGCTCAGGCTTCTGCGAGCCCGGCTTGACCCACACATATCTGATGAAACCGGCGCCATTCGCCTTCGCGGCGGCGATGCCATCCACGTACGGCTTGTGCCCTTCCGGATCGACGTTCTGTCCGATCGGTGTCCCATTCAATTCCTGCATGATGGGGTGCATCAGCACGAATTTGTCGTTGTAGCTGACGATATAGCCACTAGCGCCGTAGCGCAGCGCGCGGATCCGCGCCAGCGCCTGCTTTTTTGCCTCGTCAAGGGGTAGCGTGCCCGCGGCGGCGAGGGCTGCGTACTCCTTGGCGATGGACGCGGCGATCTCGCCGGCATTGGACAACTGGATCTTGCGTTCCTCGAGGCGCAACGTGCGGCTCTGCAAGATATCCACGCTGAACACAGCCAACAGGCAAATCCAGCTGAGGAATAAGGGAAGGAAAAGTTTTTGCCGAAATGAAATTTTCATGATAGTGGGCCGTCATCTTGTATCAGGAGTGCGGAGAGACTTCAGAAACGTCGTTGAGACGGGCGTTCTCAAGAACCAAGTGCAACACCCTTTTGCTGTAAGGTGCTGCAATGCCAAGAAACTATATCCATCTGACGCCGCAAGACCGCGCGGTCGTCATGCTTATGCGCGACGACCAATGCAGCGTGCGCGCCATTGCTAAACGCCTTTGCCGTTCGGCCAGCACGATCAGCCGCGAACTCAAGCGGGTCGATACCGCCGGCATGTACGATGCCAACTGCGTCCAGAATCAGGCGTTGGCGCTGCGGGTGAAGCGACGCAAAGTGCCGAAACTCCACGTTCACAGCGTGTTGTTCACCGTGGTTCGCTATTTTCTCAATCTACGCTGGTCACCACAGCAAATTGCTGCCAAGCTCAAAGCCATGTGGCCCAACGACTCTAACGAAACCGTCTCGCACGAGACCATCTACAACGCGATCTACCTGCATCCGCGTGGCGAACTCAAGCGCGAGCTGATCGCCTGCCTGCGGCATCACAACCAGGTGCGCAAGCCGCGCAGCCAGGGGACCGACCGCCGCAACCAGATACAGGACATGCAGAGCATCCATATCCGGCCTCCAGAGGTTGAGGATCGCCTCATTCCTGGCCACTGGGAGGGCGACCTGATCAAAGGCGCCGGCAACCGCTCCTCGGTCGGTACGCTGGTCGAACGCACCACCGGCTTTGTCGTGCTGGCCAAGATGGACAACGCCACCACCAAGGCTGTCGTCGACAGCTTCGCCTTCGTGCTCAACCGCGAGCCGGCCGCCATGCGCAAGACCATGACCTACGATCAGGGGCGCGAGATGCACGGGCATAAAATCCTCACTGAACGCACCGGCGTGCAGATATATTTCGCCGACCCGCACAGCCCCTGGCAGCGTGGCTCAAACGAGAACACCAATGGCTTGCTGCGGCAGTACATGCCCAAGGGATCGGACCTGTCGATCTACTCCCAAGACGAACTCGATGCCATCGCACTGGAACTCAACCAGCGTCCGCGTGCCCGCTTTGGCTTCGAATCCCCCTTGGCCGTTTATACTGCTCACATGGCCAGATTAAATAATCCGGACATCACCGTTCATTAACCCAGTGTTGCACTTGGTTCTTGAAACCGCCCGGCACTACCTGGCCACGACTTTTAACGCCATGTTTGCATCGCCGGGCGACGTAGCGTCGGCGTGCAATCGTCCTCAATCAACCCGATTGCAGATCTTGGCAGAGCGTATTGGTCAGATTTACCCGATGATTTCCGCCGCCGCGCGAAAACCACCTGCTGAAAGTGGGACACCGCAAAGGATGGCTGCATGCAGCGGAACTTCCCGAATTTCCTCTGCCGTGGCGCCGTTATTGAGCGCGCCGCGAACATGACCCTTCAGTTCACGTGTACGCCCGAGCGCAGTCAGCATGGCAACCGTGACCAAGCTTCGTGTCTTCCTAGCAAGGTCTTTGCAGACAGGTGGTCTCCAGTTACTTATTGATGAGAATACAGCGTCGTGCCTTTTGCGAAGCCCTTGGCATGGAAAATCCACGACCCCTCGCTGCCCTTACCGTCATTGGTAAGAATCAACATGTCATTCGTTCCAGGCACGAATCCCATGCTGGTCGACCTCATGTTGTGGCCCGTTTCCCGCTTGGGCAGGAGTATCTGGCCAATGGCGATACCATTCGGATTGAAGACAAGAACGCGTCCTTGGGAATACATCGCGACGTAGATATTGCCGTCACTGTCCGAACGCATTGAATCGGGCGCAAAACCGCTGAAATAATAAGGTACCGCCGTGCCGAATGGAGCAATCGTGGTTGGCCCGCTCAACTCGATCTTATGGAGGCGCCCCGCGCTCAATTCGGTAGCCCAAAGCACGCTTCCGTCAGGGCTCAGGCAAACGCCATTTGCAATCGCCATGTGGCTCAGTATGGGCGTGATCGTCTTGAAATCCGGCGATACGTAATGCACGCCGCCGACAGGATTGTCCGAACTGCCCCGGAAGTCGGTGAAATATAAGCCGCCGTTTTTATCGAACACCAGGTCGTCCGGCAGATAGCCTGCGCTCGCGGGAACGATGGTTGTCAGGCCGGAGCCGTCCGGATTCAACCAGAAAATGCTCCCGGTATCCACGAAGTTCCCGAGGCCCGCGACAAAGATCCTCCCATCCTTGTGAATGGCAATGCCGGCTGAACCAAGGGCATTCGGTGACAGCACGGTGCTGAGAACCTTGTCGGGCGTGAGGCGAAAAATCGTACCGCCAAACACGTCGACAAAAAGGAGGTTGCCTTTCCGGTCAAACGACGCGCCTTCCAGTTGCAGACCTTTGTCCGACACCTTGAAGTATGGAGTGGCCGTGATGGTATGAAGCCCGCGCTCGCTCTGCGGGATCGGGAAAGGGCCTTGGATATCCGGAGTATAAGCAAGGCCGCGACCCGGGGCCTTGGTGCTGGCAACGCTGTCAAGCGCCACCAGGGCTCCCAACGACCCAACAAGCCTGGTCAGACAGGCGCGACGACCTGACGACGCCTGTGTAAGTAATTCTTTTTTGCTTCGATTTCCCAGATCCATTTATTGTCTCCTTCAGGTGGGTGAGTCTCACTCTTGACGTTTTCCTTGGACGGAAGCCATGATGCGTTGGCAGTCCGCGCAGAGACAGTATGTGAGGCGATCGGAGACAGAGCAATGTGAGGATGAGCCATAAATACGTGATTTTTATGGCATGGAGTTACTTTTCAGGTGAGACGCCACAGCCGCAAGGCAACATGGATTTCAAGCGCGCGCGTCGGATTGCCCCAGTAGCCGAGCATCTCCTCGATATTGCTCAAGCGCTGTCGAACGGTATTCACATGGATGCCCATGCGCGTTGCTGTGGTCCTGGCGTTCTGGTTGCTGTCCATGTAGCACAGCAGGGTCTCGGCCAGTTGCGTATTGCGCTTTTCATCGTAGGCAATCAGCGGGCCGATCGTCGTTTCGAGAAAGGACTTCAAGCTGTCCTGATCGTGGGTTTCGAAAATCACGGAGTACAGCGCCATCTCGTTTTGATCGAGGATCTGGTTCTTCACGCCCAGCCGTCGCAGCACTGCCAGTCCGCGCCGCATCACCATGCAGGACGCCGGGATTTCCGCCGGCGACAGGATGGGCCTTGAGAGAATGCCGCTGAAGCTGTCGACGAATTCACGTTTGGCAATGGCTGTGAATTCAGTCAAGGTGCGCTGTACTTTCGTTGTCGATACGATCATCGCCAGCGTGCCATCGATCTCATCCAATACGAGTTCGGAAAGCGCCGAACCAGCGCGCAAACGCCGCGCCAGGGAGTCCGGTCTCAAGCCTTCCGTTTCCACGAGTATCAACGACACGGGTTGCGACAAGTCGAGCCCGAACCGCTTCGCCAACTCCCAGGTCGAGGCCATGTCATCGCGGCGACTGCCTGAGGTCAGCGAACGCACCAGCGTCGACACATCGCGGCTTTTGCCGGCTTCCATGCGTTCCTGCGACAGCAGCACGATCCCGATGATGCTCGAACTCCGTTCGAAGGTACGCACCGGTATCTCGCCGAGGTCTTCCTTGCGAAACAGGAGCACTGCACCGAGCAGGTCATTGCCGCCGATCACGGCTATCGCGCGGCACAATTCGCCATCGCCTTCATACGCAACGACGGAACGACCGCCTTGCCGGCTGTTCCGTATGGCATTCGTGATTTTCGCGCTGATGGCGCCATGCGGCGTGTAGGTGCTTGCCAGCTTGCCGCTATAACCGGGCGCGGCGGCATGGCTGACGACCTGGAAGGCCTCATTCAGGACCACGACGCTGCCATTGAGGAGCTGGGCGATCGTTTCGGATAGCGTATCGAGCGAAGCGCCTTTCGCCAGCGACGAGGTCAATTGCTCATGCGCTTCGGCGGCATTCTGGATCTCACGCACATGGTGCTCGAGCTCGGCGCGTGCCTGGTCCGCGCGCTGGAACGCCTCGTTGGCCTGCTTGAATGCCCGCGCATTATTGATTGCCACCGCCGCATGCGTGGCGAGCGTGCTGAGGATGGCAATGTTCTGGGCCGTGTAGGTGCGGTTGTAGCGGTCCGCGATAAACAGCAGGCCGAGGACTTTTTCATCAAACAGGAGCGGCACGCCGGCCAGCCCCGCAATCCCTTCGTCGCGAAAGGTGTCGTCGATCACAGGATCGTGCGGGAAGCGTTTGTCGAGCAAATAGTTGGGCGTATAAAAAGGCAGACGTGTCGTCATCACCACGCTGGCTATGCCCAGCCGCCGGCTGACCTTCATTGTCGTCGTATTGAACGAGATCGCGCCGTCCGACGCCAATACCTGAAACTCGTCCTTGTCGGCGTCATACACCGTCAGCCAGGCGACATGCGAACCGAGCAGGTTCCTTGCGCGAATAACGATGGCGCCGAGCAGGCTGCCCACGTCGAGGCGGCTGTTCAGGTCCTTGGCCGATTCGAACATCGCCAGCATGCCTTGTTCGCTCAACTGATGCAGGTCGAGCCGGTTCTTGACCGCCACCGCCATCCTGGCAACTTCAATCGATCCGGCATGCCCTTTGTCTTCCTTGCCCAGGGCTTCCACGCGCGCGAGGTGTGCCGAGAATTCCTCGATCGGCGCATTGCGGTGCAGCAACGTGATCAGTTCGGTCGCGAGGTCCGGGGACATTTTCATATGCAAGAGAAACCTTATGGAAGCGTAATCCGAATGGTGCACTCCAACCGCCGGCACCGACGTCGCGTGGACTTTAGTTTATACCACTGCAGCCAGCCATGTCATTACCGCATATTTCCAACCCGTTGAATATGTCCAGTTGTACATAGTTTTTCAAAGGTTATTTGGGGACACTAGTATCCAACAAGAACGCGGCAACAGTTGACGTCATTAAACATGACAGCGCCGAACGATGAATGACAGCGCAGCACTGGTCATCACGCGGCAGCAGTAAAGGAGACATCATGGAAAACCAGCGGAAACCCAAATGGTCCCGGGATCACATGGCCAGGGCAATTCGCCGCAATGAATTCATCCCCTTCTTCCAGCCAAAGATTGACCTTGCTACCGGCACTACGTCCTGCGTGGAGATCCTGGCGCGATGGATCCATCCTGACCTGGGCATTCTGCCACCCAGACAATTCATCAGCCTGATTGAACAGGTCGGTTTAATCGACGAATTTACCGATAGCGTCTTTCGGCAATCGCTGCTCAGTGCCCGCAACAACAAGCTCATGGATGGGGTGGGAATGGCCATGAACTTTTCGTCGGCAACCCTGCAAAATCCCCGTTTCGCGAGTCGCATTTGTTCAGTAGTTAACGAACACGGAATACCGTTTGATCAAATCACCATTGAAGTTACCGAGACCACCTTTCCAGAACGTTTTTCTTCAGTTATGGCGTCTCTCAGCATCTTGCGCGATAGGGGCTTTCGCATTTCGATCGACGATTTCGGCACTGGCTACTCCTCGCTGAAATTGCTAAGCAAGCTGCCTTTTACCGAGTTGAAGATCGATCGCATCTTCATCGCAGGGATTTCCGAAGACAGAAAACTCACTGGAATTCTGGAGCCCATTGTGCAGTTAGCCAGAAAAATGCACTTGAACACTGTCGCTGAAGGGATTGAAAAGAAGGCGCAACTGGATTTTGTTCAGAGCCTCGGTTGTAACGTCGGCCAGGGATTTTATTTTAGCGCCGCAATGAGAAATATCGATGCTGCCATGAGAAACGTCGAGCGCAGGAAGGTTCGCAACGAGGCACTGCTTGCCGCAGCCTGAAGATCTTTTTGCTGCCACCCTTTAATCCCATTCACACGCTTTTTATTTTACCAGGCACCTCAAGTGCCTGATTGCACTCTCATTTTCTTTCGGAGGCTTGCGCGTTCAATAGTCGTGGAAATCGCGAATCCACAAAGCCAGGATGCAGATAATTAGACAAACATATAATCTTTGGAGACAATAATGAAAAAGCAATTCATGGGGATGGCCTTGTTCGGTTTGTGCGTCGCGCCCGCATTTGCGGAACCGTCGACCACGTTTTTCGGCGCAGTCGATGTCGCGATTCGACACATTCAATATTCCGGGAGCGGCTCGGCCACTTCGCTGGGTACGTTCGGCAATTCTCCATCACTGTTCGGCGTCCGCGGCACGGAAGACCTGGGCGGCGGCATGAACGCAATCTTCCTCCTCGAAGGCGCATTTGCGCCGGACACCGGGCAATCCGCGACCGGCGCATTTGGTGTGCCATTCTTTAACCGTAGTGCCTGGGTCGGACTGAATGGCAGCTTCGGCGAAGTGCATCTCGGTCGCGACTGGTCGCCGAACTACGTGAACATGTACTCGTTCGATCCGACTTACAACCTTGGCGTGGGCAATGTTTCGCACTATTCCAATCTGCTCAACCAAGGGCTGGTGCCGAACTACTACTGGACTACAAATGCGATCACCTATTCGACGCCGGGTGGACTTGGAGGCATGTATGGATCCTTCCAAGTGTCCGCAGGCGAAGGTGGAAATGGCTGCAATGGCAATACAGTGTGCGGCACCACGATCGGCCGCTCCGTGAGCAGCCGGCTGGGGTATGCAGGAGGTCCGTTCGAGATCGCCGGCGCGCTCGCGCAAACCGATATCACTTCGAACACCCGCGCTACATCGTCAACGGGAAAGTGGACCCAGGCTAATGCAGGTATGAGCTACGACTTCAAGGTGGCGAAGATCATGTTGTGGGCCAATACGGACAAATTTGTCAATCTGCGCGAATCGCGGGCAAGTATTGCCGCGGTAATTCCGGTCCAGAACGACCATGCCTGGATTTCCACTGTAGCATCGCGTTCCGACGATGCCGCAAAGTCTGCAGGCGTGTACGGAGCACATGGTTTTGCGGCAGGCTATGTACACAACCTTTCCAAACGCACGGCGCTTTACGCGGCAGTCGCACGGTTGAGCAACCACGGACAAGGGCGATTGAATATCGAAGATATCGGATCTTTTTCGTCAAATACCGTCGCGGGCGGAAGAAGCACTGGCGGGGAAGTCGGCATCCGTCATAACTTTTAATTGAGATTGGCTGCCCATTCAAAATGCTGGGCCGAGGCGAGGATATCGCCTCCAATCAGTGTACCCGGGCGCTTCCAGGGTATTCCGGTCGAACGTGACCAGTGATTCCTGCGACGTACAGCACAGCAATGGCGTTACGCATTTTGCAACCGAACGGGTACGCTTCCCGATTTTTACTGGAGACCGCGTGCCCGCACCAAGGATCAATATGCGTAAGATTAAGGACGTATTACGGCTCAGGCTCGATGTCAAACTGTCGCACCAGCAGATCGCCGACGCGCTGGGGCTGTCGAAGGGTGTCGTGACCAAGTACGCGGGCCTGGCCGCCGCCGCAGCGCTGGACTGGGGTGCTGTGCAAGGCATGGACGGGGGGGCGCTGGAGCGACGCCTGATGACCGGCTCCCAGAAGGCGCGCGATTATGTCCAACCCGACTACGGGCGCTTGCACCAGGAACTACGCCGCAAAGGCATGACGCTGATGCCGCTGTGGGAGGAGCACCGCGCCAACTACGCGGACTGCCAGACCTATTCCTACTCGCAGTTCTGCGACAACTACCACCGCTTCGCCAAACAACTCAAGCTCGGTGGTGCAGATCGTCGAGCGCTGGATCATGACACGCCTGCGCCACCAGCAGTTCGGCTGCGTGCACGAGGTGAACGCAGCGATGGCGCCGCTGCTGACCAGATTGAACGACAAGCCGTTGCAGAAGCTGCCGGGCAGCCGCGCCAGCACCTTCGCCGAGATTGATGCGCCGGCCCTGCAGGCACTGCCGTTGCAGCGTTATGAGATGGCCCGCTTCAGGACGGTCAAGGTGCACATCGATTACCACGTCGAGGTCGAGCGCCACCGCTACAGCGTGCCACAAACCCTGGTTGGTCAGGTGCTCGAGGCGCGCATCACGACTGCGGCGGTGGAACGGCTGCATCGCGGCCAGCGCGTCGCCAGCCACGTCCGCAGAAGCCGCGTCGGCGGCTTCCACATCCAGATTTTGTTCTCGACTATATTTTTTCATTTTCGACTATAAGTAATTGTTTGCGACTTTTTTTGGACGGAACAGCTGTGAGCGCGGCGGCACGGCTGGCCGAAAAATCCGATAAAAATCGCTTGCTATTCAATAGCGCACGATTTATAGTGTGTTCATGGGCGATGCGATACGGCTGCCACAGGCAAGCATTCCCCGGCCAGCCAGGTACTTTGGCTTGCTTGGGACCATGCGCAGCGCTTTGTTTTTGGAAGTAAGTAGTTCACGATTTAATAGCAAACACTTTAACTCTCACTCAAAGGAAACATCATGTCGATCAAACAAGTTCTGTACCGTGCCAACGCCAAAGCCACCGGTGGCCGTGAAGGCCGCGCCGTCTCCTCCGACGGCGTGCTGGACGTCAAGCTGACCACGCCCAAGGAACTGGGCGGCGCCGGCGCCGTGGGCACCAATCCGGAGCAGCTGTTCGCGGCCGGCTATTCGGCCTGCTTCATCGGCGCCCTGAAATTCGTCGGCGGGCGCGACAAGATCGCCGTGCCGGCCGACGTGTCGGTGGAAGGCACGGTCGGCATCGGCGCGATCGAGACGGGCTTCGGCATCGAAGTGGAACTGAAGATTTCGCTGCCTGGCCTGGAGCGCGCGGAAGCGGAAAAACTGGTGGCCGCCGCCCATATCGTCTGCCCGTATTCGAACGCCACCCGCGGCAACATCGACGTGACGCTGACCCTGGTATAAGCCACGCCGCAGCACCGTATCACTCCGCATCATCCCGCACGGCCATGCCGGCCGTGCGGCTCCCCATCCTGCCTGAATCGCGGCCCTGCCGTACAATCGTCGTCTATCCCCATCAACGAGGCACACATGATCGACTGGCAATGGCTTGCATTCAACGATATCCCCGGCGCTGACCTGTATGCGGTGCTGTACCAGCGCCAGCAAGTGTTCGTGCTGGAGCAGCAATGCCTGTATCCCGATATCGACGGCTACGACCTCGAAGCCCACCACCTGCTGGGCTGGCGCACGGTGGACGGCAAGCGCGAGCTGGCGGCCTATCTGCGCTGCCTGGCGCCCGGTGCCAAGTATCAGGAAATGTCGCTGGGCCGCGTGCTCACGACGGAAGCGGCGCGCGGCCTGGGCATCGGCCGCCTGCTGGTGGAACGGGGGATACAGTTGGCGGAACAGCTGCACCCGGGCCATCGCTTCCGCATCGGCGCCCAGGCCCGGCTGGAAAAATTTTACGCCAGCCTGGGGTTTGAAACCGTCACCGCGCCGTATGACGAGGATGGCATCATGCATATCGACATGGTGCGCTGAGCGTTAGCGCATCACCGCCTCGCGCGGCCGGCCATGGCGGAAAACAAAAGGGGCGGCCCGCAGGCCGCCCCTTTTGCCGTTACCGCGCCGCGCGCGGCATCAGTCTTACTGCACGGCCACCAGTTCGATATCGAAAATCAGCGTCGAGTTGGCAGGAATAGCGGCCGTGGCGGTCGCGCCATACGCCAGGCCAGGCGGAATGGTCAGCGTGCGCTTGCCGCCCACTTTCATGCCGGGTACGCCCTGGTTCCAGCCGGTGATCACATTGCCGCCCAGCACGAAATTGAACGATGTGCTGCTGTCAAATACCACGCCGCGAAAATCGCCGATGCGGGTGCCGTCATACAGGTAACCGGTGTACTTGACCGTCAGGGTCTTGCCCGTGACGGCTTCGGCGCCCGTGCCCACCACCGTATCCACGCTCACCAGCGTCGTCGGCGGCGCTACCGGTTGGGGAGTGGTCGCCTTGGTCACGCTCACCAGCTCCACGTCATATACCAGCGCGGCATTGGCTGGAATGGCGGTGTACGTGATGCTGCCCACGGCCGGCGCAGCGTCCCTGGCGGTGGCGCCGTATGCCAGCGAAGCGGGCAGTATCAGGGTACGTTTGCCGCCCGCCTTCATGCCCACGATGCCCAGGTCCCAGCCCGCCAGTACCTTGCCGGTGGCCAGCGCGAACGCGAGCGGGGCATTGCGGTCGACCGAGCTGTCGACCTTGGCGCCCTTGAAATCGGACTTGGAGGCGTCGTACAGCCAACCCGTGTAATTGATCACCACCAGGTCGGTATTGGCCGCTACCAAGCCGGTGCCGGCCACGAGTTCGATCGTCTTGAAGTCAGGCTGCACCACCGCCGGCGTGGTGGCGGCCGTCGTGCCGGAACCGCCGCCGCATGCCGTCAGCGTCAGCGCGCAGGCAACGGCAGCAATAATTTGGAACATCGATTTCATGATTACCTTTGTCTTGTGGGGTCGAATGGTTGCGCGCTGCCGCGCGCCGATCGGAGCAGAAGTTTAGCAGACTGCGTACCTTCCGCCCCGGGCCCTACATTCAGTTACATTTTTATTTACTCAGATCTCGACCTGGGTGCCCAGCTCGATCACCCGGTTGCTTGGAATCTGGTAGTAGTCGGCCGCGCCGCGGGCATTGCGCGACATGGCCACGAACAGGTGCTCGCGCCATGGCGCCATGCCGGCGCCGGGGGTGGAGATCACGGTCTGGCGGGCGATGAAGAACGAGGTCTCCATCATCTCGAACGGCAGGCCGTGGCTGGCGCACAGCGACAGCACGCGCGGGATGTCCGGCTCGTCCTTGAAGCCGTAGTGCACATTGAGCTGGAAGCAGTTGTGGCCCAGGTCGATGATCTTGATCTGCTCCGCTTCCGGCACATACGGTTCTTCGATGATGTGGATGGTGAAGAACACCACGCGCTCGTGCAGCACCTTGTTGTGCGACAGGTTGTGCAGCATGGCGTGCGGCACGCCGTCGCTTTCGCCGCGCAGGAAGATGGCGGTGCCCGGCACGCGCGTGGGCGGCGCCACGAACAGCGAGGACAGGAAGTCTTCCAGCGGAATGGCGTGCTTCTGCAGGTTCTGGAACACGAGGCCGCGGCCGGCGCGCCAGGTCAGCATCACGACGAACAGCACGGAGCCCAGCAGCAGCGGGAACCAGCCGCCGTGGAACAGCTTGAGCGCGTTGGCCGAGAAGAACAGCACGTCGATCAGCAGGAAGAAGCCGGTGGCGGCCCAGCACAGCATCAGGTTGATCTGCCAGCGGTAGCGGATTACGAAGAAGGTCAGCACCGTGGTGGCCAGCATGGTGGCCGTGACGGCGATACCGTAGGCGGCGGCCAGGTTGTCGGACGAGCCGAAACCGATCACAGCCAGCAGCACCACCACCAGTTGCAGCCAGTTCACCATCGGCATGTAGATCTGGCCGATTTCGCTGGCCGAGGTGTGCAGGATGCGCATGCGCGGCAAGAAGCCCAGCGCGATGGCCTGCTTGGTCATCGAGAAGGTGCCGGAAATGGTGGCCTGCGACGCGATCACGGTGGCCAGGGTCGACATGGCGACCAGCGGGTAGACGCTCCAGGCGCCCAGCTGCTGATAAAACGGATTGGAAATGGCTTCCGGATGGGCCAGCAGCAGGCCGCCCTGGCCCAGGTAGTTCAGCGCCAGCGACGGGAACACGATCAGGAACCAGGCCATGCGGATCGGCTTCTTGCCGAAGTGGCCCATGTCGGCATACAGCGCCTCGGCGCCCGTGAACGCCAGCACCACCGCGCCCAGCGCCACGAAGGCGATGAAGCGGTTGGCCAGCACGAACTTGAGGGCGTACCAGGGATTGAGCGCGGACAGGATCTGCGGCGCGGCCACGATGTTGACCAGGCCCATGATGGCCAGGGCGGCGAACCAGATGATCATCACAGGGCCGAACCAGCGTCCGATGCCGGCCGTGCCGTGCTGCTGCAGCGCGTACAGCGCCACCAGCACGGCGATGGTGAGCGGCACCACGTAGGGCTTCAGGGCCGGCGTGGCCACTTCCAGACCTTCGATCGCCGACAGCACGGAAATGGCGGGCGTAATCACGCTGTCGCCGTAGAACAGGGCGGCGCCGAACACGCCGCACAGCATCAGCCTGTAATGCAGCTTGGGCGACTTGCTGACCGAATTGAGGGCCAGCGCCATCAGCGCCATGATGCCGCCCTCGCCGCGGTTATCGGCCCGCAGTACCAAGGTGACGTATTTGAGCGAGACGATGATGGTCAGGCCCCAGAAGATCAGCGAGATAACGCCGAGCAGGTTGTCCGGGGTCAGTCTCAGGCCGTGTTCGGGGGAAAAGATGGTCTTGAGCGTGTACAGCGGGCTGGTACCGATATCGCCATAGACGATGCCGATGGCGGCCAGGGTCAGGGCGACGAGATTGCTTTTCTTGTGTTGCGCGGTCAAGATTGCACCTGTTGTTGTTTTGGTGCATTGCACAATAGGATAGGTATTAGCAAAAGGCAAGAAAATTTTGACATGCTGTGGCGTCCGGAGGCGGTGCGAATCCAGCAGTGTACGCTGGCAATGACAAAGTGAAAACTGCCGGAGGCGAATGTGTCGCCAGCGGGCAAGGTCCGATTCGGAGATAATGGCAGACCGTGCCTATGCGCCCTCCTCCTCACACCATGAATACCGGAATTGTCTACGCTGCCCTGGCCTTTCTTTGCTGGGGCCTGTTTCCCCTCTATTTCCACGCGATCGGCGAAGTGACGCCGCTGGAAATCCTGGCCCACCGCATGTTGTGGTCGCTGCTGTTCCTGGCCATCGTGCTGGCCGTGCGCCGCCAGTGGGGCTGGCTGCCCCAGCTGTTGAAGCGGCCCCGCGTGCTGGCCAGCTTCATGGCCAGCGCCATTTTCCTCAGCAGCAACTGGTTCATTTATATCTGGGCCGTCAACAATGGCCACGTGATCGACGCCAGCCTGGGCTACTTCATCAATCCGCTGGTCAACGTGGTGCTGGGCTTGCTGGTGTTGAAAGAGAAGCTGCGGCGCGGCCAGTGGCTGGCCATAGTCCTGGCCGGTTGCGGCGTGGCCTGGCTCACGTGGCAGGGCGGGCAGCTGCCGTGGATCGCGCTGCTGCTGGCCGGCACCTTCGGCGTGTACGGGCTGCTGCGCAAGACGGCCGCGCTGGCCGCGCTGGAAGGCCTGTCGCTGGAAACCATGCTGCTGTTCCCGCTGGCCGTGGCCTACCTGGGCTGGCTCAGCTGGCATGGCCAGAACACCTTCCTCACCACCGAGCATGACGGCACGCGCTGGCTGCTGGTGGCGGCCGGGCCCATCACGGCCATCCCCTTGCTGCTGTTCGCGGCCGGCGCGCGCCGCATTCCGCTGTCCGTGCTGGGCCTGTTGCAATACATCGGCCCCACGATCCAGATGCTGCTGGGCGTATGGTTCTTCCATGAAGCGTTCACCGCGGCCCGGCTGGCCGGCTTTGCCGTCATCTGGGGCGCGCTGGTGCTGTACGTGGCCGAAGGCCTGTGGCTGCTGCGCCGCCCCGCCCCGCAACCGGCCTGACCGAAAAAATGGGGACGTACCCCATTATTGAAAAAATGGGGACGTAACACAATTTCCGCCTTGCGGCGCCGGGAAACGCGGGAAATGGGGTACGTCCCCATTTATTTTGTCCCCGTTTTTTGGGTGGCGGCGCTGGGCGGGGCCGGTTTTTGGCGCTGGGCGGCCGTTTTTGTGTATGCTGTCACCCTTCCGCGCTTTTCTATCCGTTTTACTCTTTTTTCACCGAGATTCTCAATGGCAAATTACGTCTATACCATGAACCGCGTGGGCAAAATCGTCCCGCCCAAGCGCCAGATTCTGAAAGATATTTCGCTGTCCTTCTTCCCAGGCGCAAAGATCGGCGTGCTGGGTCTGAACGGCTCCGGTAAGTCGACCTTGCTCAAGATTATGGCCGGCATCGATACCGATATCCAGGGCGAAGCGCGCCCCATGCCGGGCCTGAACATCGGCTACCTGCCGCAGGAACCGCAGCTGGATCCGGAACAGACCGTGCGCCAGGCCGTCGAAGGCGGCCTGGGCGAAGCGTTCGAGGCGCAAGCCAAGCTCGACGCCGTGTACGCGGCCTACGCCGAGGAAGACGCGGACTTCGACGCGCTGGCCGCCGAGCAGGCGCGCCTGGAAGCGATCATTTCTTCGTCCGATGGCGGCAACCTGAACCTGCAACTGGAAATGGCGGCCGACGCCCTGCGCCTGCCGCCATGGGATGCCAAGATCGGCGTGCTGTCGGGCGGTGAAAAGCGCCGCGTGGCCCTGTGCCGCCTGCTGCTGTCCAAGCCCGACATGCTGCTGCTCGATGAGCCGACCAACCACCTGGATGCGGAATCGGTCGAGTGGCTCGAGCAATTCCTGCTGCGCTTCCCCGGCACCGTGGTGGGCATCACCCACGACCGCTACTTCCTCGACAACGCCGCCGAGTGGATCCTGGAACTGGACCGCGGCAGCGGCATTCCATGGAAGGGCAACTACAGCTCGTGGCTGGACCAGAAGCAAGCCCGCCTGAAGCAGGAAGAGGCGACGGAATCGGCCCGCCAGAAGGCGCTGCAGAAGGAATTGGAATGGTCGCGCCAGAATCCCAAGGCGCGCCAGGCCAAGTCCAAGGCCCGCCTGGCCCGCTTCAACGAGCTGAGCGAGCACGAATACCAGAAGCGCAACGAGACCCAGGAGATCTTCATTCCCGTGGCCGAGCGCCTGGGCAATGAAGTGATCGAGTTCAAGAACGTGTCGAAATCGTTCGGCGACCGCATGCTGATCGACAACCTGTCGTTCACCATCCCGGCCGGCGCCATCGTCGGCATCATCGGCCCCAACGGCGCCGGTAAGTCGACCCTGTTCAAGATGATCACCGGCAAGGAAACGCCGGACAGCGGTGAAGTGGTGATCGGCAAGACGGCCAAGGTGTCCATCGTCGACCAGCACCGCGATGCCCTGTCCGACGGCAAGACCGTGTTCGAGGACGTGACGGGCGGCGCCGATATGCTGAGCGTGGGCCGCTTCGAAATGCCGTCGCGCGCCTACCTGGGCCGCTTCAACTTCAAGGGCGGCGACCAGCAGAAGATGGTCGGCAACCTGTCCGGCGGTGAGCGCGGCCGTCTGCACCTGGCCAAGACGCTGCTGATGGGTGGCAACGTGCTGCTGCTGGACGAACCGTCCAACGACCTGGACGTGGAAACCCTGCGCGCGCTGGAAGATGCGCTGCTGGAATTTGCCGGCAGCGTGATGGTGATTTCGCACGATCGCTGGTTCCTGGACCGCATCGCCACCCACATCCTGGCCTTCGAAGGCAACTCGCAAGTGAGTTTTTTCGACGGTAACTACCAGGAATACGAAGCGGACAAGAAGAAGCGTCTGGGCGAGGAAGGCGCCAAGCCCAAGCGTATCCGCTACAAGCCGCTGACGGTGTAAGTCCCCCTGGTCAGGGCAAAGAAAAAGGCACGGTGCGCAAACACCGTGCCTTTTTTTGTTACCCGGAAGCCAGGCCGGCGCTCCCGTTTCCAAGTTGCAGCTGCGTGAGGCGCGGTGCGTGGCTTAGAAGTTGTAGCGCAGACCGCCCGTGATGGCGCCCGTCTTGCGGCCCAGATCGTTGTCGTTCTTGCCGTAGTGTTCATATTCGAGCGACAGCGACACGTTCTTGTTCAGCGCATATTCGCCGCCCACGGACGCATACAGGGCGTTCTTGTTGCCGCTGCTGCCGTAAGGTGCTGCCACGCCCGTCGCTTCCACGCTGTTGTGGTTGCGCGAAACGCCCAGCTTGCCGAACACGTTGAACTGCTCGTTGACAGGCATTGTGGCCTTGCCGGCCACGTAGAACGAATGGGAATCGCTTTCCAGATGGCCGTTGGCGCCGTTCAGCGTGTAGTTGTAGCTCTGGCTGCCGAAGTCGGTGTAGCCACCCTCCACTGCGAAGGTCTTGTCGATGTTGTAGCCGGCGAAGATCTTGCCGCTGGCCTTGTTGCCGCTGTGGTCATCCGTGGCGGACGTCACCGGCACGTCGAAGTTGTAGCGGCTGCCGACGATGCCGGCGCCTACATAGCCCGTGCCGGCATCGGCAGCGTGGGCGGTCACACCGGTCAGGGCGGTGGCGGATGCAATCAATGCGAACAGAATCTTATTCATATGTTGGATCTTTCAGCAAAAAGTTGAGGGACTTGCTTGGGATCGCAGTTCTCTGAATTGCGATGTGATCAAGATAGCAGGTGGACAGCTTGACGGGCGTGCCGATTTCGTAAGAAATGTGTCCAGTTGTAAGCCCGGCGGCAGCCGTCGCCGCGGGCCTGCCATGATGGCAGATACATGCAATAGCATGCAATTAGGCTCAGTTTGATGAAGATTAAAGTATGCTGCGGAAAGTCAGGTTAATCCGCGGCCCGCACGGCGCACGTTCCTTGTTGATGCCGTGGCGCCAATGGCGCTGCAGGGTGCCGGCCATCAGCAGCAGGCTGCCGTTGCCCAGCGCCAGCTTGACGGTGCGCGGCAGGCGCTTGTGCTTGAGGATGAAGGTACGGGGTGCGCCGAAGCTGACGGAGGCGATGGCCGGTTCCGGCCCCAGCTCCGGCTCGTCGTCGCTGTGAAAGCCCATGCTGTCGCGCTCATCGCGATAGTAGTTGAGCAGCACACTGTTGAAGTGCCGTCCCGTGGCCTGCTCGACGGCCGCCTTAATCTCCAGCTGCAAGGCCGTGAACGGCTGCGGCTCCAGCGTCATGCCGGAATAGCGGTAGCGCGCTGCGCCGTGCCAGGCCGTCAGGCGCGGCTGGGGATGGGTCTTGCCCCACAACGTGATCGCTTCGGCGCGCCAGTCCGTTTCCGCCATCAGCCGCGCCAGCACCTGCTCCGGCGACAGGGGCAAGGCCAGCAGCTGCTGGAAGGCCAGTTCGCCATCCTCGATGGGGATGGGCGTCAGGCCGGTGGTGGCGTCAAACAGGTCCATGCGCGCTATGATAGCGGCACATCCATCAACCGAGGACGCCACCGATGAAAAAACGCCAGTTCCTGACCGCCGCCGGCAGCGCCGCGCTGGCCCTGCCTGCCCTGCGCGCCAGCGCCGCCGCGCCTGCATTGCGGGGACCGGCCCTGCTGACGGTGACGGGCGCCATCGGCCAGCCCAACCGCGGCCCGTTCGATCCCGTGACGGACCAGATGATGCACAAGCAAAAGCTCAGTTTCGACAAGGCCCACGCCTTCGACTTCAACGCCTTGCTGGCCCTGCCCGCGTTCACCATCCATCCCACGCTCGAATACGATGGCAAACCACACCTGCTGCGGGGACCAGCCCTGGTCGACGTGCTGAAAGCGGCCGGCGCCAGCCGGACCGACAGCGGCAAGCTGGTGCTGCGGGCCGTGGACGGCTATGCGGCCACGCTGACGCTGGCGCAGGCACGGGCGCAGCGCTACATCGTGGCCACCCATCTGGATGGCGCACCCATGGCGTTGGGAGGATTGGGCCCGCTGTGGGCCATGTATGATGCGGACCAGGTGCCGGAGATGGCGGCCAAACCGCTGCCGGAGCGGTTTGGCGCCTGCCCGTGGGCCCTGTACCACATTGAAGTCCAGGCCTGAGGCCGGGACGGTATCAGGCGTAGGCTTCGGCCAGCGACATCACGCGCGGCGCGATCTGGATGCCGATGCCGTTGAACAGGCTGGTGATGGCGGCCAGGTTGGCCTCGCATTCCTCGGCCTTCCAGCCCTTGAACAGGTCGGTGCCATCCTTCTGGAAATGCAGGTCCAGCACCTTGCCGCGGTCCTTGTGGGTGTAGCCGCCGCTGTAGGTGTTGTGGAAACCCATGGCGGCCAGCGCCGTCAGCAGTTCCGTCGGCTGGTTGTCGGGATCGGTGGCCAGGAAGACGCCATAGGTCTTGCCCGGCGGCTTGGCGGCGATGTCCACTTCGTAGATGCCGGGCGCCTTGGTCACCGTTGTACTCTTCAGAAATAACATGTTCTTACCCCTATCCTATAAACGCAGGCCTGGCCTGCGCGCGTGCTGACTTGTTTTTCTGATTGCTTGCTACGTCAAGAAAAGATTCCAGAGGACAAGCTTATTGCTAATTGCGGGGTTTGTCGACTAATCCCGCCAACAATTTGTAATTTCGTATCTCTGCTGCGGCAGTGGCGCACGGCGCTGCGGCTGCCCCTTGTTTAAAATATAGTTGTGAACTAGTAATTTGCAAGGACGTGGCACGGCGGCCACCAACGCCGGTGCACCGAGCCGCCTACTGTCCCTTGCGCCGGGCCACGTCGGCCGTGGGCGCCACCAGCGCCTCGTACAGCGCGCCGCTGGCCGCATCCCACGCAGTCACGGCGCGCTGCTGGCGCGCCACCGTGGCATAGTCGCCGCGCGCCACCGGGCCGCTGAGGGCGGCGGGAGCGCCCAGCCGGAACACATTGGCCAGCGATTCCGTCGCCAGCGGCCGGGCCAGTTCGCGCGCCACCGCTTCCGGGATGCCGGCTGCCTGGTAGGCCCGCAAGGCCGCGTCCAGCACCGTCACCAGGTAGTTGCTGGCGAACACGGCCGCCGCGTGGTACACGGTCTTGGCCGACGCGTCGATGGCCACCGGCTGCGCCCCTATCGCTTGCAGCGCCGGGTTGAGGATGGCCAGCGCGCCCGCGTCGCCTTCCACGCCGCACCAGGTGCCGGCAAAAGCGGCCGCCACGGCGTCCACGTCGGCAAAGCTGCGGATGGGGTGGACGCTGGCCACCAGCGCCCCGGCCGCGCGCGCGGCCTGCAGCTGGTCCGACGCCAGCGCACCGCTGCAATGGAACACGACGGCGCCGGCCAGCGGCACGGCGGCCGCCAGCGCCGCGCAGGCCGGCACGATCTGGTCGTCGCCCACGGCCAGCAGGTAGACGTCGGCCGGGCGCAAGTCAGCCCAACCATCCAGCGCGCGGCCGGCGCCGATGAACTGCACGGCCGCCCGGGCCGAAGCGGGCGAGCGGGTCAGCACGTCCGCGATGTCGAAGCAGCCGGCCCGGGCCAGCAGGCGGCCGAAGACGCGGCCCACATGGCCGGCGCCGATCAGGGTCAGGGTCGGGCGCGCCATCAGAAGCCCGATCCCGGCTGCCGCAGGAACGCCAGCTCCTCCGGCGTCGATGGCCGGTCCAGGATGGCGTTACGGTGCGGGAAGCGGCCGAAGCGCTGGATCACGTCGCGGTGGCGCAGGGCGTAATCGAGCATGCTCTCGAAGCCGGTGCCGGCCGCCGCCAGCCGCGTGAACAGGGCCACCGACTGGCGCTGCATGTCCATGTCCTCCGCGTGCTCGAACGGCAGATAGACAAAGGCGCGCTGCAGCGGCGGCAGGGCCAGGTCTTCGTCGTCGTCCACCATGTCCTGCGCCGCCTGCAGCGCCAGCTTGTCGCCGGCGAAGGCGCGCGGCGTGCCGCGGTAGACGTTGCGGGTGAACTGGTCCAGCAGCAGGATGCGTGCCAGCGCCGGCTGCGGGCCGCCCGCGTCCCAATGGCGCAGGCCGCCGGCCAGCGCCTGCTCGATCAGCGCGCCGAATTCCTGCTCGATGCGGCGGTCGAAGGCGTCGTCCTTGCGGAACCATTCCGGGCGCGCGCTGCCGGCGCCGGGACTGCCGGCCGGCAGGAACCAGAAATCGAAGATCGCCTTTGCCTGTGCGTTCATCATGTCTGCCCCCATGGGTATCACTGCCTCAGTTGCGGGCATGGGACAGCTGGAAGCTGTCGATGCCGTCGAACACCGCCAGCTCGGCCGCCACCTGGGGCAGGGTCGAGCCGCTGCGCTTGCTCAGCGCGATGGCGACGAAGCGCCATTCCTGGGCGCCGCCGTCGCTGCCTATCATCAGCGTGCCGCTGGCGATCTCATAGCCGCGCGCCAGCGCCATCTGGCGCAGCGCCGGTTCCTGCGGCATGTAGCCGGGCCGGAAGCGCATGGTGATGGCCACCGCGTGGCGCGACGGCAGCCACGCCTCCAGCTTGGACAGGAAGATCATGGACATGGCGCTCAGGATGGCCAGGCCCATGGCCGACATGTAGAAGCCCACGCCCACCATTACGCCGATCACGGACGAAGCCCAGATCGAGGCCGCCGTCGTCAGGCCGCTGATGTTGAAGCCTTCGCGCATGATCACGCCCGCGCCCAAAAAGCCGATGCCCGTCACGATGCCCTGGATGATGCGGGTGGGATCGGTGCCCATGGCCGACGGCACCACGTGGCCGCCGAACCAGAAATGGGGATAGCCGGCGATGACGGTCAGCGCGGCCGAGGCCATGCACACAAGGCCGTAGGTGCGCATGCCGGCCGCCCGGCCGTGGTAGGAACGCTCGTAGCCCACCAGCAGGCCCAGCAGCAAGGCGCCGAGCAGGTTGAGCAGGATGACGCCGTTGGTGGCGAGTTCGCCCGTGGACCAGTAGGAGATCAGGAAATCGAAGGTGGGCATGGCTGGCCTCTTGTCTGTTTTTTCTGTGTTCGTGTCATGGCGCGCGCCGGCGGGCGCGCGCCGGCGTTCAAGGCGCCTTCTTGTTCAGCTGTTTTTCGAACGCCACATCGAGCTTGCTGACGCGCCTGGGCGTCTGCGGCCCCAGGCCGTTGACGAAGGCGACAAACTCGTCCAGTTCCAGCGGCGCGCACAACGGCGGCAGGCCCGGTCCCTCGGTCAGGAAGAACAGGCCGCCGCCGGTGCGCGACATCGTGTATTTCGTGTTGCCGCTGCGGACCTTGAGACGGTCGATGGCCGACGTGGCACGGGTCGAACGGGCGCTCACATGGCCTCCGTGCGGTGGTCCAGCCAGGCCAGCGCGGCCCCGGCCAGATAGGGGCGCAGACGCCGGCGCACCGTGGCGTGGTAGTCGTTGAGCCAGGTGCGTTCGTCCTCGCGCAGCAGCGATGGTTCGATGCAGCGGGTGTCGATCGGGCACAGGGTCAGCGTTTCGAAGCGCAGGAAGCTGCCGAATTCCGTGCTGCCCGCGTCGCAGTTGAGCACCAGGTTCTCGATCCGTATGCCCCATTGGCCGGGCCGGTACAGGCCCGGTTCAACCGAGGTGATCATGCCCGGCTCCATGGCCGTCTGCGGCTCCGGCATGGCCGTGGGCGAAATCGACTGCGGCCCTTCGTGCACGTTGAGGAAGTAGCCCACGCCGTGGCCGGTGCCGTGGCCGAAGTCCATGCCGGCCGCCCACAGCGGGGCACGGGCCAGCGCGTCGAGCATGGGCGAGCGCGTACCGCGCGGGA
Organism: Rugamonas sp. FW305-51; assembly: GCF_058786935.1. Taxonomy (NCBI): domain Bacteria; kingdom Pseudomonadati; phylum Pseudomonadota; class Betaproteobacteria; order Burkholderiales; family Oxalobacteraceae; genus Rugamonas; species Rugamonas sp. FW305-51. Next base: position 132,234 of record NZ_JBYSZG010000003.1, read on the forward strand.
ATTGGGCCGACGACAGCGCGATCACACCCTTCAGCACCAGCGTGAAGTCGCGCCGCTGGGCGGCCGTGGGCTGGCCCACCGGCACCACGCGCGTGATGTCGGTGGTGCCGCCCAGGTACTGGCCGCCCGAATCGATCAGCAGCAGGCCGTCGCCCTCGATCACCGCGTGGGCCGCCGCCGTGGCGCGGTAATGCATGATGGCGCCGTTGGCGCGGAAGCCGGCGATGGTGCCGAAACTGGGGCTGACGAAGCCGGGACGGCGGGCGCGGGCGGCCGTCAGTTCACGGTCGATGTCCAGTTCCGTCAGCGCCGTGCGGCGCGGGTCGGCCAGGGTCTGCTCCAGCCAGGCGAAAAATTCACACAGGGCGGCGCCGTCCTGCTCCATGGTGTGGCGCACGTGGGCCGCCTCGGCTTCCGTCTTTTTCGACTTGGCGAAGGTGGTGGGGTTGATCGCCTCCACCACGGTCACGTTGGCCGGCACGGCCTGGCGCGTGCCGTAGGTGACGCGGCGCGGGTCCAGCAGCAGCACGGCGCCGGCCGGCAGCGCGGCCAGCGCGGCGGCGGCATCGGCGTACGGCGCCAGCGTCACGCCGTCGTGCGCCAGGGCCGCGCGCAGCGGCGCGTCAACTTTGCCATCGGCCACGAACAGGGTGGCGCCGGCGGCGTCGATCAGGGCGTGCGACAGGAACACAGGGTTGAAGTTGACGTCGGCCCCGCGCAGGTTGAACAGGTAGGCGATATCGTCCAGCGTGGACAGCACGTGGTGGCTGGCGCCCTGCTCGCCCATGGCCTGCCGCAGCGCGGCCAGCTTGGCGGCGCGGCTGGCGTCGGCGTGCGGCGGCAGGTGCTCGAACACGGGCGCGGACGGCAGCGCCGGACGGTCTTGCCACACCTGCTCCAGCAGGTCGATATCGGTGCGCAGCAGCGCGCCTTTGGCCTGCAGCGCCTGGGCCAGCAGGCGGGCCGTGGCCAGGCCCAGCACGGCGCCGTCGACGGCCAGGGTCTGGCCTGCCTGCAGGCGCTCGGCCAGCCAGTCGATGTAGAGCACGCTGGCGCCGGATGGGATCTTCATCAGCTGCACGCCGCTGCCGGCCAGTTCCGTCTCGGCCTGGGTCCAGTAGCGGGCGTCGGTCCACACGCCGGCAAAGTCGGCCGTGAGGATGAAGGTGCCGACCGAACCGGTGAAGCCGCTCAGCCACTCGCGGCCCTGCCAGCGGGCCGGCAGGTATTCGGACAGGTGGGGATCGGACGACGGCACCAGCAGGGCGTCGATCCGGTGTTCGCGCATCGCCTGGCGCAGCAGCGCGAGGCGGCCGGCGATGTCCTTGTGTTCTGGTGTGTGCATGAATTTCGTCGAGTCGGTGTGCGGCCATGCCACGTGCGGCATAGCTTGTTCCTATGATACCGCGATTGCCTGTGGTGCAGCAGGGTCAATTGGGCAGGGCGTCATCCGGGGCTTGAGCAAGTTCAGTAGCAGCCGGTTCCGATCCAGGTATGGTCAAGCTTTGATCCAGCCAACAGCTTGGGCCTGTACGTCGCGCAATGAACGCAGGCCGTTTCAAATACGGTGTGCTAGGCTATGAATAGAGTCCGGTTTGAGTGGGATAGCATGAAGGACAGCGCGAATCAGCTGAAACATGGTGTGTCATTTTCGCTCGCACAACAAGCGTTCATGGATACGCGACGGGTCATAGCAGAAGATATTGCCCACAGTAAGTCAGAAGTCCGGTATTTCTGTTATGGCATGGTGCATGGTGCGATACTTTCCGTGCGCTTTACTTACCGGGGAGACGTCATACGCATCTATGGCGCTGGCTACTGGCGCAAGGGGAAGGAAATCTATGAGCGCGAGAACAAAATACAGTGACGAACCGATGGAGGCCAAGGTTGTTCCGGATTTCCTGCCGCCTCCCGATCAGCTGAAGCTGCAGGAAGAAACCGTTGAAGTCACTCTTACGCTCAGCAAGCAGAGCGTCGAGTTCTTCAAGTCCGAAGCGGCACACAAGCATACGCAATACCAGCGCCTGATGCGCCAGTTGATCGAGCAGTCGGTCGCTGCCGGCATGCATGCCCGGACGGATACCAAGGGTGACTAAACCTCAAACCGCCGCAAGCCCTCCAGGTCCAGGATGCGGATGCCGCCATAGTCCAGCCGCAGCAAGCCTTCCTTCTCCAGCAACTGCAAGGCCTGGTTGGCGCGCTGACGCGAGGCGCCCGACAGGAAGCCCAGCTCTTCCTGCGAAATCTGCACCAGCGGCTCCAGCCCCGGATACAGGTGGGAATTGAACATCGACGCCAGGCAACGCGCCACCCGCGTGTCGACGTTGAGCAGGCGGTCGTTCTCCACCATGCCGATGAACTGCCCCAACCGCTCGTTCAGCTGGATCAGCAGGAAGCGCGTGAACGGCAGGCTCGTCTCGAGCAGCCAGTGGAAGGTGGCCGACGGCATGCGCGCGATGCGGCTGTCGCGCAGCGCCATGGCGTCGTACTTGAGGTGTTCCTGCTTGAGCAGCGAACCTTCGCCGAACCAGCCGCCCGGCGGCACGCCCGTAAACGTCACGCTCTTGCCCGAGGCCGAGAAATTGTTCATCTTGACCATGCCGCCAATGATGCCCAGCCAGTGCTCCACCATGTCGCCCTTGCGGCACACATAGCCGCCCTTGGGCACAAAAGTCTCGAAGGTGTCGGCCTCCACGCGCGCCATCTGCTCCGGCGTCAGGCACTGGGCCCAGGTGGCCGAGCGCAGCGCCTCCTTCAGGCTAGGTTGTTCTGTTTGCATTGTTGCGTTGCACCATAAAAAAGTCGGGCAATTGTCGTCGAAAAGACAACCTCGCCCCTTCCATCAGGCTACTATCATCACACAAAAAGGATGACGGGCCGTAATCAGGATGGCAATCCGCGAGCGAGCACGGCACCATAACAACGAACCGCAACAGGAGACACTGGTGCAAACAGAATTGGATACGTTCCCGCGCCGGCTATTACAGCACGGCAAGGACCGGCCCCAGCGGCCGGCCTTCCGCGAAAAATATCTGGGCATCTGGCAAAGCTGGGACTGGGCGCAGGTGAACGCGGAAGTGCGGGCGCTGGCCTGCGGCCTGGCGGCGCTGGGCTTCGAGCGCGGCGATCACCTGGCCATCATCGGCGACAACCGCCCCCGCCTGTACTGGGCCATGCTGGCCGCCCAGGCCCTGGGCGGCGTGCCCGTGCCGCTGTACCAGGATGCGCCGGCGGCCGACATGGCCTACGTGCTGGAGAACGCGGAAATCCATTTCGCCGTGGTGGAAGACCAGGAACAGGTCGACAAGCTGCTCGAACTGCGGGCCGCCTATCCCGGCATCACCCACATCGTCTACGAGGACGAACGCGGCATGCGCCACTACCGCCAGCCCGAGCTGTCCGCCTACGCCGCCGTGCAGGAACTGGGCCGGGCCTGGGACCGCGACCATCCGGGCGCCTATGAAGCGGCCATCGCGGCCGGCCAGGGCAGCGACCACGCCATCATGCTCTACACCTCAGGCACCACCGGCAAGCCCAAGGGTGTGTGCCAGACCCACGCCTCGCTGCTGGCCGCCGGCAGCGGCGGCGTCGGCTTCGACCAGCTGAGCGAGCGCGAAGATATCCTGTCCTACCTGCCCATGGCCTGGGTGGGCGACTGCCTGTTCTCGCTGGCGCAAGCCATGGTGGCCGGCTTTACCGTCAACTGCCCGGAATCGAGCGACACGGTACTGACCGACATGCGCGAGATCGGCCCCACCTATTACTTCGCCCCGCCGCGCGTGTTCGAGAACATGCTGACCACGGTGATGATACGGATGGAGGATGCAAGCCCCATCAAACGCCGCATGTTCCACCACTTCATGGAGGTGGCGCGCCGCTGCGGCGCCGACATCCTGGACGGCAAGCCGGTGCCGCTGGCCGAGCGCGCCGCCTATGCGCTGGGCCAATTGCTGGTGTACGGTCCACTGAAGAACGTGCTGGGCCTGTCTCGGGTGCGGGTGGCCTACACGGCCGGCGCCGCCATCGGGCCGGACCTGTTCCGCTTCTACCGCTCGATCGGCGTCAACCTCAAGCAGCTGTACGGTTCCACGGAGACCTGCGCCTACGTCTGCCTGCAACCGGACGGCCACATCAAGTTCGACAGCGTGGGCCTGCCCGCGCCGGGCGTGGAAGTGCGCCTGGCCGACAACGGCGAAGTGCTGGTACGCTCGCCCGCCACCATGGCCGGCTACTACAAGCGGCCCGACGCGACGGCCGAAGTGATCGACGCCGACGGCTACTTCCACACCGGCGACGCCGGCCTGTTCGACAGCGAAGGCCACCTCAAGATCATCGACCGCGCGGCCGACGTGGGACGCATGAACGAGGGCGCCATCTTTGCGCCCAACTACATCGAGAACAAGCTCAAGTTCTTCCCCTTCATCAAGGAGGCGGTGGCGTTCGGCCATGCGCGCGACCAGGTGTGCGCCTTCATCAACATCGACATGGAGGCGGTGGGCAACTGGGCCGAGCGGCGCGGCATCGCCTATGCCGGCTACACCGACCTGGCGGCCCATCCGCAGACCTATGAACTGGTGCGCGACTGCGTGGAAAAGGTCAACGCCGGCCTGGCCGCCGAAGCCCTGATGGCCGGCACCCAGATCCACCGCTTCCTGGTGCTGCACAAGGAGCTGGACCCGGACGACGACGAGCTGACCCGCACCCGCAAGGTACGCCGCAAGTTCATCGCCGAGAAGTACGCGGTGCTGATCGAGGCCCTGTACGGCGGCAAGAGCTCACAGTACATCACCACCCAGGTCAAGTTCGAGGACGGCCGCACGGGCGCCGTATCGGCCGACCTCAAGATATGCGACTGCAAGACCTACCCCGCAGTCCAGGCAGCGGCATGACGGAGGACGCCACCATGCAAATGAACGAACCCGAAGCACATTTCGGCGCCGGCACCGGCCGTCGTACCGGCCCCGTGATCCTGGACCTGAAGAACATCTCCCTGTCGTTCGGCGGCGTGCGCGCGCTGACCGACATTTCCTTCGACGTCAGGCAGCACGAGATCCGCGCCATCATCGGCCCCAACGGCGCCGGCAAGAGCTCCATGCTCAACGTGATCAACGGCGTGTATCGTCCGCAGCAGGGCGAGATCATCTACCGCGGCCAGCACCGCAAGGGCATGGACTGCTACGCGGCCGCCAAGTCCGGCATCGCGCGCACCTTCCAGAACATCGCGCTGTTCAAGGGCATGACGGTGCTCGACAACATCATGACCGGCCGTAACCTGAAGATGAAATCGAACTTCCTGCTGCAGGCCCTGTACTGGGGCCCGGCGCGGCGCGAGGAAATCGCGCACCGCATCAAGGCCGAGGAGATCATCGACTTCCTGGAAATCCAGGCCATCCGCAAGACGCCCGTGGGCCGCCTGCCGTACGGCCTGCAAAAGCGCGTGGAGCTGGGCCGGGCCCTGGCCGCCGAACCGGAAATCCTGCTGCTGGACGAACCGATGGCCGGCATGAACGTGGAAGAGAAGCAGGACATGTGCCGCTTTATCCTGGACGTGAACGACCAGTTCGGCACCACCATCGTGCTGATCGAGCATGACATGGGCGTGGTGATGGACATCTCGGACCGGGTGGTGGTGCTCGACTACGGCAAGAAGATCGGCGACGGCACGCCCGACGAGGTGCGCACCAACCAGGACGTGATCAACGCATATTTGGGAGTGGCCCACTAGATGAACGTGAATTTCTTCTTCGAGGTGCTGATCGGCGGCCTGCTGTCGGGCGTGATGTACGCGCTGGTGGCAATCGGCTTCGTGCTGATCTACAAGGCCTCCGGCGTGTTCAACTTCGCGCAGGGTGCGATGGTGTTCTTCGCCGCCCTCACCTGCGTGGGCATGATCGACAAGTTCGGCCTGTCCGTCTGGCTCGCCATCCCGCTCACGATCGTCGTGATGGTCGTGCTGGGCCTGGCCATCGAACGGGTGGTGCTGCGGCCCCTCGTCAACCAGCCCGAGATCACGCTGTTCATGGCCACCATCGGCCTGGCCTTCTTCATCGAGGGCCTGGCGCAGCTGATGTGGGGCTCGCAGGTGCACAAGCTGGAACTGCCGATCGAGGACGTACCGCTGCAATTCCTGCTCGATAAGTTCAACATCATCGTCTCCCAGTTCGACGTGGCAGCGGCCGGCATCTGCGCCCTGCTGGTGACGGCGCTGGCCCTGCTGTTCTCGCGCACCAAGGTGGGCCGCGCGCTGCGCGCCGTGGCCGACGACCACCAGGCCGCGCTGGCCGTGGGCATCCCGCTGCAGCGCATCTGGGCCGTGCTGTGGGCGGTGGCCGGCATGGTGGCGCTGGTGGCGGGCCTGCTGTGGGGCGCCCGCAACGGCGTGCAGTTCGCCCTGACCTTCATCGCGCTCAAGGCGCTGCCGGTGCTGATCCTGGGCGGCTTCACGTCCATGCCGGGCGCCATCGTGGGTGGCCTGATCATCGGCGCCTCGGAAAAACTGGCCGAGGTCTACATCGGCCCCATGGTCGGCGGCGGCATCGAGGGCTGGTTCCCTTACGTGCTGGCCCTGCTGTTCCTGCTGGTGCGGCCCGAAGGGCTGTTCGGCGAAAAAATCATCCGCAGAATCTGAGAGGAACGTCCATGTTCTACCGCGAAGCCGGACAATTCAAGACCAGCTACCAGGCTGACAACCAGATCTTCCCGATCCGCCAGGACCGCGTCGCGCTGGCGGCCCTGCTGGCGGTGGCGCTGCTGCTGGCGCCGTGGCTGGCCTCACCCTACGCGCTGTCGGCCATCCTGATCCCGTTCCTGATCTTCTCGCTGGCAGCGCTGGGGCTCAACATCCTCACCGGCTACGCCGGCCAGCTGTCGCTGGGCACGGCCGCCTTCATGGCCGTGGGCGCGTTCGGCGCCTACAACTTCGTGCTGCGCGTGCCGGGCATGCCGATCCTGCTGGCCTTCGTGCTGGGCGGGCTGTCGGCGGCCGTGGTGGGCATCGCCTTCGGCCTGCCGTCGCTGCGCATCCGCGGCTTCTACCTAGCCGCCTCCACGCTGGCCACCCAGTTCTTCGTGCTGTGGTGCCTGACCAAGATCCCCTACCTGACCAACAACAGCAGCTCGGGCGTGATCACGGCGCAGAAGATCAGCATCCTGGGCTACGACTTCGACTCCCCGGCCAGCAAATACCTGCTGGTGCTGGCGGTGGTGGCCTTCATGGCGCTGCTGGCCAAGAACATGATCCGCTCCAACGTGGGCCGCTCGTGGATGGCGGTGCGCGACATGGACGTGGCGGCCGAGGTGATCGGCTTTCGCCTGATGCGCACCAAGCTGCTGGCTTTTGCCGTCAGCTCCTTCTACTGCGGCGTGGCCGGCGCGCTGTACGCCTTTGCCTACCTGGGCACGGTGGAGCCGGAAGCGTACAACCTGGACCTGTCGTTCCGCATCCTGTTCATGATCATCATCGGCGGCGTCGGTTCCGTGCTCGGTTCCTTCCTGGGCGCCGCCTTCATCGTGCTGCTGCCCGTGTTCCTCAACGTGCTGGCGCACGGCCTGGCCCTTCCGACCAGCGTGGCGTCCAACCTGGAGCTGATGACATTCGGCGCCCTGATCATCTTTTTCCTGATCGTCGAGCCGCATGGCCTGGCGCGTCTGTGGCAAATCGGTAAAGAGAAGCTGCGTCTGTGGCCGTTCCCGCACTGAACGCGGTCCCTGGCATCACCACACCAGTACCACCTGAGGTCTGTAACTTCGAGGAGACGAGTATGAAATGCATCAAAGCCTTCGTGCTGGGCGCCGCACTGACGGCCAGCGCCATTGTTCCGGCCTGGGCCGACCAGTTCATCGCCCTGCCGTCGTATCGCGTGGGGCCGTATGCGGCCGGCGGTTCCGGCTTCTACGGCGGCGTGATCGACTACTTCAACCTGGTCAACATGAACGGCGGCGTGAACGGCGTCAAGATCAGCTGGGAAGAATGCGAGACCGAATACAACCCCTCGCGCGGCGTGGAATGCTACGAGCGCCTGAAGACCAAGAATGGCGGCGCCACCATGGTCGAGCCGCTGTCGACCGGCATCGCCTACGGCATCCTGGACCGGCTGGCGCAGGACAAGATCCCCATGACGATGCTGGGCTACGGCCGCTCCGACGCGGCCAACGGCAAGGTCTTCCCCTACGTCTTCCCGCTCATCACCAGCTACTGGAACCAGGCCGCCGGCATGATCAAGTACCTGGGCGACAAGAGCGGCGGCATGGACAAGCTCAAGGGCAAGAAGATCGTGCACCTGTACCACGACTCGGCCTTCGGCAAGGAACCGTTGCCGGTGCTGGAAGCGCTGTCCAAGCAGTACGGCTTTGAGCTGATCAAGATCGCCGTGCCGCCGCCGGGCAGCGAGCAGCAATCGCAGTGGCTGCAGATCCGCCAGGCCAATCCCGACTACGTGATCCTGTGGGGCTGGGGCGTGATGAACTCGGTCGCCATCAAGACCGCGCAGCGCAACGGCTTCCCGCGCGAGAAGATGCTGGGCGTATGGTGGGCCGGCTCCGAAGAGGACACCGTACCGGCCGGCGACGCCGCCAAGGGCTACAGCGCGATGACCTTCAACACCCCCGGCAACTACCCGGTGATGGAAGAGATCCACAAGAAGCTGTACGACGCCGGCAAGGGCAACCTGGCCGACCGCAACCGCGTCGGCTCGGTCTACCACATGCGCGGCGTGACGGCCGCCATCCTGTGGGTGGAAGCGATACGCGCCGCGCAGGACAAGTTCGGCAAGGGCAAGGCCGTGACCGGCGAACAGCTGCGCTGGGGCCTGGAGCACCTGAACGTGGACGAGGCGCGCCAGAAGGCCATCGGCGCCTACGGCATGCTGCCGGTGGTGAAGACCAGCTGCGACGACCATGAAGGCTCGGGCGCCGTCAAGGTCCAGCAGTGGGACGGCAAGAAATGGAACGCCATCACGCCGAACTGGGTGGTGGGCGACAAGGCGCTGACCCGCAAGCTGCTGGAGGATTCGTCCAACGCCTACGCCACCGAGAAAAAAATAACGCCAGCCTGCGCGAAGTAGCCATTGCCATAGCGATCACGCGCCCTGGTGCGGGGAGTCCCCTCCTCCTCCCCGCACCTTTTTTTAACCTGTGAAGAACGATCATGCACACAGCCGCCGCAGCCGCACCCGTACCTGTAACGAGCCAGCCCTACCTGTCGGTCAACAACATCGAGGTCATCTACGACCACGTGATCCTGGTGCTCAAGGGCGTATCGCTGCAAGTCCCGCAAGGGAAGATCGTGGCCCTGCTGGGCGCCAACGGCGCCGGCAAGTCGACCACACTGAAAACCATTTCCACGCTGCTGCGCGGTGAGCGCGGCGACGTCACCAAGGGCGAAGTCCAGTTCAAGGGCGAGCGGGTGGACCAGCTCACACCCAATGAACTGGTCAAGCGCGGCCTGTCGCAGGTGATGGAGGGCCGCCACTGCTTCGGCCACCTGACCATCGAGGAGAACCTGCTGACGGGCGCCTACACCCGCCGCATTTCGCGCGCCCAGCTCAAGGAAGCGCTGGAGAAGGTCTACCACTACTTCCCGCGCCTGAAGGAGCGGCGCACCAGCCAGGCCGGCTACACCTCCGGCGGCGAGCAGCAGATGTGCGCCATCGGCCGCGCGCTGATGGCCAAGCCGTCCATGATCCTGCTGGACGAACCGTCGATGGGCATCGCGCCGCAGATCGTCGACGAGATCTTCGGCATCGTCAAGGACCTGAACCAGAAGGAGAACGTGTCCTTCCTGCTGGCCGAGCAGAACACCAGCGTGGCGCTGCGCTACGCCGATTTCGGCTACATCCTGGAAAACGGCCGGGTGGTGATGGAAGGCGCGGCCGCCGACCTGGCCAGCAACGAGGACGTCAAGGAGTTCTACCTGGGCGTATCCGGCACCGGGCGCAAGAGCTTCCGCGACATGAAATTCTACCGCCGCCGCAAGCGCTGGCTGGCCTGACGCCCTTCCCGTCCAACCGATACAACACAAGGATCACACCATGGCCGATACGCTCGACAGCCTGGAAACGCGCGACCCCGCCCTGCGCGAACGCGACCTGATGCAGCGCCTGCCACGCCTGGTGGCGCGGGCCCAGGGCACGCCCGGCTGGGCGCGCATCCTGCACGGAGTGCAGGCCGGCGACGTCGCCAGCCGCGCCGCGCTGGCCCAGCTGCCCGTCACGCGCAAGTCCGGCCTGAAGGAACTGCAGCGCCAGATCGCGCCGTTCGGCGGCCTCAATGCCACCCCGGCCGGCCAGCTGGCGCGCGTCTACATGTCGCCCGGCCCCATCTTCGACCCCGAAGGCCGGGGCCAGGACTGGTGGCGCTTCTCGCGCCCCATGTACGCGGCCGGCGTGCGGCCGGGCGGGCTGATACAGAACTGCTTCTCCTACCATTTCACGCCGGCCGCCTTCATGGTCGAAGGCGGCGCGGCCCGCATCGGCTGCGCCGTGATCCCGGCCGGCGCCGGGCAGACGGAAATGCAGGTGCAGGCGATGGCCGAACTGCGGCCCGACACCTACATCGGCACCCCGTCGTTCCTGAAGATCATCATCGAAAAGGCACGCGAAATGGGGGCCGACATCTCCAGCGTGCACCAGGCCATGATGGGCGCCGAAGCGCTGCCCGAATCGCTGCGCAGCTGGTTCGCCCAGAATGGCGTGCCGCACGTGTTCCAGACCTACGCTTCGGCCGACATCGGCAGCATCGCGTATGAAACGGCCAGCGCCGGCGTGCTCGATCCGGGCATGGTGCTGGACGAGGAAGTGATACTGGAGATCGTCCGTCCCGGCAGCGGCGAGCCGGTGGCGCCGGGCGAGATCGGCGAAGTGCTGGTCACCCTGTTCAACCACGACTATCCGCTGATCCGCTTCGCCACGGGCGACCTGTCGGCCGAACTGGCGTACGCGCCGGCCGTGGGCGCGCGCACCAACACCCGCATCCGCGGCTGGCTGGGGCGGGCCGACCAGGCCACCAAGGTGCGCGCCATGTTCGTCCATCCCTCGCAGGTGCACGACATTGCGCGCCGCCATCCGCAGATCCTCAAGGCGCGGCTGGTGGTGTCGGGCCACATGGCGCAGGACGTGATGACGCTGCACTGCGAAGTGGACGATCCGCAGGGCGCCAGCGCCAGCCTGGGCGCCGCCGTCGTCGACTCGATCCGCGACCTGACCAAGCTGCGGGGCGAAGTGTGTTTTGCCGCGCGCGGCAGCCTGCCCAGCGACGGCAAGGTGATCGACGACATACGCGATTACCGATAGGGCCAATTGCTGTGGTGTAAATCCAACTGCCCCCGGGGCGGCGGGATATGGCGGATAATAGCGGGATTGTTCACCCGTTTTTAGAAAAACCAGAAGATCATGCAAGACTTCCACCACAACCGCGCGCGCGCCCTGCTGGAAACGGCAGAAGAACTGTTCAACAAAGAGACCGTCGATGCCGCCGTCACGCGCATGGCCGACACCCTCAACGCGCGTTTCAACGCGCCCGGCTGCGAGGAATTCCCGCTGGTGCTGGGCGTGATGGGCGGCGCCGTCGTCTTCACCGGCAACCTGCTGCCGCAGCTGACGTTCCCGCTCGAATTCGACTACATCCACGTCAGCCGCTATGGCGACGAGGACCAGGGCGGCCAGGTGGTGTGGAAAGTGGTGCCGCGCTCGAACGTGACGGGCCGCACCGTCATCGTACTGGACGACATTCTCGACGAAGGTGAAACGCTGGCCCACGTCAAGCAGCGCCTGCTGGACATGGGCGCGGCCGAAGTGATCCTGGCCGTCTTCGCCGACAAGGCAATCGGCAAGGCCAAGCCATGCAAGGCCGACATCGTCGGCATCACCATCCCGAACCGTTTCGTGGTGGGTTTCGGCATGGACGCCTACGGCTACTGGCGCAACCTGCCCGGCCTGTGGGCCATCAAGACCGACAGCGAAGCCTGAGGCCACCCCGCCAGACAACGCAGCTACGCCCCTGGAAAAAGGGGACGGAAAAAATGGGGACGTACCCCTTTTTAAAAATGGGGACGTACCCCTTTATTGTTACAGCCCCTTTCCGAATCTAATATTGGGGTACGTCCCCATTTTTTGCGTCCCCATTTTTCGGACGGCCTCAGCTCCTCAGATGAACAACGAGGCGGCGATGGCCCACATCACCACCGCGATCACGCCGTCCAGCACTTGCCAGGCGCGCGGCCGGGCGAACATGGGGGCCAGGTAGCGCGCGCCGAATCCCAATCCACTGAACCAGGCCAGCGAGGCCGCCATTGCGCCAGCCGCGAAATACAGCCGGCCATTGCCCGCCTGCTGGCCACCGATGGAGCCGAGCAGTATCACCGTGTCGAGGTAGACGTGGGGATTGAGCAGGCTGAAGGCCAGCATGGCCGCCACCACCGCGCCATGGCTGGACACTGTGGCCGCGTCGCCCGCCACCAGCGCGGCCGGCCGCAGCGCGGAGCGGGCCGCACGCCAGCCATAGGCCAGCAGGAAGGCGGCGCCACCTATCTTCAGCCATAGCAGCAGGGCCGGCGTGCCGCTGATCAACTGCCCCATGCCCGCTACCCCGGCCGCGATCAGCACCATGTCGCACAGGACGCAAATCGCGATGCAGCTGAGCACGAACTCGCGCTTGAGGGCCTGCCGCAACAAATAGGCGTTCTGCGATCCAATCGCCACGATCAGGCCGCCGCCCAGTCCCAATCCCTTCAAAAATGCCGCCGCTTCCATGCTGGTTCCTTATTCATTGCTTGAACAGGCTGCCAGCTTACGGCCGGGCTCCAGATAAGTATAATTAATAATATTGGATAAACATTAGAGAAACTAATGAGCGCAGTGGACTATCGCGGCCTGGCCGCCCTCGATGCCGTGATCGAGCATGGCAGTTTCGACAAGGCGGCCGTGGCTCTGTCGATCACCCAGTCGGCCGTGTCGCAGCGCCTGCGCTTGCTGGAGAACGATGCGGGCGAACTGCTGGTGGTGCGCACCCAGCCCCCGCAAGCGACGGAGGCCGGCCAGCGCCTGATCGCCCACTACCGCCAGGTGCGGCTGCTGGAAGCGGCCCTCAAGCAGCGCCCCGGCCAGCCGGACGAGCGGCCCGAGATCGCCATCGCCGTCAACGCCGACAGCGCCGCCACCTGGCTGCAGGAGGCGGTGGCGCCGCTGCTGCTGTCCGATGCCTGCCTGCTGCGCATCCGCATCGACGACCAGGACCACACGCTGAGCCAGTTGCGGGAAGGCCGCGTGTTCGCCTGCGTCACCAGCGAGGCCACGCGGGTGGCCGGCACCACAGTCACACCGCTGGGCGCGATGCGCTACCTGTGCGTGGCCGCGCCCGCGTTCGCGCAGCGCTGGTTCCCCGATGGTTTTACGCTGGAAGCGGTGCGCCAGGCGCCGGCGCTGGTGTTCGACCGCAAGGATACGCTGCTGGACCAGTTCTTTGGCCGCCAGTTCGGCCAGCCGGTACGCTACCCGCACCATGCGCTATCGAGTTCGGAAGGATTCGTGCGCTTCCTGGAGGCCGGCTACGCCTACGGCATGCTGCCCACGCTGCAATGCGAGGCCGCCCTGCGGGCGGGCACGCTGGTCGAACTGGCGCCCGGCGCCAGCCTGGACGTGCCGCTGCTGTGGCACGCCTGGGATATCCAGACCCCGCTCACGCGCCGCCTGTCCGAACAGGTCATCGCCACGGCGCGCAAGTGGCTGGAGCAGCCGTGAGCGGAAATCCTGTTTGCCAAATAGTCCATCTTGCCATATCGTCTGCACCAGATCGATTTCTGAACGACGTGCCATTCCAACCAGCCGATTCCTGGACCTTACCGATGCGGATTTCCTCCACCCTCCTGTTTTTCACACTGCTGGCAACCGGAGGCGTGCGCGCTGCCGAAGCACCGCGCCCCCCCGACAACCGCCCCGCCCTGCTGCAAGCCCTGGACGGCAACTGGGTCATGACGGGCGACGTCATGGGCAAGCCCGTGCAGTACAACATGGCCGCCACGCCGACCCTGAACGGCACGTTCACGGAAATGCACATGAAGGATGTGCAGCTGCCGGCCAGATACGAGGCGCGCGTCTTCATCGGTTACGACCAGAAGAGCCAGTCCGTCATCGCGCACTGGATGGACATTTTCGGCGCCCGAGCTTCGGTCCCTCACGCAACGGGCAGCATCAAGGACAACACCATCGAGTTCACCTTCCCGTACGCCAGCGCCCCGTTCCACGACACGCTGAGCTACCACGCGGACACGGCATCCTGGACTCTCGTGATCGAAGCGGCCAAGCCGGACGGCACGTGGCAGCACTTTGCGCGCTACGATATCCGTCATCCGCAGTAAAGCCCGGATCAACCTTATCGACGGAAGCTGACCATGGTATCGCCTGACTTTCTCGCCTATCTGGCCGACGTGCTGGCGCCGCTGGGCACGGTGCGCAGCAAGCGCATGTTCGGTGGCGTGGGGATTTACATCGACGAGCTGTTTTGCGCCATCATCGACGACGACTGCCTGTACTTCAAGGGCGACGACGAGAACGAAGCCCAGTTCCACGCCGCGCACTGCCCGCCGTTCACCTACCAGAAGCAGGGCGAAGCCTGTGCGCTGCGCTACTACCGGGTGCCCGATGAGGCCATGGACGATGCCGGCGCCATGCTGCGCTGGGCCAGGCTGGGCATGGCGGCCGCCCTGCGCAAGCAGGCGCAACCCAAGGCCAGGCCGAAAAAAGCAGCAGCAGCCAGCGGCAAGGCGCGGCCAACGCGCCTGGGCAGCTGACGGGCGGAAGAACACGGCCGCCGGCCGCTCACGTCCCCGCCGGTCGCGCTACCGGGGCCGCGCACTGTGCGGCAAGCGCCGCCCCGACGACACCAATCAGAGACTCAGGCGCGCCCGCGCCGCGTCATATTCGCGCTTCAGGCGCGCCACCATCTCGGCCGTGGTGGGCACGTCGTGCATCAGCCCCACGCCCTGGCCGGCGCCCCAGATATCGCGCCACGCCTTGGCACTGCCGGAACCGAAGTTCATCGCGCTCTTGTCGGCCTGCGGCAGCGCTTCCGGGTCCAGCCCGGCGGCGACGATGGATTTCTTCAGGTAGTTGCCGTGTACACCCGTGAACAGATTGGTATAAACGATATCCGCGGCCGACGACTCCACGATGGCGTCGCGGTAGCCGTCGCCCACATTGGACTCCTTGGTGGCCAGCCAGCGCGAGCCGATGTAGGCGAAATCGGCGCCCATGGCCTGCGCGGCCAGGATGGCGTCGCCGGTGGCGATGGAGCCCGACAGCGCGATGGGCCCGGAGAAGAACTTGCGCACCTCGCCCACCAGCGCGAACGGCGACAGCGTGCCGGCATGGCCGCCGGCCCCGCTGGCCACCAGGATCAGGCCATCGACGCCCGCCTCCAGCGCCTTTTGCGCGTGGCGGATCGAGATCACGTCATGCAGCACGATGCCGCCGTAGCTGTGGATGGCATCCAGCATTTCCTTGGGCGGCGCCCGCAGCGACGAAATGATGATGGGGATCTGGTGCTTGACGCACACCTCCACGTCATGCGCCAGCCGGTCGTTGGACTGGTGCACGATCTGGTTGACGGCGATCGGGCCCACCCGCTGCTCCGGGTGGGCGCGCTGGAATTCGGCCAGCTCGGCCTGCAGCTCCGTCAGCCAGGTGTCGAGCAGCTCGGCCGGACGGGCGTTGAGGGCGGGGAAGGAGCCGACGATGCCGGCCTTGCACTGGGCCGCCACCAGGGCCGGGCCGCTGGCGATGAACATGGGGGAGGCAATGACGGGGAGGGTGAGGTTCTGCAACACTGCTGGCAAGGCCATATCGAGCTCGCTGACGGAAGTGGATGGGAACTGCTATCGGACGATTATAGACCGCAAAACGAACGACCGTGCGAAGAATGGACGGGATGCGCCAACGCTCCCGGCGCCTATTCGTTGAGCAAGTACTCACTCTCGATGTGCGCCGCACCAGCCTTGACCAGCTGGCCCACGGCCCATTGCGCCAGCGCTTCCGGCGTCTGGCCCAGGTAGCGCGAGTTGGCGGTGGCGAAGACGGGCATGGCCAGCAGCATGCGGGGCACGTCGGCCAGGGCGATGCGCTGCCGCTCCAGCAACAGGAACTTGAGCAGCACCTTGATCGCGTTCTGCGCGTTGCGCACCGGATCGGCCTCCAGGTAATCGAGCCGCGACCTGGCCCGCGCCAGCGCGCCTTGCACGTCCGTGAACGGCGCGCCGTGGCCGGGGATGACCAGCCGCACGTCCAGCCCCGCGATCAGGTCCAGCGTGGCGCGCTCCTCGGCGAAACCGGATGCGCCCTCCAGCTCCGGGAAGATGACGCCGAAGCCGTTCTCCCACAGCGCATCGGCCGACGCCAGCACGCGGTGCTCGGGGCAGTAGAAGATCAGCGAGTGGGGATCGTGGCCGGGCGCGCCCAGGGCCTGCCACTCCATGTCGGCCAGCGTGAGCACGTCGCCGCAGGCCACGGTGCTGTCGAAACTGAAGCGTTCGCACTGCTGGCCCGTGGCCTTGAAGCTGAGCGCCTCCACGTCCCAGTGCCGCACCTTGTCCGCTTCCGCCGCCGGGATGGCCGTGCTGCAGCCGTAATGGGCCTGCAGGATGGCGTTGCCGCCGCAATGGTCGGAATGCAGGTGGGTGTTGATCAGCTTGTCGAGCCGCCGCCCGTGCAGGGCATGGCGCACCAGCGCCAGCGTCTGCGGCGCATGGATCAGGTACCCGCTGTCAATCAGGGCCGTGTCATGGCGCCCCAGCAGCAGGATGTTGTTGGACGAGAGCCAACCGCGCTCGAACACCTGTATTGAATCGGGCAATCCATGCATGCCTGCCGCCTTCCCTTAAAAGTCGATCAGCGCTTCGCGGCGCCGGATTTCCGCCCACACGCCGCGCTTGTACGTGTCGTCCGACTTGGACCAGGCGATGATTTCTTCGATGGTGCGCATGCAGCCGAGGCAATAGCCGGTCTCGGGGCTCATCTTGCACAGGCTGACGCAGGGCGAAGGCACCGGCGTGGCCAGTTCGGGCAAGAGTTGGTCGGCGGATGGCGTTGCTGGATTCATGGTGCAATATCGGAGTCGAAGAATGCGCCCATTATGCCGTGAAACCGGCGCGCCCTCAGCGCAGCCGCTCGATCAGTTCGATGCGGTTGCCGAACGGGTCGGCGATGGTGGAGCGGCGGGCGTCCTCCAGCGGCTCGTCGTAATCGGCCGCCAGTCCCCGTGCCTGCAGCTGGGCCAGATAGGCCGCCAGGTCATCCACCAGCAGCGCCGGATGGGCCTTGCGCGCGGGTTGGAAGCCGGCTTCCGCGCCCAGGTGCAGCTGCAGCGCGCCGCAGGCGAACCACACGCCGCCGCGCACGGCCAGCTTGGCCGGCTTGGGTAGCTCGTCCAGTCCCAGCACGGCGCCGTAGAAGGCGCGCGCCTGGTCCTCGGCCCCGGCCGGCATGGCCAGCTGCACGTGGTCGATCCCGATAATCTTGCCCATGACGTTGATCCTCGCATTGTGTGAACGGCATTAACCATAGCGCAAAGCAGCAAATCGCGCTTGACCTGCCACGTCATGAGCCTATACTACCATCCATGTAGATGGTATTTGGATGGCTACCAGATGCCACCAAGATACTGAATGTGCCTGACGGAGACTTATGGCCAAGCAAGAACTCAAGCTGAAAACCAGCGAATCGGAAAAAATCACCATCAATCTGGGACCGATAGACCTGGGACAAATCGATTTGCTGGTGCAGGAAGGGTTCTACTCGAACCGCACGGACCTGATACGCACGGCGATCCGCAACCAGCTCAATGCGCACGCGGACGTGGTCAAGCAGACGGTGGCGCGCAAAAGCCTGGTACTGGGCATGCAGCATTATTCGCGCGCCGACCTGGAAGCGATCCAGGCCGCCGGCCAGCGCCTGCAGATCCAGGTACTGGGGCTGGCCAGCATCGCCAGCGACGTGTCGGTGGAGCTGGCGCTGGCGACGATCGAATCGATTTTTGTGCTCGGTGCGCTGCACGCGAGCACCATGGTCAAGACCGCCCTTGCCGGGCGAATTCACTAACGCGCCAGTCGGGCAAGCTGTCCGGCACGGCGCAGCTTCGTTGAAGGACGGCTTATGAAATTCGATTCCTCACTGCTGGCGCACATGCGCGCGGCAACCCATAAACTGGTGACCAAGGGTCCGGCCGCCGCCACAGCGATAATCCAGCAGGCGCTGGGCAGCCTGCGCGGCGCACCGCGCCCCGCCCCGCTGCACGACATCAACCCGCCGCCCGCGAAAACGGCGGACGCTCCCGCCGCGCACCGTCAACATGTGGAGGTGGAAGACGCTGTCTGCGTCGATACCCATGACGCGCAGGAAGCCGCCGCCAGGGCGGCCCCGCAACAGCCGCAAGACCGGCCCACCCGCCCCGCCGGCGCCGGGCCCGATCCGGCCACCCAGCCTATCGAATACGCGCAGGACCTGCTCAACCGCATGGGCATCGCGGTCGAGATCCAGGCCGGCATGGACGGCGTCCTGCCGGCAGGGCTGAAGAACTTCGAGATGCCGAAGTTCGACCTCGCCAACCTCAACCTGCCCCATCTGGACCTGTCTGCCCTCGACCTGCCCGGCTACGACGCGCCCCGCGCGGAGCCGGCCGAACTGCCGGCAGGCGCCCAGTTCATCACGGGCAGCTACGCCAACCACGCGGGCGAGCGCAAATACAAGCTGTACATCCCGTCCAGCTACTGCGGCCAGCCCATGCCGCTGCTGGTGATGCTGCACGGCTGCACCCAGAACCCCGACGATTTCGCGGCCGGCACCCGCATGAACCAGGTGGCCGAGGAACGCCACTGCCTGGTGGTCTATCCAGAACAGACCAAGCAGGCCAACAACGCCAAGTGCTGGAACTGGTTCAATGCCATCGACCAGCAGCGCGGCCAGGGCGAACCGTCGCTGATCGCCGGCATCGCCGAGCAAATCAAGCGCGACTATCGCGTGCCGGAAAAGGAAGTGTATGTGGCCGGCCTGTCGGCCGGCGGCGCCATGGCCATCATCGTCGGCACGTTGTACCCGGACGTATTCGCGGCGGT
Source organism: Rugamonas sp. FW305-51 (assembly GCF_058786935.1). Lineage (NCBI taxonomy): Bacteria > Pseudomonadati > Pseudomonadota > Betaproteobacteria > Burkholderiales > Oxalobacteraceae > Rugamonas > Rugamonas sp. FW305-51. Next base: position 151,330 of record NZ_JBYSZG010000003.1, read on the forward strand.
CGGCGTGCATTCCGGCCTGCCCTATGCGTCGGCGCAAGACCTGCCGTCGGCGCTGAGCGCCATGAAGCGCGGCGCCGGCGCGCACAAGGCGCCCGCCGGCGGCAGCCTGCCCATCATCGTCTTCCACGGCGACCGCGACACCACCGTCCATCCGCGCAACGGCGAGGCGGTGACGGCGCAGCGCCTGAACGGCCACGCATCGGCCAGCGTGCCATCCGTGCAGTCGGGCAGCGTGCCGAACGGCCACCGCTACACGCAGACCACGCACCACGGCCAGGACGGCAAACCCGTGGTCGAGCATTGGGTGGTGCACGGTGCAGGCCACGCCTGGTCGGGCGGCAGCGCGCAAGGCAGCTACACGGACGGCAAGGGACCGGACGCGAGCCGGGAAATGATGCGATTCTTTAAGACGGTGAGCTGACGGCACGCGCGGGCGCGTGCGGGTGCGCGGATGCGGGTGCGGGTGCGGCAACCATGGCGCCACGTGGTCAACGCGGCGGCGCCAGAGGTTGGTGCTCAGGCGCTCCCGCCCTGCGGAGTGGAACGCTCGAAATACCACTTCATGGCCAGTACGCTGAGCGCCAGCGTCAAGGTCACGGCATTGGCAATAATCACGGGCAGCGCATCCGTGGCCACGCCATAGAACAGCCACAGCAGCACGCCCAGGCTGAAGATCAGGTACATGCCGGTGGAAACGCCGGTGGCGGCGCGCTCGCGCCACACCAGCATGACCTGTGGGACGAAGGAAAAGGTGGTGCAGCTGGCCGCCGCAAAACCCAGCGTGTCTGCATCAAGTTGCATCTGCGGCTTTCGTAAACAATTCCAATTTTTCGCGCTTGTGCGCCATGTCCTGGTCGCTGTCGGCATAGCGCCTGGCGATGGCGATGAATTCGTCCTGCAGCGCCAGGAAGGCATCCACCATGTCCGGGTCGAAGTGCTGGCCGCGGCCGGCCGTGATAATGGCGACGGCCTGCTCGTGGCTCATGCCTTCCTTGTAGACGCGGCGGCTGATCAGCGCATCATACACGTCGGCCACCGCCATCAGCCGCGCCGAGATGGGGATGGCGTCGCCGGCCAGCCCCTGCGGATAGCCGCTGCCGTCCCATTTTTCCTGGTGGCCGTAGGCGATCTCCTTGGCGTACTTGAGGAACCCGACCTCCACGCCCAGCTCGCGCTCGGCCGCCATGATGGCGTCGCGCCCCAGCGTGGTGTGGGTCTTCATGATCTCCATCTCGTACGGCTCGAAACGGCCCGGCTTGAGCAGGATGCGGTCGGGGATGCCGACCTTGCCGATATCATGCAGCGGCGCCGACTTGAACAGCATTTCTATCGTTTCGTCGGTCAGGAAGGCGGCAAAGCGGGGATGGGTACGCAGCTTTTCGGCCAGTGTCTTGACGTAGTGCGCCGTGCGGCGGATATGGTTGCCCGTCTCGCTGTCGCGCGTTTCGGCCAGCGACGCCATGGTGTGGATGGTCACGTCCTGCAGCGCCACGATCTCGCGCGTGCGCAGCTCCACTTCCGTTATCAGGAACTGGTTCTGGTCGCGCAGGAAGTCTTGGACCCGCTTCATCGACAGCTGGGTCTTGATGCGGGCCAGCACGATGGGGGCCGAGACGGGCTTGGTGATGTAGTCCACCGCGCCCAGGCTCAGGCCCAGCTGCTCGTCGGCCACCTCGCTCATGGCGGTGACGAAGATGACGGGAATGTCGCGCGTGGCCGGATCGGCCTTGAGTTCCTTGCAGACGTCGTAGCCGCTCATGCCCGGCATCATGATGTCGAGCAGGATCAGGTCCGGCTTGGCCTCGCCCCGGGCGATCTTGAGCGCGCGCTCGCCGTTGACGGCGATCTTGGTGCGGTAATCGTGTTCCAGCACGGCGCACAGCAGGTCGATGTTGTCCGGGGTGTCGTCCACCACCAGGATGGTCGGCTTGGCTTGCAATGGGGTCATCATCTTCCTCGGCGAATACCGTATTTTATAGCGTTATGTGCAATGCCGTCGCCGCCTCGCGCAACTCGTCCAGCGCCCCCTCGAAATCGTACTGCGCCAGCAGGCGGCGTAGCTGGCGCGCCGGCTCGCCCTGCCCGGCCGCCGCCAGCATGGGGCAAATCTGGTCGAGCAGCTTGACGGCAGCCGCATCGTCCTGCGCCAGCAGGCGCGCCATGTCGCGCACCCCGCCGGCCAGCGCGGCCGGATCGGCCGGCGCCGCGGAGGATGGCGCCGCCGGCTGCGACGGGGCCGCCGTGCTGCGCAACGCCATCGACACCCGTGCCACCAGCTCGCCCAGTTCCTGCCCCATGGCGGCTATGGCTTCGTCACGCCCTTGCGCCGCGCCCTGGGCCAGTATCTGCTCCACCCGGGCCGCCGCATCGGCCAGCGCCACGGCGCCGATGTTGCCGGCCAGGCCCTTGACGGTGTGCGCTTCGCGCGTGGCCGCCGCGAGGTCGTTGTTGTCCATCGCCTCAGCGATGCGCTGCATGGCGTCGATCTGGGTTTCGACGAAACGGCTCAACAGCTTGCGCATCAGGGCCGCGTTGCCGCCCACACGCTGCAGCGCCGCTTCCATTTTCAGGCCGGCGATGGCGGGCAATGGCCGCTCCTGCCCGGCCTCCTGGCCCGCCTCCTGCGCGACCTGCTGCGGCGGTTGCGGCGCGGCCGGCGCCGGGTGGCGCGGCTTGACCCAGCGCGCCAGCGTCGTGAACAGCTGGGCCACATCGATCGGCTTGGCGATGAAATCGTTCATCCCGGCGGCCAGGCATTTTTCCTTGTCGCCCACCATGGCGTTGGCCGTCATGGCGATCACAGGCAGCGCCGCGTGGCGCGCGTCCTCGCGCAGCTTGCGGGTGGCGTCGTAGCCGTCCATCACCGGCATCTGGCAGTCCATCAGCACGCCGTCGTAATCGTTGACGGCGACCTTGGCCAGCGCCATGGCGCCGTTGGCGGCGATATCGACCCGCACGCCGGCATCGCTGAGGATCTGCTGCGCCACTTCCTGGTTCACCTCATTGTCCTCGACCAGCAGCAGCCAGGCCCCGCGCACGGCCTGCTCGGCCTGGCGGTAGCTCTCGTCGCGGCGCGCCTTGCGACAGCGCCGCAGGTCCTGGCCGAACACGGTGGAAATCGAATCGAGCAGGGTCGAGGCGCTGACCGGCTTGCTCAGCGTTGCCTCCACCGTCAGATCGCGCAGCTCGTCGAGCAGCGCGTCGCGGCTGTAGGCGCTGACCATCACCATGGCCGGCGGCGCCGCGCCGGCCGCCTCGGCCTCGGCGCGGATCGCCTTGACGGCGGCGATGCCGTTCATGCCCGGCATCTGCCAGTCCATCAGCACCACGCGGAACGGGCGGCCCTGCTCGCGCGCCTGCGCCACCGCCTGCACCGCGCGCGCGCCGCTGTCGGCGGCCGCGGCGTCGAACTTCATGGAGCCCAGCATGCCGAGGAAGATTTCGCGCGCGCTGGCGTTGTCGTCCACCACCAGCACCCGCAGGCCGCTGATGTCGGGCAGCGGCGCCTGTTCGGCCTCGACACCCACGCCAAAACGGGCCGTGAAGTGGAAATTGCTGCCCACGCCGGGCTGGCTTTCGAGCCCGATCTGGCCGTCCATCATTTCCACCAGCCGCTTGCTGATGGTCAGGCCCAGCCCCGTGCCGCCATGGTGGCGCGTGGTGGAGGTATCGGCCTGGGTGAAGGCCTGGAACAGGCGCGCCTGCTGGTCCGGCGTCAGACCAGGTCCCGTGTCGCGCACGTCCACCCGCAGCATGACCTGTTCATCGCTGCGCTCCTGCACGCGGATCGTCACCACGATCTCGCCCTGCTCGGTGAACTTGATGGCGTTGTTGGTCAGGTTGATCAGCACCTGGCCGAAGCGCAGCGGGTCGCCCACCAGCGCGTGCGGCACGTCCGGCGCCACGTCGAACAGCAGCTCCAGGCCCTTTTCCTGCGCCCGCATCATGGACAGGTCGGCAATGTTGCCCATCACGTCTTCCAGGAAGAAGTCGACCCGCTCGAAGGCCAGCTTGCCCGCTTCGATCTTGGAAAAATCGAGGATGTCGTTGATGATGCCCAGCAGGTTCCTGGACGCCGACTCCACCTTTTCCAGGTAGTTGCGCTGCTTGGGCGTGAGGTCGGTCTGCAGCGCCAGGTGAGTCATGCCGATGATGCCGTTCATCGGCGTGCGGATCTCGTGCGACATGTTGGCCAGGAAGTCGGACTTCATCTTGGTCGCATCCTCGGCCGCCGTCACGGCGCGCCGCAGCTCCTGCTCGGCGGCCAGGCTGGCCGTCATGTGCTTGAGCGCCTGCAGCAGTTCGCCCGTCTCGTCGCGCGAGGTGATTTCGATCACGGAACTGAGGTCGCCTTGCCCGACCCGGGTGGCGATGGCGATCGCCTCGTCCAGCGGGCGGGTGATGGAACGGGCCGAAATGGCGAAGCCTATCCCCACCAGCACGGCCGCCACGCCCATCAGCGACATGATGGTGAGCGAGCGGTTGATGTCGGCCCGCGCGCGGTCGGCGCTGGCCATCACCTGGCCTTGCTGCAACCGGTCCAGCACCTTGATCTCGTCCAGCAGTGCATTCAGGGCCGGCAGCGCCATGCTGTTCATCTTGTCTTCGGCCGCATCGTGCCGACCGCCCTCCACCAGGTCGGCCACGGCAATGAAGGATTGATAATAGGCGGCGCGCGCCTGTTTGACGCGCTCGATCTGGCGCCGCTCCTCCGCGGTGGCGTCGAGCACGGCCAGCCGCTCCAGCTGGCCGTCGATCTCGCGCTTGATCTGGTCGATGCGGGCATAGCTGTCGACGCGCTGTAGCCTGTTGGTCTGGATGATCAGGGTGACAACGCGGGTGGCGGCCTCGCGCGACTGGGAGTCGATAATGCCGATAGCCGAGGCGGCGGCCCAGTCCTGGCTGAGGATATGGTCGCTCTCGGCGCGGATGGCGTAGATGCGGCTCACGCCGACCAGGATCACGCCTATCATCAGCAGGATCAGGATCGCGTAACCGATGCTGACCCGCGCCCGGATACGGATATCGCTGAAACGCATGCTGCTTCCCTTCGCTGCGGTGGTGGTACGGTGGATTATTCGGGTAGTGTGGCGCCGGCGATGTGGCGCCGCAGGCAATCGGGGCACCAGCAGGACACGTCCGCGGCGGGCGCCGGCGCAATGCCGGCCGCCGTAGTGGCCGTAGTGGCCATAGTGGCCGTCGCCGCTGCCGCCGCTACCGCCGACGCCCCGTCCTGCGCCGCCCGCCCCGGCACGGGCACCACGGGCGGCAGGCTGGCGCACCAGCAAGGCTGGCTGCCGTCGCCGTCGGCCATGGCGCAGGTAAAGGTGGCGCCGCAGCGCGCGCACACGCTCATGGCTGGCCGTCCGTATCGGTAGGCGCCGACGGGCCGGGCGGCGCATCGGCATCGAGCGGGAAGCTGCGCATGGCCTTGCGCAGCAGCGACATCTGGCCGTTGAAGCGGGTGCAGGCGTCGCACACCATCAGGTGCAGCCGCATGCGGGTGCGCTCGACCAGCGACAGGTCGCGGTCCAACCCTTCCGACACCAGGCGGTGCACTTCGCGGCAGGTAGGCTTGAGGCGTTTTTTGTGTGATTCCATCGTCGCGGTCAGTCCAGGGCGCGGTCAGCCGGTCTGGCGGTTGCCAAACCAGTTCAAATCCAGGCATTCACGCAGGCGCATGCGGGCCCGATACAGGAGTACCCATGCATTAGACGTGGTGATCGCCAGTTCCTTACAAATTTCGTCCGTTTCCAGCTCCAGCCACTCGCGCATCATGAAAATGCGGGCCGTCTTGGCGGGCAGCTTCTCCAGGCACACCTCCAGCACCTTGAAGAAATCCTTCTGCTCGAGCGTGCGGTCCGGGTCGCCCCAGGCCAGCGGCTGCTCGCGGGTGTGGCCGTCGGCCAGGAACAGGGCGTCGATGGCGTCGTCCTCGGACTGGTCGTCGCAGCTGTCGATCTGGCGCTCGCGCGTGCTGGCGCGCAGGTTGTCGATGATCTTGAACTTGAGGATGCCCGTCACATAGGTGCGCAGCGACGATTGGCCGGCAAAACGCTCGGGTTTTTCCAGCACGGCGATCAGCGCATCCTGCACGGCATCCTCGGCCAGCGCCTCGTTACGCAGCTGCAGATGGGCGAAACGGACCAGCAAAGGGCGCATCGCTTCCAGTTCACGGTGTAGAGTGGGAGAGGGGGTCATAAGGGCCCAGCCTAGCGGATGATCTCGGAAAATACAACACGTTGGCCCTATAATGCGTACTTGACTGCAGCTGCAGGCTGTAAAATCGCAAAAATCTTAATCCCGGACCCGCCATGACACACCTGACCAACCTGAACCTAGGCATGAATGACGACCTGACTGCGGTGGCGCCGCAGATCAAGGCGCAGATTCTGGCCGAGGCGCTGCCGTACATCCGCAATTTCCACGGCAAGACCATCGTCATCAAATACGGCGGCAACGCGATGACCGACGAGCGCCTGAAGCACGGCTTCGCGCGCGACGTCATCCTGCTCAAGCTGGTGGGCATGAATCCGGTGGTGGTGCACGGCGGCGGGCCGCAGATCGACAACGCCCTGAAGAAGATCGGCAAACAGGGCACGTTCGTGCAGGGCATGCGCATCACCGACGAGGAAACCATGGAAGTGGTGGAGTGGGTGCTGGGCGGCGAAGTGCAGCAGGACATCGTGATGTTGATTAATCACTACGGCGGCCAGGCCGTGGGCCTGACCGGCAAGGACGGCGGCTTGATCCGCGCCCGCAAGATGGCCATGCCGGACAAGGAAAATCCGGGCCAGTTCCTCGACATCGGCTTCGTGGGCGAGATCGACGCCATCAACCCGGCCGTGGTCAAGGCCCTGCAGGACGACGCCTTCATCCCCATCATTTCGCCGATCGGCTTCGGCCAGGATGGCCAGGCTTACAACATTAACGCGGACGTGGTGGCCGGCAAGATCGCCGAGATCCTGAAGGCCGAGAAGCTGATCATGATGACCAACATCGCCGGCGTCCAGGATAAGCAGGGCAACCTGGTGACCGACCTGTCGGCCCGCGAGATCGACGAGATGTTCGAAGACGGGACGATTTCGGGCGGCATGCTGCCTAAAATCTCATCGGCGCTGGACGCGGCCAAGTCCGGCGTGAACACGGTGCACATCATCGACGGCCGGATTGAGCACTCTTTATTGCTCGAAGTATTGACCGAACAGGCTTTTGGCACTATGATCCGTTCGCACTGAAAAAACGGCGACGCACCGCGCACCGTCTTGGCAGCGCGTCGCCACAGTAAGATGCCCTTGTAGCTCAGTGGTAGAGCACTCCCTTGGTAAGGGAGAGGCCACGTGTTCAATCCACGTCAAGGGCACCATCCGCACTATCCTCTGCAGTAAATCCCCCGCACTCAGTAAATCCGTTCCACCGCCAGGCCGCGCTTGCGCAGCAGTTCCGGCACGCTGTTCGTTCCCACCAGATGCAACACGCCGATCGCCGCCAGGCTGTCCGTTTCGCGCGCCAGCAGCGCCGCGATGCCGTCGGCCAAGTGCGGATTGCGCCCGTCCAGCAACTGGCGCTGCACGAAGCGGCCGGAGAAAGTGTCGTCCTCGGCCGCCTTGCGCGCCAGCGCGTCGAGCGCGGCCGCGTCGGCGCCGCGCCAGGCCTGGGCGATCTCGCGCGCCTGGGTGGCCTGCTGGCGATCCTCGATGGCGTCTATGCCCTCCTGCAGGAAGCGCGACTGCTCCTCGGCCGACATCTGGTCGAACAGCGCCATCTGGCTCTCGGGCGACTCCAGCTCCAGCACCGGCAACTTGCGCTGGTGCGCCTGGCGCGCCAGCCAGGCGTCGACCGCCTGCGCCGTGTCGTAGCCCTGAGCCGAGAACTCGCTCACCGTCAGCACGCTGGCCAGCAGCCAGGGCTTCATGCCGGCCACCGTGTCGGCGTCCAGCGCGTAATGGCGCAGCAGGCGCTCCAGGCGCGGCCGGTACGGGGCCGGCAGCGCCGCCTGCGCATTGCCCGCGCCGCGCGGATACATGCCGTACTGCCGCACCGCCTGCAGCATGCGGGCCGGGTCGCCCAGCGGATCGATCTCCAGCGCCAGCACGGAAGCGCGCGCCAGTGCGCCCTGCACCTGCTCTTCCAGCGGATAGAAGTCGGGCGCGCCGACGTGGATGGTGCCGAACAAGTACAGGGTGTGGCCGTTTTGCGCCACCTTGAACAGGGCGCCCCGGTTGGGCGCGGCCTGCCGCGGCTCCTGGGCCACCGGCTGCGGCGCGCCGTCCTGCGCCCAGGGCAGGCCGGGGGCAAACCAGAACAAACTGCAGAACAACACTATAATCTGGCGTCGCATGCTTTCCTTTGCTGCTATTGATCGAGACGTCCGTGAATATTAACCGCAACCCGCCGGTCTGGCTGTTCGACCTGGACAACACGCTGCACAACGCCTCGCATGCCATCTTCCCGGCGATCATGGCCAACATGAACGACTACATCGCCCGCGTGCTGGGCGACGGCACCACGCCGGCCAGCCAGGACGCCGTCAACGCGGCGCGCACCCTGTACTGGCGGCGCTACGGCGCCACCATGCTGGGCCTGGTCAAGCACCACGGCGTGCGGGCCGAGCATTTCCTGGCCGAGACCCACCGCATGCCGGAGCTGCCGGCCATGATACGGGCCGAAAAGGGCTTGCGCCACCTGCTGCGCCGCCTGCCCGGCCGCAAGATCCTGCTGACCAACGCGCCGCACGGCTATTCGTCGCAGGTGCTGCGCCACCTGGGCCTGCACCGCCATTTCGAACATCACGTAGCGGTGGAGGCGATGCGGGTGCATGGCCAGCTGCGGCCCAAGCCGTCCAAGCTGCTGCTGCGTAAGCTGATGCGGCGCCACGGCCTGACGCCGCAGCGCTGCGTGCTGGTGGAAGACACGCTGGCCAACCTGCGCAGTGCCCGCGCGCTGGGCATGCGCACGGCGTGGATCACGCAATACCTGCGGGTGGGCGACGCGGTGGGCCTGGCCCATCCCGCCAAAACGCTAAATCGCCCCGGCTATGTCGATGTCAAAGTAAAATCTGTCAGGCATTTGCCCGCGCGCCTGCACCGCCTGCGCTGAAGCGGGCGCCCGATTACATGACGTTTTTTCATCCTTCCTATCGAGATCACATGGCAAGCACACCGCCGGGCCAGCGCCGGATGCAAATTCTCCAGGCCCTGGCCGAGATGCTGGAACAACCCAAGGGCGACAAGATCACCACCGCCGCGCTGGCGCGCAAGCTGGAGTTTTCCGAGGCGGCCCTGTACCGCCACTTCGCCAGCAAGGCCCAGATGTTCGAGGGACTGATCGAATTCATCGAGAGCACCGTGTTCGGCCTGATCAACCAGATCGCGGAACGCCAGGACGACGGCCTGGCGCAGGCGCGCGACATCGTCGGCATGCTGCTGCAGTTTGCCAGCAACAATCCCGGCATGACGCGGGTGCTGATCGGCGACGCCCTGGTCAACGAGGATGAGCGCCTGCAGCAGCGCATGAACCAGTTCTACGACCGCGTGGAGCTGGCCCTGAAACAGGCGCTGCGCGTGGCCGCCGCCGAAGGCCACGGACCCGAGGCCGAGGTGACGGCCCGCGCCGGCATGCTGGCCAGCTTTGTACTGGGCCGCTGGCACCGCTACGCCAAGAGCGGCTTCAAACAGAATCCGGCACAGGACGCGGCGCTGCAGATCGCCCTGCTGCTGGCGTAACACGAGTCGTAGAACCCCTGATGATGAATCCCGAAGTATTTGCCCTGCTGGACGACGCCAGCCCCGATGGTTCGGCCCCCGCCCAGGCCCGCTCGCGCCTGTACACGGGCCACAGCGCCACCCTGCGCTGCCGCGACATGGCCCAGTGGCCCGTGCTGCTGGAACAGATGCAGCAGGCGCTGGCGCGCGGCCAGCATGCGGTGGCCCTGTGCAGCTACGAGCTGGGCGAACATCTGCAGGGACTGGCCGTGGCCGATGACCAACCGGCGCCGCAGCCGCCGCTGGCGCAGATGCTGCTGTTCGACCAGTGCCAGCTGCTGTCGCCCGCCGAAGTGGGCGAATGGCTGGCGGCCCGCTCCTTCCCCATCGAGCGCCCGGCCGGCATCGCCGCCGTGCGCCCCAATATCGACGAAGCGGCCTTCACCGCCGCGCTGGCCCGCATCCACGCCTACATCGAAGCGGGCGACACCTACCAGGTCAACTACACCTTCCGCCTGCGCTTCGACGCCTTCGGCAGCCTGCCTGCCCTGTACGCGCGGCTGCGCGCGCGCCAGCCCGTGCCCTACGGCGCGCTGGTGGCGCTGGACGACGGCACGGCCGTGCTGTCGCTGTCGCCGGAACTGTTCGTGCGCCACGCGGACGGCCTGCTGACGGCGCGCCCCATGAAAGGCACGGCGCCCGCCGCCCCGGCAGCCCAGCAGGAAGAAAACGCGCGCCGCGCCGCCGGGCTGGCCGCCGATCCCAAGAACCGGGCCGAGAACCTGATGATCGTCGACCTGCTGCGCAACGACATCGGCCGCGTCGCCCAGACGGGCACGGTGCAAGTGCCGGCCCTGTTCGAGGTGCGCCGCTACAGCAGCGTGCTGCAGATGACCTCCACCGTGCAGGCCCGCCTGCGCGCGGACGCCACGCTGGCCGACATCTTCGACGCGCTCTATCCCTGCGGTTCGATCACGGGCGCGCCCAAGCGGCGCACGATGGAAATCATCCGCGAACTGGAGCCGGACCGGCGCGGCCTGTACACGGGCGCCATCGGCTGGTTCGAACCGACCCAGGGGCGGCAGGTGGGCGACTTCTGCCTGTCGGTGCCGATCCGCACCCTGGCCCTGCAGGCGGAAGCCGATGGCGTGCGGCGCGGCGAAATGGGCGTGGGCGCCGGCATCGTCTACGACAGCGACGCTGGCGAAGAATTTGCCGAATGCGCGCTCAAGGCCCGCTTCCTGACAGGGCTGGAGAACGACTTCGAACTGTTCGAAACCATGTACGCCACGCGCGAGGACGGCATGCGCCACCGCGCGCGCCACCTGGCCCGGCTGGCCGGCTCGGCCGCCTACTTTGGCTACCCGTGGGATGCGGCCGCCGCCAACGCCTACCTGGACGCGGCGCGCGCCATGCTGCCCGCCGGCCAGCCATGCCGGCTGCGGCTGGCGCTGGCGCCGTCGGGCGCCTTCTCCGTCCAGCATGCGCCGCTGGCGCCTCTGGCCGAGCCGGTGCGGGTACTGCTGGCGCCGGATGCCACCAGCGCCAGCGACCTGTTCCTGCGTCACAAGAGCAGCGTGCGCACCCGCTACGACGCGGCCTGGCGCGAGGCGGAGGCGCAAGGCGCGTTCGACACCCTGTTCTTCAACGAGCGGGGCGAGTTGACGGAGGGGGGACGCAGCAGCGTATTCGTCAAGCTCGATGGCAAGTGGTACACGCCGCCGCTGGCCAGCGGTGTGCTGCCGGGCGTGATGCGCAGCGTGATGCTGGAAGATCCGGCCTGGCAGGCGCAGGAACGCGTGATCACCCGCGCCATGTTCGAGCAGGCGCAGGAGATCGTACTGTGCAACGCCTTGCGCGGGCCGATCCGCGCGATCCGCTAGAACGTCGGTGACATTGCACGTCGGCCGTTCCACTCCGGGCGGATGCCGGCGTTAACGACCGCTACGCGGCGCCCGCCATACCGGCGCCGGACAGGCGCCGCTTTCAGTCGGCGTAACCGGGATTGCTGCGATCCAGCCGCCGCAACAGGCCGGGCCAGACCAGCTGGCCGGGACGCACGCCGCGCGTGGCCATCTTGATCTGCTCGCGCACGGTGTCCAGCACCGCCGGCGGAATATGCACCAGCGGGCCGCCGCCCGCTTGCGCCCGCAGCTGTATCATGCAGGCGCTTTCGAAGAAATACATGGCGACGAACGCATCGGCCGGCGTGGCGCCCACCGTCAGCAGGCCATGGTTGCGCAGCATTAGGTAGGTGTTATTGCCCAGGTCACGCACCAGCCGCGGCTTCTCATCCGGATTGAGGGCGATGCCCTCGTAGTCGTGATAGCCGAGCGACGACAGCACGCCCATGGACTGCTGCGAAATGGGCAGCAGCCCGCCCTGCTGGGCCGACACGGCCACCCCGTTCACGGAATGCGTGTGCATTACGCAGTGCGCGTTGTCGCGCGCCGCGTGGACGGCGCTGTGGATGACGAAGCCGGCCGGGTTGATGTCGTACGGCGACTCGCTCACCTTGTTACCCTCGCCGTCGATCTTGACCAGCGAGGACGCCGTGATCTCCTCGAACATCATGCCGTAGGGGTTGATCAGGAAATGGTGCTCGGGCCCAGGCACGCGCGCCGAGATGTGGGTGAAAACCAGCTCGTCCCAGCCGAACAACGCCGTCAGGCGGTAAGCCGCCGCCAGGTCGACCCGGATTTGCCATTCTTCCGCTGTAACGGTATCCCGCAAGGTGCTGCCGCCAGTGCCCATATCGTCCTCCGCAAGGTTGATGGAATAACTGATTCGCCAGCATACTCGCATCGCCCGGCGTTTTACAGGTCCGGCCGAGCCAAACGGCGCAATGCCGCCAGCGTTACAGGTCCACCATCATCTGGAAGCCGCCGAAGAACATACGCTTGCCGTCGAACGGCATATTCTTGGGGTCCATGTAGGCCTTGATACGCTCGTCATTCATGACTTTCTCATTGATTGCATCGCGCCGCGCGCGCGACTCGTAGACGATCCACGAGAACACCACCACTTCCCCTTCCTCCAGCTGCACGCTTTGCGGGAACGAAGTCAGCTTGCCGGGTTTGACATCGTCGGCCACGCACTCGCGATACTCGAGCGCGCCATACTCCTTCCAGACGGCACCGCAGGCGCGCGCCATTTTTTCATACGCATCCAGGTTATTCCTGGGCACCGGCACCACAAATCCATCGACGTAAGCCATGATCGCCTCCTTCGCAGTGAATGAAACCAGCGTAGTCAAGGATGATCGAAAGGACAAGTGCGAGCACTCTATCGTGCGGGCCCCGATGCCCCCGGGGTCTGAACTGATCGACCAATTGCGCGCCCATTGGGACCAGCGATTGCGGCCGTTGCTACCCTGGCGATGATAAGGTCTCGATGAGCAAGCGCATACGCGCTGGCAAGAGCCGGTTGCCGGGCCAGACCAGGCTGATCGGCTGGGCTGGCGGGGCATAGGCGGCAAGCACTTCCACCAGGCTGCCGTCGGCGATCGCATCGTCTGCCATGAATCGCGGCACCTGGGTGAGTCCGGCGTCGTTGCGTGCCGCTTCGACCATGCCTTCGCCGTCGTTGACCAGTGCGCGTGCAACGGGATGAAATGCGCGCAGCCGGCCATCTGCCTGCAACTGTACCGGCCGCTCACGACCTGAAGTCGGATTGCGAAAGAGCACAAAAATGTGCTGCTCCAGATGGTCCGGGTGCGTCGGTTGGCGATGTTGCCGCAGGTAGGCAGGGCTGGCGCAGAGTACCAGGTGCTGCCAGTCTATGCGTTTTGCGGCGAGCCGCGAATCGTCGAGCTCGCCGACCCGAACGGCGGCGTCCATGCCATCCTTGATGAGATCGCAGAACGAATCGGTGAGGCGCATATCCAGCTGCAGTCCAGTATGCTGCGCCAGGAGCCGCGCGAGCCGCGGCATGATGATGCGCTTGCCATAGGTGATAGGCATGCTGATACGCAGCTGGCCGCGCGCCTCGTCGCTGGTTCCCGCGGCAAGGGATTCGATGTCATCAATGTCGGCCAGCACCTTCGCGCAACGGGCGAACAATACTTCACCGTCGGAGGTCAGCGTGACCTGCCGCGTCGTACGGTGAAACAGCTTGACGCCGAGCCGCTGCTCCAGGCGCAGGATGCGCTTGGCGACCGTGGACGCGGTGAGCCCCAGCTCTCGTCCCGCACGCGCGAAACTGGCGTGGCGCGCCGCGACGGAAAATGCCATGAATTCACTGAACCCGCTCATCCGCCCCCCATGATTGAAGAATCTTTTTCCTTAATGTTTTGAAATTAAAGCATATTCACTGTTGAATGCAACGCCCGCATACTGGTTTTACTTTTTCAAGGAGACCATCATGCAAATCCTCACCAACCATACGCCCGCACCGACACCGATCCCGGGCATTGCACACGTCACGCTGGCAGGCAGCCATATGGGGCTGCGCAATCTCTCTGTGTGGAAGCAATCGATGTCTGCCGGCAAAGCGACGCCGCCTCACCGGCACGCATGCGAGGAAGTAGTGCTGTGCATCGCCGGTGTCGGTGAGCTGCATGCCGACGGACAGGTGGAGCGATTCACCGCCGGCCAGACCATCGTCATCCCGGCCGGCGTCGACCACCAGCTGCTTAGCATCGGGCCGGAGCCGCTGGAAACCATTGCCGCCTTCGCCATGACGCCAGTCTTGACCACTTCGCCGCAAGGCGAAGTACTGGATTTACCCTGGATCAGCTGATACGCGTCGGCGGGCGCCGGCCCCACGCCGTCGCCCGACGGACATACAGCTCAGTTCGTGTAGAAATGTTGGCACTCAAATGGTGTTGGCGAACTGGCGGCGATAGGCGCCCGGCGTAGTGGCGGCCAGCCGCCGGAAATGGTGGCGCAACGATTCCTCTGAACCGAAACCGGCCCGCTCGGCCACTTGCGCCAGCGGAATGTCGGCTACTTCCAGCAAGTCCTTGACGATCGCCACCCGCTCGCGGATCAGCCATTCGACCGGTCCGAGCCCTGTCGCCTGCTGGAACTGGCGCTGCAGCGTGCGCGGACTCATGGCCGCCCGCTCGGCCATGCTCTTGATCGTATGTTGCTGTTCGGGATGGCTGCGCAGCCAGTCCATCAGCCGCGTCAGGCGGCCCTGCTCGTCATGTGCCATCGGTCGCGGCAGGAACTGCGCCTGTCCGCCTTCGCGATGGGGCGCCACCACCAGCCGCTGCGCCACCATATTGCCCACCCGCGCGCCATAATCGCGCCGCACCACGTGCAGCAGCATATCCAGGCCGGCGGCGGAACCGGCCGCCGTGATGACCTGGCCATTGTCCACATACAGCTGGTCCGGCTCGACGGCGATGCGTGGATAGCGCTGGGCCAGCTTGTCGGCATAGCGCCAGTGGGTGGTGGCACGCTGGCCATCGAGCACGCCGGCGGCGGCCAGCACGAATACCCCGGAACAGATAGAGCACAGCCGCGCGCCGCGCTGGTGGGCGGCCCGTATCATCGCCAGCAGGGTTGCCGGCGGGGTCTCGTCGGCATCGCGCCAGCCGGGGATGACGATGGTGTCGGCCCGCTCCAGCAGCTCGGGCGCGTACGGCGCCTGCACGGTGATGCCGCCGGCGGCCCGGATCGGTCCCTGCTCCACGGCACACACGGCGAACGCATACCAGTCCACCTCCAGCTCCGGGCGCTCGAGGGCGAACAATTCGACCGTGCAGCCGAACTCGAAGGTGCAGAGCCGGTCATAGGCCAGGGCGACGACGAGATGTTTTTCCATGGCGTGATCTTACCGTATCTTGGCATTTACGCCACTGCCAGCCCTGCCGGGCGGCACCGATAATGGCATCACCGTCCACCAAACAAGGAGTCCCGCATGTCCTACGTGAGCGAAATCGCCGCCGCCCCTGCCGCCGCCGCCCTGGCCCATTTCGAGGCACAATTCAGCTTCGAGACCGATTGCTGGGACGTGCACCACGCCCTCGGCAGCGGCCAGCAAGACTTTGTGCTGCTCGACGTGCGCGGCACGGAAAAGTACGCGGCCGGCCACGTGCCCGGCGCGCTGGACCTGGCGCACGGCAAGATCATCGGCTCGAAACTGGCGCAGTATCCGGCCGACACGCTGTTCGTCGTCTATTGCGCCGGTCCCCACTGCAACGGCGCCGCGCGCGCGGCCGTGCGCCTGGCGCGGCTGGGCCGGCCCGTCAAGCTGATGACGGGCGGCATCACGGGCTGGCTCGATGAAGGCTTTGCCCTGCAACGGCCGGCATCGGCCGCCGCCTGAACGCGCTTACAGCCAGTCCAGCAGCAGCTGCGCCACTTCGGGCGAATTGAGCAGGTCCATGTGGTTGTTGCGGTAGACAATGGCTTGCCGTTCCGGCGCAAAGTCGAGCTGGCGCTTCTTGTGGGAATGCTGGCCCAGCGCGCTGGCCACGGGCACCAGGCCATCGCCAGCCAGGCGCCCGCCCTCTTCGGCGGACGGCTTGCTGATGGTGGCCGCCACCGCGTAGCACGCCACCTTGGCCGGCAAGGGCACCGTCTGCGGCAGGGCGCTGCCGTGTTCGAAGCGGTCCTTGCCGTTCCAGTCCTCGTCCAGCAGGCTGCCGTGGCGCAAGTCCGTGATGCCGGCGCTGCGGATCTTGCCCAGCCGCGAGAACGGCGCCGTGTAGCTGCTCATGCCCGTGATCACGTGGAACCAGTTGCCGCCCCGCTCCAGCGGCGCGCCATGGTGGGGCGAACCGAGGCAGACCAGCTTGCTCAGCCGCTTGATCCATTTCTGTCCGTCCGCGGCGCCGTAGTGATAGGCGCTGCGCGCCACCAGCCCGCCCATGCTGTGGCCGACAATGACCAGTTCCTTGACAGCCACAGGCCACTGGGCCAGCAAGCTTTCCAGCTGGGCGGCGAATGCCTGCCCGTTTTCGGAAATATGGCGGCCGCTGTTGTAGCGCAGGTAGACGGGCGTATAGCCGCGCTCGCGCTGCAAGGCTTCGCCATGGTCGTAGCCGGCGCGGCGCCATTGCAGGTCGTTCATGCACAAGCCATGCACCAGCACCAGCACGCGGCCCGTGACGGCGCCCGCCTGCGCCACGAAGGGCGCGCCGTCGCGCCGGAATTGCATCGGTATCTGCAAGGGATTGTCGGTCTCGGCCAGGTAATCGCCCAGCACACCGTTGACGGCCGCCAGCAGCGGTTCGCGCCCGGCCCAGCCGCTGCCCTCGCCCAGCAGGGGCTGCAGGCGGCTCAGCACGCCATCCATGCCGCCACCCACCAGCCGCGTCACGCCGCGCACGCCGCTGTAGACGAGCGAGGTGGCGCGGGCCAGCGGCCTGGCCACCAGGCCCGGCGCCTGCCCGATCAGCTTCAAATGCACTTCCTCGGCCAGGTCGGCCACGCCGGTGACGGCGCTGACGGTCAGGCGGGACAAGCCGAGCAGATCGGCCGCGTGGGAGACTTTGTTGGACATCATCGTGCGGCCCCTGTTCATGGTTTAGTTCGCAAGCGCTTGTTCGACCGCCGACACCAGTTGCTTGTCGGTCGGCGTGACCTTGCTGGGATAGCTGTCGACCACCTTGCCGTTGCGGTCGATCAGGTATTTGTGGAAGTTCCAGGCCGGCGCCTTGCCGGTGATTTTAATCAGGTTGACGTACAGCGGATTGGGATGGTCGCCATGCACGACGGACTTGGCGAACATGGGGAACTTGACGCCGTAGGTGTTGTAGCAGAAATCGGCGATCTCCTTGCTGTTGCCCGGTTCCTGCTTGCCGAAGTCGTTCGACGGGAAGCCCAGCACCACCAGGCCCTTGGGGCCGTACTTGGCGTACATGGCCTCCAGTCCTTCGTACTGGTTGGTGTAGCCGCAGTAGCTGGCCGTATTGACCACCAGCACCACCTTGCCCGCGTACTGGCACAGGTCCTGCGGCGTGTCGTCCTGCAGGCGGTTGAAGGTCTGCTTGAGGATGGCGGGGCAGCTGCCGGCGGCGGCCGGTGGCGTGGCGGCGGCTGGCGCGGTGGCGGCGGCATGGGCCGGCAGGGCACCCAGCAACGCGCCGGCCAGCGCGGAAATCAGGTTCAGTTTGACGATCGTGTTGGACATGGGGCAAACGCTCGGAGTGAATTGAAAATCCATTCTATGTCAAACGGCCGCCGGCCGTGCATTTCCGCTCCCGCAGGCCGCGGGCCGCGCGCAATAGTCGGCACGGTTGAGCGAGATTAAACCCGCGCCCCGGTCATCGCCCACAATGGCAGTTCCTACTACCTTTCCAGTCGCCCTTCCGGAGTTTTCCATGCCGCTACGCTTATTCTTGCTCGCATCTTTCTGGCTGGCGCTGCTGCCGGCCCGCGCCCAGGTCGTTCCCCTGCCCGCCATGCAGACGGCCGGCGTCAGCGTCTCGGGCCTGTCGTCCGGCGGCTACATGGCCGTGCAGTTCGACGTGGCCTACTCCGCCAGCCTGATGGGTGCCGGCGTGGTGGCAGGCGGGCCGTACTACTGCGCCCAGGGCAGCGTGGCCACGGCCACCACCGTCTGCAGCTGCACGGGCACGCCATATTCATGCCGCGTGGCGCCGGGCGGCACGGGCGTGGCCAGCCTGGTCAAACTGACCGACCAGAACGCCGCCAACGGCACCGTCGATCCCACGGCCGGGCTGGCCAGCCACCGCATCTGGCTGCTGTCGGGCACGGCCGACTCCGTCGTGCCCCAGGCCGTGATGAACGACCTGCAAACCTATTACCGGCACTACATCGGCGCGGCCAACATCTTCTACAAGCAGGACTTGCCGGCCCAGCACGCCATGCCCACGGACAGCTACGGCAACAATTGCGACAAGCTCGGTTCGCCCTACATCAACAACTGCGGCTACGATGCGGCCGGCGAATTGCTCAAGTGGATCTACGGCAGCCTGAACAACCGCGCCAGCGGCAGCCCGGCCGGCCGCTTCGTCGAGTTCGACCAGACCGAATTCCTGCCCGACCCCAAGTCGCACGGCATGGCCACCAGCGGCTACCTGTACCTGCCGCCCGGCTGCGACAACAACGGCGGCCAGGGCTGCCGGCTGCACGTCGTGTTCCACGGCTGCCTGCAAGACGCCGGCACCATCGGCGACACCTATCTGCGCCACGCCGGCTACAACGCCTGGGCCGACAGCAATCGCATCGTCCTGCTGTACCCGCAGGCGGCGCCCATCTATCCCTTGACCAACCCCAATGGCTGCTGGGATTGGTTCAACTACGACGATGCCCGCTACGCGCAAAAGACGGGCCGCCAGATGGCCGCAGTCAAGCAGATGGTGGACCGGCTGACGGGCGGCACCACGCCGCCGCCACCGCCGGCCCAGTGCTACACGGCCAGCAACCGCGACCACGTGCAGGCCGGCCGCGCGCACGACAGCCTGTTCCGCGCGCTGGCCAACGGTTCCAACCAGAACATGGGCTGGGACAACATCTTCATCCATACCACGCTCAAGCGCACGGGGCCCAATTTCTACGTGGTCGGCAGCTGTCCCTGATACCGGCCCGTTCATCCCACCACAGGAGGTCATATGTATCCGATGCAATGGTTTTGGGCGCCCCAGCTGCATTTTCCCTGGAGCGGCGGCGTGGCCCAGCAGATCGAGCTGGACCGCTTCTTCGACGCCATCCCGCCCGAGGCGGGGGACGGCAAGATCGAGCGCAAGGCCTTCGACGTGGCCTCCTACGGCCGCCAGCTGGGGTGGATTTCGGAAGTGCTGCTGGACCTGGCCAAGACCGCCCCGCCCTCTTCCAGCCAGGCCCGCGAGGCGCTGCAGAACCTGGTGGAAGCCAATGAGCAAATCCAGCACATCAAGCGCGCCCAGGATGCGGACCGGCACGTGATGACGGCCCAGTACATCGAAGACGCCATCGTCAAGCTGCGCACGCGCGACGGCGAACAATTCCGCCAGCTCAGCGAACGGCTGCTGCCGCTGCTGCAAACGCCGCCCGTGTTGCAGACGCCGGCCGTGCTGCAGACGCCGCCCCTGCTGGAAGGCGGCGCCTGACGGCAAACCCTTGCCACGCCGGCGCCGGGGCAGCCGCCGCCCGCGCCGGCTCTCCCCTCCTTGCTGCGCGGCCGCAGCGTTGGAGAGTGGGACGGCAGGCTAGTCGACCGTGATGGCCGTCAACGCCGGATCGGGCGCGGGAAAGGTCAGCTTCATGGCCGTCAGCGTTTCGAGCAGGAGGGTGGCGATCACCAGGTTGCGGTGGGTCTTGGAATTGGCCGGCACCACGTACCACGGCGCATGTTCGGCGTCCGTGGCGCGGATGGCCTGCTCATAGGCGCGCTGGTAGTCGTCCCATTTTTCGCGCTGGGCCAGGTCGGTGGGGTTGAACTTCCATTGCTTGTTGGGGTCGTCCAGCCGCTCCTGCAGGCGTTGCCGCTGCTCGTCGCGCGAAATGTGCAGGAACACCTTGATGATGACGGTGCCGTTCTCGGCCAGCATGCGCTCGAAGTCGCGGATCTGGGCATAGCGCCGCCGGCATTCGCGCGCATCGATCCAGCCTTGCACGCGCGTGATCAGCACGTCCTCGTAGTGGCTGCGGTTGAAGATGGCGATTTCGCCCTTGACGGGCACCTGCTGGTGTACCCGCCACAGGTAGTCGTGCGCCAGTTCGATGTCGGTCGGCTGGCGGAAGGCCACGGCCCGTATGCCCATGGGATTGATCATGCTGAACATGGTGCGTACCGTGCCATCCTTGCCGGACGTATCCATGCCCTGCAGCACCAGCAAGACCTTCTGCTTGCGCTGGGCAAACAGCATCGTCTGCAATTCCGACACGCGCGCGATCAGGGCCGCCGTGTGGCGCTGGTCCTGCGCCTTGGCCTTGGCCTTGCTCAGCCTGGGATTGGCCGCGCGGCTCGACAGCGCGCTGTCGTCCGCGTCCTCCTCGCGCAGTTTGAGCTTGGCGGTGGCGCGAAAGCGCTGGCGGGCGGATGCTGGCATGGTGGCGGACTCCTGTCGTTGCGGCGCGCCGGCCGGCGCAGCCTCGTCAGGCTAGCGTAACAGATCAGTACGCCACCTGTCTCCCCCTCCTCAAACAGGACGGGCCGCCAGCCGGGCGGCGCGGTCGCCCCACCACGCCGCTTCCTCGAACACGGAAAAACCGGACAGGTCGGCATGGGCGAACAGGATGGGGCCGTCCGCCGCGCGCAGCGCCTGCAAGCCGGCGTTGCTGCGAAAGCCGGGCAGCGGCGCCGCCATCGCATGGCCGCGCAGCGTGATGTCGACCCGTTCCACGCACCGGGCGAAGCCGGCGCCGTAGGCCGTCTTCAGATCGACGCTGGCCAGCGCCAGCAGTTCTTCCGGGCTGGCCGTGTCCAGCCAGCGGCGCGCCTGCTGCGGCGTGCGGTCCGACAGGGCCGTGTAGGCGCTGAACACGGTCTGCTCCGGCGGCCGCACGCGGATATCCTGGTGGGTGGAGACGACAAAACCGAGCCCCGGTTCCTGGTACACCACGTTATCCCACGACAGGGGCTGGGCCGGCCGTTCGTCGGGAAAGCGCTTGAGCAGGAAGTTGGCAATCATCCACGGCGCGTATTGCGGCATATGGTGCGCCGGGTCGAAGCCGTAAGCGGCCATGTCCTCCACCACGCGCGCGGCCACCATCAACGGCATGGCGCAGATGGCTTTGCGCGCCCGCACCAGATAGCTGTGCGGCTGGCCACCTTCCAACCGGAAGCACAGCGCCTCCACGCCGTGCGCCGTGCGCTTGATGGAGACGGCCGTGCCGGCCACGCGGCGGATGGCGGCCGCCTCGCCCATGGCCCTGGCCAGCGGCTGCAGCCCGCCCGGCCACGTCAGCCAGGCGCCGTTGCCGGCGTTGGCGGCCTGGCCCCAGCGGCTGCAGTAGTAATGCAGGCCGGCCCAGGCCGAGACCTTGTCGTAACGGGTGCCGTAATCGTCCCGGCAGCAGTAGTTCAGATACCAGTGCAGCGTGGGCGAGCGGTAGCCGTTCTGTTCCAGCCACTGCCTGAGCGTGATGCGGTCGAGCGCCTGCCACGCCGCATCCTCCGACGACAGCACGGTGGGGAACACGAAGATGCGCCGCCCGTCGCTGCCGCGCAGCTGGCGCAGGCGCTGCACTTCGGCGAAAAAGCGCGCGTGTTCGTCCAGCTCCCAACGCGGCACGCCGTCGGTGGGAATGAAACCGTCCTGCCAGCGGCCCTGGTACAGCAAGCGTTCCTCCGGCGCGTGCAGGATGTAACGCTCGTCGTAATACGGCTTTTCCGCCATCGCATCGCGCTCGATGATGCCCAGGTCGGCCAGCAGTTCGCGCACATGCACCGATTCCGGCGACGGCAGCGGCAGGTAGTGTCCGCCGGTGGGGAACTCCAGCTCGCCGAAGGCGCCGCCGGCCGCGTTGCCGTAGGGCTGGGGACCGTCCACCATCAGCGCCTCCTGCCCGCCCAGCTTGCGCAGGCGCCAGGCCGCCATCAGGCCGCCGATGCCGGAACCGAAGATGGCGATGTCCGTCTCCACCACCTCCGACGGCGGCGGCAGCGCGCGCCGGTCGCGCAGGAAGTGGCCCTCGTCGCGGCCCGGATAATGGACGGCGGGCGTGATCTCCTGCCAGCGCTGGAAGCCGGCCACGCTGCCGGCTGCGGCCAGCCCGCTGGCGGCGGCCCACAGCAGGAAGGAGCGGCGCTCCATCAACGGATCACCCGCCGCCAGTCCTGCTCGAACTCGCGCACCAGCGACTGCGTGTTGAGGCGGTTCGGCTCCATCGGCAGGCGCTGCATATCGGGCGGGAAGATGAACATTTCGCGCGTGGTGTCCGCGTTCAGGTAGCGCATTGGCAGCCGGTACGACGCCGGCGGCTTGAAGTCGAGCTGCGGCGAGGCGAGGATGAAGCCCCACTCGCCGAACGAAGGCACGTAGGCGTGATACGGCCAGGTGCGCAGGCCCACTTGGCGCAGCGTCGCGTCCACCGTCCAGTAGGCGTGCGGCGCGAAGAACGGCGACGTCGATTGCACCACCATCAAGCCGTTGGCTGCCAGGTGGCGCTTGAGCATGCCGTAGAACGGCACCGAATACAGCTTGCCCAGCGCGAAGCTGGACGGGTCGGGGAAGTCGACGATGGCCGCGTCGAACAGTTCCTGGTTGTGCTGCAACCAGATGGCCGCGTCGGCATTGATCACGCGCACCCGCTTGTCCCTGAACGAACCGTGATTGAGCTTGACCAGTTCCTCGCGCGTGGTGAAGGCGCCCGTCATGGCCGGGTCCAGGTCCACCAGCGTGACCTGTTCGATGTTCGGGTAGCGCAGGATCTCGCGCAGCGCCAGGCCGTCGCCGCCGCCCAGCACCAGCACCCGGCGCGCCCACGGCAGCGACTGCAGGGCCGGATGCACCAGCGCCTCGTGGTAGCGGTACTCGTCGCGCGAAGAAAACTGCAGGTTGCCGTTGATGTACAGCCGCAGGTCGTCCTGCCAGCGCGTGATGACCAGCCGCTGGTAAGGCGTGGTGGTGGAATAGACGATTTCGTCGCCGAACAGGCCATGTTCGCCCCAGTACGTCATGCGGTCGGCCAGCGCGAAGCCGAACACCAGCACGCACATCACGCCGCTGGCGCGCAGCAGCCGGCCGCCCACGTTGGCCAGCTCGCGGCGGAAGGTGACGATGGTCCACAGCGCCACGCCCACGTTCAGCATCCCGAACAAAAAGCCCGTGCGCACCAGGCCCAGGTAGGGCGCCAGCACCAGCGGGAACAGCAGCGACACCGCCAGCGCGCCCAGGTAGTCGAAGGTCAGCACGCGGCTCACCAGCTCATTGAATTCCGTCTGACGCGCGTTCAGGGCCCGCATCACCAGCGGCACTTCCATGCCCACCAGCGCGCCGACCAGGAACACCAGCACGTAGAGCAGGGTGCGGAACGGCGCCGCCATCCAGGAAAAGGTGAGGAACAGGGCCGCGGCCGACACGCCGCCGATCAGGCCCACGGCCAGTTCGATGTCGACAAAGCGGGCCAGCACGTCGTCGTCGCGCACAAACTTGGAAAAATGCGCGCCGACACCCATGGCGAACAGATAACAGCCGATAATGGTGGAGAATTGCAGGATCGAGTCGCCCAGCAGGTAACTCGACAGCGCCCCGGCGATCAACTCATAGGCCAGGCCGCAGGAAGCGACCACAAAAACGGAAAGTATCAGAATTTTTTTGGTCATTTATGCGCTTTTGCACTAAGATGGTTTTGCGTTATCAAGTTAACCACTTTAACCGAGAGTACGCCGTGTACGCCATCCTAAACTATCTGATCCACATGGTACTGGCCGCCGTGCTGCTGGCAGCGTTCTTCGCGGCCTACACCCGCATGACGCCGTACAACGAAGTACTGCTGATCCGCCAGGGCAACCATGCGGCCGCCCTGTCGCTGGGCGGCGCGCTGCTGGGCTTTTCGGCCACCATCGGTTCGGCCCTGCTGCACACGGCGGACTACCGCGAATTTTTCGCCTGGGCCTTCGGCGCCATGGTGGTGCAGATGCTGGCGTATGCCGTCACCACCCGCCTGCTGCGCATGTCCAAGGACCACATAGAATCGAACAACTGCGCCTTTGGCGGCTTGCTGGGCGCAATTTCGCTGTCGATCGGCGTGATCAACGGCGCGTGCATTTCCTAATTTTTGCGAAGGACACCATCATGGGCATCGGCAGCTTTATCAAGAAGCAGTTTATCGACGTACTGCAGTGGAACGAGGACACGGACGGCGTGCTGTCCTGGCGCTACCCCATGCAGGATTTCGAGATCCAGAACGGCGGCGTGCTGATCGTGCGCGAATCGCAGATGGCGGTGTTCGTCAACGAAGGCCAGGTGGCCGACGTGTTCGGGCCCGGCACCTTCAAGCTCACCACGCAAACCCTGCCGCTGCTGACCAACCTGAAAAACTGGGACAAGCTGTTCGCCTCCCCGTTCAAGTCGGACGTGTACTTCTTCAGCACCCGGGTGCAGACGGGCCGCAAGTGGGGCACGCCGCAGCCCATCACCATCCGCGACAAGGACTTCGACATGATACGGGTGCGCGCCTTCGGCATGTACTCGTACCGGGTGGCCGATCCGCGCCTGTTCTTCAAGGAGATCAGCGGCACGCGCGACGTCTACACGCGCGACGAGGTGGAAGACCAGCTGCGCGGCATCCTGATGGCGACCATGGCCAGCTCGCTGGGCGGCGCCAACGTACCCTTCCTCGACATGGCGGCCAACCAGGCGCTGATGGCGCAACAGGTCAAGGGCGACCTGGCCACGGCCTTCGGCCGCTACGGCATCGGCCTCGATGAATTCAACGTGGCCTCGGTCAGCCTGCCGGAAGAACTGCAGGCGGCGCTGGACGAACGCATCTCGGCCGGCATGAAGGGCGGCATGAGCGCCGACAAGATGGCCGGCTTCACCAAATACCAGGTAGCCAGCGCCATTCCGCTGGCGGCCCAGAACGAAGGCGGCATGGCCGGCATCGGCGCCGGCCTGGGCGCGGGGCTGACGGTGGGCCAGACCATAGGCCAGGCGCTGGGCGCCTCGCTGGCGCCGCAGGCCGCACCGGCTGCGCCAGCCGCAGCGCCGGCAGCGGCCGCCGCGCCGGCCGTGGCCGAGGACAGCATCGAAGCGCGGCTGGAAAAGCTCAAGGGCCTGCTCGACAAGGGCCTGATCTCGGCCGCCGATTACGATGGCACCAAGGCGGAACTGCTCAAGAAACTGATAGGCTGACACCAGGCCGGACCACTACATGCAAATCGTTTCCTGTCCCAGCTGCGGGGCGGAGGTCAAGTTCCGCTCGCACGCTTCCGTCATGGCCGTGTGCGAGTACTGCAGCACCAGCGTGCTGAAGGACGCCGACGCCGTCAAGGACCTGGGCAAGATGTCGTCCGTGCTGGAGGACTACTCGCCGATCCAGATCGGCACGGCCGGCGTGCTGGGCGGACGCGCCTTCACCGCGGTGGGCCGCATCCAGCTGCGCTACGACGCCGGCCTGTGGAACGAGTGGTATCTGTTGTTCGACGACGGCGCCACGGCCTGGCTGGGCGATTCATCCGGCATGTACACCGTGACCACGGAACGTCAGGTGGAGGGCGCCCTGCCCGCTTTTGAACAGCTGGCGCCGGGCCGCAACCTGCCCATCGGCGGCGAATACTACACGGCGGCCGAAATCCGTACCGCCGACTGCATCGGCGGCCAGGGCGAGCTGCCGTTCAAGGTAGGCCAGGGCTGGCAAGCCAGGGTGGCCGACTTCCGGCGCGGCAGCGCCTTCCTCACGCTCGATTATTCCGACGGTCCCCGTCCCGCGGTCTACACGGGCCTGGCCGTCACGCTCGAGAGCCTGCAATGCCAGCTGCTGCGCGACGACGACCAGATCCAGCGCAGCGCCGGGCGCTACCGGGGCCGGCTCGATGCGCTCGACTGCCCATCCTGCGGCAGCCCCATCAAATACCTGCCCGGCATGACGGCCCACCTGGTCTGCCCCGCCTGCCAGGCGCAGGTGGACGCGGCCAGCCCGAAAGCGCAGGTGCTGGCGGCCGGCGAACGGGTGGCCGCCGTCGCCACCACGCTGGAACTGGGCGCCCAGGCCAAGCTCAACAACCAGGAATACACGGCCATCGGCGTCATGCGCCGTGCCGACGACGAAAACAACCAGTGGACGGAATACCTGCTGTACGCGCCGCGGGCCGGCTTTTCCTGGCTGGTGGAAACGGATGAAGGCTGGTGGCGCGCCAACGTCATGCCGGAGTGGCCCCAGTTCGGCGGCCCCAAGGGGCAGGAAGTGATTGTGGATAAGTCCGCATTCAGCAAGCTGTACGAATACGGCGCGCGGGTCACCTTCGCGGCCGGCGCCTTCAACTGGCGGGTACAGGTGGGCGACCAGTGCCACGTGGCCGAGTTTGCCAGCGGCCAGGTGCGGCTGGCGGTCGAGACGACGGACGCGGAAATGACGTGGTCCCGCTCCTCGCCCGTGCCGGTGGACCAGCTGAAAGCGTGGTTCGGGCCCCAGTTCCACGGTCGCGCGCCGGCGGCCGGGGCACCGTTCCAGCACCAGGGCTACCGGAGCGTGGCCAGGAAGTTCATCATGGTCATGCTGGCCATCAACGCCGTGCCCATGCTCGCCAATTTTTCCCGCACCTGGGCCTTGAGCGCGCTGGGCGCGCTGGCGCTGTACCTGCCAGCCGTGTTCCTCGACTCCAACGACGACAGCAAGAAATGATGAGTAATCCCGCATGAGCAAATACGTCATCTACGCCCTGGTCGTCACCATGTTCACCTCGTGTTCGACGTGGATGCGCGGCTTTAGCGGCAGCAACTACGGCAGCGGCAGCAGCTGGAGTTCCCGCACCGGCGGCGGCGGCGGCAGTTTCGGCGGCGGCTCCGGTGGCGGCGGACACAAATAATTGGACAGCATTGTGAACCAGCAAGCGCCACATCAAGCGGCCGGCACCCATCTGCTGGCGGACCTGGGCGGCATCGCCGCGGACAAGCTCAGCGATTGCGACCGCATCGAACGGTTGCTGCGGGGCGCGGCCCAGGCCGCCGGCGCCCGCGTGTTGCACAGCCACTTCCACGGCTTTGGCGTGGGACTGGGCGTGACGGGCGTGGTGCTGCTGGCCGAATCGCACATCTCCATCCACACCTGGCCGGAAGCCGGTTTTGCCGCCGCCGACATCTTCATGTGCGGCAGCGCCCAGCCGGAGTTAGCGCTCGCTATCATTGCGGAGGCGTTACAGCCTCAATCACGCGTCGTGCATACGGTACGGCGGGCGGCGCCGGGCAGCTGATGCCGGTGGCGCTGCCTGGGCCGGGCGACTGAGCCAGTCACCGGCGCCGTGCCGGACGGCCGCTGCCAACGCCGGCGTCCCGGGTCGACGGCCCAGGCAGTCCCTTCGCCTCGTCGCCCGCCTCGCCGATGGGCCGATGGCCCGGCAACTGCTCAAGTGGACAGGTTCTGTGCCGCCACCAGTTCCGCATCCTGGGCGTTGGCGGCAATCGATGCGGGCCGGGCCTGGACGCGCTCGATATAGGCGGCGATGGCTGGCACCTTGGGCACCAGGCCGAAGGCCGTGGTCCAGTTCAGGGCTGTGCCCCACAGCACGTCCGCCGCACTGAACTTCTCGCCCAGCAGATAGGGCCCTTTTTCCAGCTGGTCGGTGATGGTCTTGAGCATGGTGTCCCAGTCGCCCCAGGGGCACATGGACGGCGCGGCGGGAGTATGTTTCATGGCCCGGTCGCACAGGGCCGGCTCGAAGCAGGAGCCATAGAACACCATCCAGCGCAGATAGGGGCCGCGCAGCGGATCGCCGATGGCCGGCGCCAGCCCCGCTTCCGGATACAGGTCGACCAGGTACAGGTAGACGGCCACCTGTTCCGTCACCAGCGCCCCGTCGTGCAGCACGGCGGGCACCTTGCCCATGGGATTGACGGCCAGGTAGGACGGCTGGCGCTGCTCGCCGGCCTTCAGGTTCAGCACATGCAATTCATAGTCGGCCTGCAGTTCATGCACCAGCACCAGCGCGCCCGTCGAACGCGACTGCGGGGCATGGAACAGGGTGAAATGGCGTGTCATGGCAGTCTCCGGAACAGGTTGAGATCGAACCGTTACAATATCAGCAAGTTTGCCGCGCGTCGTGCAAAATTCGATGCGTGCGGTGCTACTTAAAATGGGGAGAAAAAAATGGGGACGTACCCCATTTCGGAAAAATGGGGTACGTCCCCATTTTTTTCCTGCGGCGCGCGGACGAAAAAAAAGGCAGCCGGGGCTGCCTTTCTTGCTTGCTGCGGAACTGCGCTTAGTGCTTCGCGCGCAGCTTGGCGATGGCGGCCAGCTGGCCGATCGCGCTCGCCAGCTCGGCTTGCGCCTTGGCGTAGTCGATGGCGCCGGTGTTGTTCGCCAGCGCTTCTTCCGCCAGCTTCTTGGCGGCCGTCGCTTTTGCTTCGTCCAGATCGTGACCACGGATCGCGGTGTCGGCCAGCACCGTCACGGCGTTCGGCTGCACTTCCAGCAGGCCGCCAGCGACGAAGACAAATTCTTCCTCAGCTTGACCTGGTACCTGGATGCGAACCGCGCCCGGACGGATGCGGGTGATCAGCGGCGTGTGCTTGGGATAGATACCCAGCTCGCCCTGCTCGCCCGGCAACGCGACGAATTCGGCTTCGCCGGAGAAGATCAGCTCTTCGGCGGAAACCACGTCAACGTGAATAGTATTTGCCATGTGTGTCCTGTCGGGTTGAAGCGGTTCCGCCAGCCGGCGGCGCCCCGCCCCCCCCCCGCGCCAGACTCAATGATTAGTTGAGTTTCTTGGCTTTTTCGATTGCTTCTTCGATCGTGCCAACCATGTAGAACGCTTGTTCTGGCAGGTGATCGAGTTCGCCGGAAGCGATCATCTTGAAGCCCTTGATCGTGTCTTTCAGCGAAACGTATTTACCAGGCGCGCCGGTAAACACTTCAGCAACGTGGAACGGCTGCGACAGGAAACGCTGCATCTTACGGGCGCGGGCCACCAGCAGCTTGTCTTCCGGTGCCAGTTCGTCCATACCCAGAATCGCGATAATGTCACGCAGTTCCTTGTAACGCTGCAGCGTGCCTTGCACGGCGCGGGCGGTGTCGTAGTGGTCCTGGCCCACCACCAGCGGGTCCAGCTGGCGCGAGGTCGAGTCCAGTGGGTCCACGGCAGGGTAGATACCGAGCGAGGCGATGTCACGCGACAGCACGACGGTCGAATCCAGGTGACCGAAGGTGGTCGCTGGCGACGGGTCGGTCAAGTCATCCGCTGGCACGTACACGGCCTGGATCGAGGTGATCGAACCGGTCTTGGTCGAGGTGATGCGCTCTTGCAGACGGCCCATCTCTTCCGCCAGGGTAGGCTGGTAACCCACGGCCGACGGCATACGGCCCAGCAGTGCCGACACTTCGGTACCGGCCAGCGTGAAGCGGTAGATGTTGTCGACGAAGAACAGCACGTCCTTGCCTTCGTCACGGAACGATTCCGCGATCGTCAGGCCGGTCAGCGCCACGCGCAGACGGTTGCCTGGTGGTTCGTTCATCTGGCCGTAGACCATCGCCACTTTCGAGTTGGCGGGGTTTTCCAGGTCCACCACTTTGGCGTCAGCCATTTCGTGGTAGAAGTCGTTACCTTCACGGGTACGCTCACCGACACCGGCGAACACGGACAGACCC
Source organism: Rugamonas sp. FW305-51 (assembly GCF_058786935.1). Classification (NCBI taxonomy): domain Bacteria; kingdom Pseudomonadati; phylum Pseudomonadota; class Betaproteobacteria; order Burkholderiales; family Oxalobacteraceae; genus Rugamonas; species Rugamonas sp. FW305-51. The sequence continues at coordinate 181,184 of NZ_JBYSZG010000003.1, forward strand.
GAGTGCGCTTTAGCGATGTTGTTGATCAGTTCCATCATGTTCACGGTCTTGCCCACACCTGCACCGCCGAACAGACCGACCTTACCACCCTTGGCGAACGGGCAGACCAGGTCAATCACCTTGATGCCGGTTTCCAGCAGGTCCTGCGATGGCGACAGTTCGTCGTAGGCAGGAGGCGTGCGGTGGATCGAGGCCAGCTGGTCGTGTGCGACCGGGCCGCATTCGTCGATCGGGTTGCCCAGCACGTCCATGATGCGACCCAGGGTCGCTTTACCCACGGGCACCATGATCGGCTTGCCGGTGTTCTGGATGCTCATGCCGCGACGCAGACCGTCGGACGAACCCAGAGCAATGGTACGGACCACGCCGTCGCCCAGCTGTTGTTGTACTTCCAGGGTCAGCTCGGAGCCTTCCATTTTCAAGGCATCGAATACCTTGGGCATCGCGTTGCGTGGAAACTCAACGTCCACCACAGCGCCGATACACTGAACGATTTTGCCATCAGCCATGTTCGTTCCTTCAAATATAGTTAAATTCGTTTAAACCGCAGCCGCACCGGCAACGATTTCGGAGAGTTCTTTGGTAATCGCAGCTTGGCGCGTCTTGTTGTAGATCAGCTTCAGTTCGCCGATCACATTGCCTGCGTTGTCGCTGGCCGACTTCATCGCCACCATACGCGCCGATTGCTCGGACGCCAGGTTTTCCGCCACTGCCTGGTACACCAGCGCTTCCACATAGCGCTCCAGCAGTTCATCGATCACGGTCGCAGCATCGGGCTCGTAAATGTAATCCCACGAATGGTTACCTTTGTCGCCTTGCTTCTTACCGGCTGGCAGGGGCAGCAGCTGCTCCACCATCGGTTCCTGCTTCATCGTGTTAATGAACTTGGTGTAGCACAGGTAGACTGCGTCGAGCTGGCCGTTCTGGAACTGCTCGAGCATGACCTTGACCGGTCCGATCAGCTTGTCCAGGTGCGGCGTGTCGCCGATCTGGGTAGCCTGGGCCACCACAGGAACGCCTACGCGATTCAAAAACCCCAAACCCTTGTTACCGATAGCTACCGCTGCAATCTTGTTGCCAGCCGTTTCCAGCTCGCGCGTCTTCGACGTCACCAGGCGCAGCACGTTGGTGTTCAGACCACCGCACAGACCCTTGTCGGTCGTGACGATGATGAAGCCCACTGCCTTTGCTGCCACGCTCTGCTCTTCAGCGAGGAACGGGTGCGTGTATTCCGGATTGGCGGTTGCCAGATTGGCGGCGATATTCCGAATCTTGTCACTGTAGGGACGGGCGGCGCGCATGCGATCCTGCGCCTTGCGCATTTTCGATGCGGCGACCATTTCCATCGCCTTGGTGATCTTTTTCGTATTCTCTACGCTCTTGATCTTGCCACGTATCTCTTTGCCTACTGCCATGAGTCCTTACTCCTTCTGCGCTGGGGGCGGCCCGCTGCCGTAACAGGGGCCGCCGTATGCTTAAAATGCGCCGGATTTCTTGAAATCAGCAATGGCGGCCGACAACGCAGCTTCGCCGTCCTTGTCCAGTTGCTTGGTTTCTTCGATCTTGGCCAGCAGCGCAGCTTGCTTGGTCTTCAGGTACGAATGCAGACCGGCTTCGAATGGCAGTACTTTCTTGACGGCGACGTCGTCCAGGTAGCCCTTGTTCACGGCGAACAGCGAGGCAGCCATCAGCGAGATCGACAGCGGCGAGTACTGGGCCTGCTTCAGCAGTTCCGTCACGCGGGCACCGCGGTCCAGCTGCTTGCGGGTCGATTCGTCCAGGTCGGAAGCGAACTGCGCGAACGCAGCCAGTTCACGGTACTGGGCCAGGTCGGTACGGATACCGCCGGACAGGTTTTTGATGACCTTGGTCTGGGCGGCGCCACCGACGCGCGACACGGAAATACCGGCGTTAATTGCAGGACGGATACCGGAGTTGAACAGCGACGTTTCCAGGAAGATCTGGCCGTCGGTGATCGAAATCACGTTGGTCGGCACGAAGGCGGACACGTCGCCAGCCTGGGTTTCGATGATCGGCAGCGCCGTCAGCGAACCGGTCTTGCCCTTGACGGCGCCGCCGGTGAAGGCTTCGACGTAGTCGGCGTTGACGCGTGCTGCGCGTTCCAGCAGACGGCTGTGCAGGTAGAACACGTCGCCTGGATACGCTTCGCGGCCTGGTGGGCGGCGCAGCAGCAGCGAGATCTGACGGTAGGCCACCGCTTGCTTGGACAGGTCATCGTACACGATCAGGGCGTCTTCGCCGCGGTCGCGGAAGTATTCGCCCATGGTGCAGCCGGAGTAGGCCGAGATGTACTGCATCGCTGCCGATTCGGCGGCCGAAGCGGCCACGACGATGGTGTACTCCATGGCGCCGTGCTGTTCCAGCGAACGCACGATGTTCTTGATGGTCGATGCCTTCTGGCCGATGGCGACGTAGATACACGTCATGCCCTGGCCCTTCTGGTTGATGATGGCGTCGACGGCCACGGCCGACTTACCGGTCTGGCGGTCGCCAATGATCAGCTCGCGCTGGCCACGGCCGATCGGCACCATGGCGTCGATCGATTTCAGGCCGGTCTGCATCGGCTGCGACACGGATTCGCGGGCGATCACGCCGGGGGCGATTTTCTCGATTGGCGAGGTCAGCTTGGCGTCGATGGCGCCTTTGCCGTCGATCGGCTGGCCCAGCGCGTTGACCACACGGCCGCGCAGTTCAGGACCGACTGGCACTTCCAGGATGCGGCCGGTGCACTTGACCGTGTCGCCTTCGGAGATGTGCTCGTAAGCACCCAGGATCACGGCGCCGACGGAGTCACGCTCCAGGTTCATCGCCAGACCAAAGGTGTTGCCAGGGAATTCCAGCATCTCGCCTTGCATCACGTCCGACAGGCCGTGGATGCGGCAGATACCGTCGGCGACGGAAATAACCGTGCCTTGGTTACGCACTTCAGCGCCGCCGTCAAGACCTTGGATCCGGCTCTTGATCAACTCGCTGATTTCAGATGGGTTGAGTTGCATACTAACTCCTAAAAGTGTTTCTCTCAGCTTGCGCGAGGGGAAGAATCTGTTCTAAGCAGGCGGTCCCTTAGGCCACCAGCGCAGCACGCATTTGCTGCAGCTTGGCGCGGACCGAAGTGTCGAGCACTTCATCGCCCACCACCACGCGCACGCCACCGATCAGCGATGGATCGACCGTGACGGCCGGATTGAGCTTGCGGCTGAATTTCTTTTCCAGCGTCGCGACCAGCTCGGCCACTTGCGCCGCGCTCAGTTCGAAGGCGCTGGAGATGGCTGCATCCGCCGCACCTTCCACGCTGTTTTTCAACAGCTGGAATTGCGCGCCGATTTCCGGCAGCAGATTGATGCGGCCATTTTCGACCAGCATAGCCAGGAAGTTCTTGGCTTCCGTATTCAGCGGCGACTTCACCAGGGCGGTGACAGCGGCGATCACATCGCCATCCGACACTTTCGGATTGCGGGCGAACGCTTGTACCTCGGGGTGGGTACCAATCTGGGCCAGTTCGGACACCAGATCGGACCACGCCGCGAGGCTGAACGATTCCTTACCTGCTTGGGCTACGCGGAACAGAGCTTCCGCGTAGGGACGGGCGACGGTTGCGTTTTCTGCCATGATTACAGCTCGACAGCCAGGCGCGACAGCAGTTCGGCGTGGGCCGCTGCGGAAACTTCGCGCTTCAGGATTTGCTCGGCGCCCTTGACAGCCAGGTCAGCCACCTGAGCGCGCAGTGCTTCGCGAGCCTTGGCCACTTGCTGATCGGCGTCTGCCTTGGCTTGCGCAATGATGCGGTCCGCTTCGGCTTGTGCATTAGCTTTGATTTCTTCGCCAACCAGTTGCGCACGCTTTTCGGCGTCGGCAACGCGCTGCGAAGCTTCTTCGCGTGCACCGGCCAGTGCTTCGGCCGCACGCTTCTCAGCGACAACCATGGCAGCTTGACCCTGGTCGGCCGCAGCCAGACCGTCAGCGATACGCTTGGCACGCTCATCCAACGCCGTGTTCAGCGCTGGAAATACGAACTTCATCGAGACCCAGACCAACACCGCGAAGGTGAGCATCTGGCCGATGAGCGACATATTGATGTCCATACCTTTGCTCCTAACTAAAAGTTTCTCCTAGGGTTGGAGCAGATTACTTACCAGCAGCGGCGATGATGGCGGTCAGGAAGGGGTTGTTGAACGTGTACAGCAGAGCAACACCGACGCCGATCATCGAGATCGCATCCAGCAGACCAGCGATAACGAACAGCTTGGTTTGCAGTTGTGGCATCAGTTCAGGCTGACGTGCCGACGCTTCCAGGAACTTGCCGCCCAGAATAGCGAAACCCAGCGCGGTGCCGATGGCGCCCAGGCCGATGATGATGGCTGCTGCCAGAACGGTCATGCCTTGTACTTGTGCGATCAGAGCTTGCATTTATTTCTCCTAAGATTTTAAAAAAGACTACAGATACCAAAAAATGAAAAACGATGTTGCTTAGTGCTTCTCAACCGCGAGGCTCAGGTACACGACAGTCAACGCCATAAACACAAACGCTTGCAGGGTCACCACCAGGATGTGGAAGATAACCCATGGACCACCGAGCAGCCACTGCGCCCACCATGGCAGCAGAGCAATCAGAATAAAGATCAGTTCGCCAGCATACATGTTGCCGAACAGTCGCAGCGACAGCGACAGTGGTTTTGCCAGCAGCTCGATCATCTGGAAGATGAAGTTAACCGGCGCCAGCACGATGGCCATGAAGCCATGGGCGTGGAACGGCGCCGTCAACAGTTCCTTGAACCAGCCGCTCAGGCTCTTGGCCTTGATCGAGAAACCAATAATGCACAGCATGACGCCGAACGACATGCCGAAGGTGTGGTTGACGTCGGCGGTCGGCACCACGCGCAGCTTGTGCACGCCCACGTAGCTGAACAGCTTGGGCAGCAGGTCGACCGGCAGGAAGTCCATGGCGTTGAGCAGCCAGACCCAGACGAAAATGGTGATGGCCAGGGGAGCGATGACCTTGCTCTTGGCGTGGAAGGCGGAATTGACGACGTCGTTCACCAGTTCCATCACGGCTTCGACGAAGTTTTGCAGCTTGCCCGGCACGCCGGCCGTGGCCTTGCGCGAAGCCATGTAGAACACGCCCAGGAAAACCAGGCCCAGAAACGCCGAAATCCAGAACGTGTCCAGATTGAAGGCATTACCCGGATCGCGCAGATGGCTCAGGTGGTGTTGGATGTACTCGGTGGCATTTGCCGGCGCCCCGTGGGCCGCCTCAACAGCGTGTTCTGTGGTCATATAAGTATTAGATTTTGGTGATTAAACTGCGAGCAATGAGAACCAGTAAGCCAAGGTTGCCACCGCGAAACCCAAGATCAGCCATAACCAAGAGGCCGACTGAAACAGCGCTAGTGCCAAAACGAACAGCACTACCGTGATAAAAATCTTTACCACTTCGGCGCGGATATGCGTCCGAAATGCTCGGTTGGCGTCATTTGAGCCGCCCGCGACGATCATCGCGTACATCAGACTCCCGATGACTGCGATTCCTCCGCCGTAAGCGGCCGACCAACCTTTCAACGCGTTGCCCATGGTTCCCACGAGCAATGCAAATCCAGTGGCGATAACCAACTGGAGCGCGACAACTCGGTACACGGGCCGGGAAATACTTTGTGTTGTATCACTCACGTGCCGGTTTCCTAGAGATGCCGATATACCAAAGACACGGGATTATAAGTGTCTTTACGTATCAACGTCAAACATTGCTGCACCGCAGCAGAGCGTTTGCGGCTTGAAAGACACGGTTTTAGTACCATATACCTAGTCTTTGCACCTTTTTGGGGCGCCGGATACGAGCCAGTATTTTATGGGGTTTTGCTTATGTGAACCTGACAGTGGAACCTGTTTGCAACAATTTCCGGTATCTGTCGCCGCGCCGGTGGGATTTACCCAACAGTAACAGTCGGCCTGCGCCGGGCGGTTGTCATGTTATCCGCAAGGAAAGAGCTTGCGTGAGGAAAATTTTCAAAACGGTCAAAAAATATGGCGCCACGCGGGCGCCTTATTTTTGTGATAACAAGCGGTCAGGCGCGCAGCCGGGCCAGCACACCATCCAGGATGTCGAGGTCGGCGAAGTCGATGATCATCTGGCCACGGCCCTTGGCCCCCATCTTGAACACCACCGGGGTGGCCAGGGCGTCGGACAGTTCCTCTTCCAGGCGCAGGATGTCGCCCGACTTTTCCTTCTGGGCTTTTTCGGCCGGATGGGCCTTCTGCTCTTCCAGCGTCTTGTTGACCAGCTTTTCCGTTTCCCGCACGGACAGGCGCTTGGCCACCACCAGGTTGGCCAGCGTGATCTGGGTGGCCGCGTCCACGGCCAGCAGCGCGCGGGCATGGCCCATGTCGATGTCGCCGGCCATCAGCATGGTCTGCACGGGCGCGGCCAGGTTCATCAGGCGCAGCAGGTTGCTGACAGCGCTGCGCGAACGGCCAACGGCCGTGGCCGCCTGTTCATGGGTGAAGCTGAAGTCCGTGATCAGGCGGTGGATGCCTTGCGCCTCTTCCAGCGGATTCAAGTCTTCGCGCTGGATGTTTTCGATCAGGGCCATGGCGGCGGCCGCCTGGTCGTCCACATCGCGCACCAGGACGGGGAGCTGTTCCAGGCCGGCGATTTGTGCGGCGCGGAAGCGGCGTTCGCCGGCAATGATTTCATACCGGGTCAGGCCGGTGACCATGTCCTTGCCCACCGGACGCACCAGTATCGGCTGCATGATGCCCTGGGTCTTGATGGAGGCGGCCAGTTCCTGCAGGCCGCCTTCGTCCATGCGGGTACGGGGCTGGTACTTACCCGCTTGCATTTGTGACACGGGCAGTTCGGACGGCGTGCCGAGCGCCGGGTTGTTCAGGTCGCCGTCGCCGCCGAGCAGCGCGTCGAGGCCGCGACCGAGGCCTTTGAGTTTTTTGGTTGCCATGCTGTCCTAATGTTCTCTCTGTCGTAGGGATGCCGTTGCCGGCATGCTTACATTTTCTTGATGCGTTCGACCATCTCGGCGCCGAAGGCGATGTACGCCTGCGCACCCTTGGACGACGGATCGAAAGTCACGCCCGGCAAGCCGTACGATGGCGCTTCGGCCAGCCGCACGTTGCGCGGGATGATGGTGTTGAACACCTTGTCGCCGAAGTGCTGCTCGAGCTGGGCCGACACTTGCTGCGACAGCGTCATGCGCGGATCGAACATCACCCGCAGCAGGCCGATGATCTTCAAGTCCTGGTTCAGGTTGGCGTGCACCTTCTTGATGGTGTTGACCAGGTCCGACAAGCCTTCCAGCGCGTAGTACTCGCACTGCATGGGGATGATCACGCCGTGCGCGGCGCACAAACCGTTCAGCGTCAGCATCGACAGCGCGGGCGGGCAGTCGATCAGGATGAATTCATAGTCCTTGTCCACCAGCGCCAGCGCATCCTTCAGGCGGCGCTCGCGGTTTTCCAGTTCGACCATTTCCACTTCGGCGCCGGCCAGTTCGCGGTTGGACGGCAACACGTCGAAGCGCCCCGCTTCCGAGCGCTGGCGCGCCGTAGCGACATCGGACTCGCCCAGCATCACCTCGTAGGTGGAGGCTGCCAGTCCGGCCTTGTTGATGCCGGCGCCCATGGTGGCATTGCCTTGTGGGTCCAGGTCCACCAGCAGCACGCGCTGGTCCAGCTTGGCCAGTCCGGCCGCCAGGTTAACGCTGGTGGTTGTCTTGCCCACGCCGCCCTTTTGATTCGCTACGCAAAAAATTTTCGCCATGTATATTCTTATCAGGAGTTGCCGTATCTGCGCGGTCGCCTTCATGGGGCTGCCGACGATACGATTAATATTATTTATACTATTACTACGGTATAAACGATTTATACTGTTTATACTGAATAAACCATTTATATCGTATAAATCGTTTATTCAGTTTTGGCGATGAACACCAGATGGCGCTCCGCGCCCAGCCCCGGCACCTCCAAAGGCTGTAATTTGCTCACTTTCCATGGCTCCGGAAGCCGCTCCCGCTCCTCTGCCGGGGCCACCCCTTTCAAGGCGATGAATTGCCCGCCCTCCTCCAGCAAGTGCCCGGACCAGTTGACGAAGTCGGACAGGTCGGCAAAGGCGCGCGAGGTGATGACGTCGAAAGGCTGCTTCACCTGCAGCTGCTCCACCCGCATCGTGTACACGCTCACGTTGGCCAGGCCCAGCTCCGCCTTCACCTGGTTGAGGAAGGCCGTCTTCTTGTGCACGGTGTCGATCAGCGACACTTTCATGTCCGGCCGCGCGATGGCCAGCACCAGGCCGGGCAACCCGCCGCCCGCGCCCACGTCCAGCACGTTGCGCGCGCCCGCGAAGGCCGGCACGGCGGCCAGCGAATCGAGCAGGTGCAGCGTCACCATCTGCATCGGGTCGCGCACCGACGTCAGGTTGTAGACGCTGTTCCATTTGTTGAGCAGCGCCAGGTAGTCCAGCAGCTGTTCCACTTGCTGCGCGTTCAGGTCCAGGTGCAAGGCCTTGATGCCGTCGTTCAGTACCTGCGACAGCGCGTTACGGTCAAACACCTTCATTAAGCAACCTCATCTTTAAGCGTGACGAAACCGCCGAAACCGGCCTTCTTCAAATGCACCAGCAGCAGCGAAATGGCGGCCGGCGTCACGCCGGAAATGCGCGATGCCTGGCCCAGGGTTTCCGGCCGCTGGGCGTGCAGCTTCTGCCGCACTTCCACCGACAGGGCCGTGATCTCCAGGTAGTTGAACGCTTCCGGCAGCTTGAGGTTTTCGTAGTGTTCGTGGCGTTCCACTTCCTTGCTCTGGCGGTCGATATAGCCCGAATACTTGAGCTGGATTTCCACCTGCTCGCGCACGGCTTCGTCCGTCACGCCGGGACCGGCCAGCTCGCGGCCGTCGATGCCGGACAGGCTCATCAGTTTGTCGTACGCGACGCCGGGACGGCGCAGCAGGTCGGCCAGCGAATACTCGCGCTCGATGGCCTGGCCGATCACGCGCTCCGATTCCGCCGCCGCCAGGATGCGCGGGTTGACCCACGTGGAACGCAGCCGTTCCAGTTCCAGCGCCACCGCTTCGCGCTTGCGGTCGAACGCTGCCCACTGGGCATCGCCCACGCAACCGAGCTTGCGGCCGATTTCCGTCAGGCGCATGTCGGCATTGTCTTCGCGCAGGCTCAGGCGATACTCGGCGCGGCTGGTGAACATGCGGTACGGTTCCTGCACGCCTTGCGTGACGAGGTCGTCGACCAGCACGCCCAGGTAGGCTTCGGAACGGCCCGGCGTCCACGACTCGCGACCCGACGTTTGCAGGGCCGCGTTGATGCCGGCCAGCATGCCTTGCGCCGCCGCTTCCTCGTAACCGGTGGTGCCGTTGATCTGGCCGGCGAAGTACAGGCCTGCCACGGCCTTCGTTTCCAGCGACGCCTTCAGGCCGCGCGGGTCGAAGTAATCGTATTCGATGGCATAGCCGGGACGCAGGATGAAGGCGTTTTCCATGCCCTTCATCGAGCGCACCAGGTTCAACTGCACGTCGAACGGCAGGCTGGTGGAGATGCCGTTGGGGTAGAACTCGTTGGTGGTCAAGCCTTCCGGCTCCAGGAAAATCTGGTGCGATTCCTTGGCCGAGAAGCGGTGGATCTTGTCCTCGATGGACGGGCAGTAGCGGGGGCCCACGCCCTCGATCACGCCCGTGTACATGGGGCTGCGGTCCAGGCCGGCGCGGATGATGTCGTGCGTCTGGCTGTTGGTGTGCGTGACCCAGCACGGCATCTGGCGCGGGTGCATGGCCGCGTTGCCCATCACGGAAAACACGGGCACGGGATCCAGGTCACCCGGCTGTTCCGTCATGACGGAAAAGTCGATGCTGCGGCCGTCGATGCGGGGCGGCGTGCCCGTTTTCAGGCGGCCTTGCGGCAGCTTCAATTCCTTCAAGCGGGCCGACAGGGAAATGGCGGGCGGATCGCCGGCACGGCCGGCCGAGTAGTTCTGCAGGCCCACGTGGATCTTACCATCCAGGAAAGTGCCGGCCGTCAGCACCACGGCGCGCGAGCGGAACTTGAGGCCGATCTGGGTGACGGCGCCGACCACGCGGTCGCCCTCCACCATCAGGTCGTCCACGGCCTGCTGGAACAGCCACAGGTTGGGCTGGTTCTCCAGCCGCGAACGGATGGCCTGCTTGTACAGCATGCGGTCGGCCTGGGCGCGGGTGGCGCGCACGGCAGGGCCCTTGGAGGAATTGAGGATGCGGAACTGGATGCCCGCTTCGTCGGTGGCGATAGCCATCGCGCCGCCCATGGCGTCGACTTCTTTGACCAGGTGGCCTTTGCCGATGCCGCCGATGGACGGGTTGCACGACATCTGGCCCAGTGTCTCTATGTTGTGCGTCAACAGCAGAGTCTTCTGCCCCATGCGGGCGGAAGCAAGGGCCGCCTCGGTGCCGGCGTGACCGCCACCGACAACGATGACGTCGAATTCAGTAGGAAATAACATGATGGAATTGGTAAATGCGAAGGGATTGAGGTCAGATTATAGAGTCTTTTTCCAGCTGCGACTTTTTTCAGCAGAAATTTTCACCAACATGGGCATAAATTGTTCCACGTGGAACAGCGGGCAGCTGACGAAATTTGACAGCCCAAAAAGCAAAGGGCGCCCTTTTCAGAGCGCCCTTCCATGTTCCACGTGGAACAATCTATGCTAGAGGTATCGCGTCAAGGCATCGTAACCCGTCTTGCAGATCAGCACCGCCACCACGATCAGGAACAGCTTACGCACGAAACCGCTGCCATGCTTGAGGGCCATGCGGGAACCGACGATGGAACCGCCGATCTGGGCCACGGCCATCATGGCGCCCAGTTGCCAGACCAGGTGGCCGCTGTAGCCGAACCAGATCAGCGCGGCGAAGTTGCACGCCACGTTGACGATCTTGGCCACGGCCGACGCGCCCAGGAAATCGAAGCCGAACACCCGCACGAACAGGAACACGAGGAAGCTGCCCGTGCCGGGACCGAAGAAGCCGTCATAGAAGCCGATGCAGGCGCCCACGCCCAGCGCCAGCGCCTGTTCCTTCACGCCGCTGTGCATGGGCGCGTGGACGCTGCCCAGGTCCTTGCGGGCGAAGGTGTAGACGGCCACCGCCAGCAGGATGAACGGCAGCAAGGCACGCATGAAATCGGGCGACACCTTGGTCACCGTGTAGGCGCCGGCGAAGGAGAACACGAGGGCGGCGATGGAAGCGGGTGCCGCCGTCGACCAGGCGATCCTGACCCGGCGTGCATAGCTGGCCGCCGCCACACCGGTGCCGCAGATGCTGGCCAGCTTGTTGGTGCCGATCAGCGTGGCCGGCGCCATGTTGGGGAAGACTGAAAACAAGGCAGGAATCTGGATCAATCCCCCGCCCCCGACCACCGCATCCACCAGTCCCGCACCGAACGCCGCCACACCCAACACCAGATAATCGACCATCACCTACCCTATCAAATCAAGGAAACAAGGGCCATATTGTACGGAAGAAACGTCAAAACTATGGGCCAGCCCCCATGCCGATTACGCATAGTTGCGCGCATGGTGTAAGCTTCACGTGAAATCCATCACCTGCGGAAACAGCCATGCACGACATTCCAGCGTTCGCATTCAGCACCGTCCCACAGATCATTTCCGAACTGGGCGCCACCCGCAAACTGGGCGAGCTGCTCAGCCAGCGCTTCCCCGCCGCCCGCCGCGTCCTGCTCGTCACCGATCCAGGCTTCCTTAAAACCGGCCTGGTGGATGCCCCGCTGGCCAGCCTGCAGGCGGCCGGACTCCATGTCCGCGTGTATGCCGACGTGGTGGCCGACCCGCCGGAACAAGTAATCCTCGATGCCGTCGCCATCGCCCGCGCCGACGAGACCGACATCGTCATCGGCCTGGGCGGCGGCAGCTCGATGGATGTGGCCAAGCTGATCGCCGTGCTGGCCGACGATACCCAGCAGCTGGGCGCCATCTACGGCATCGGCAACGTACGGGGCGACCGGCTGCCGCTGGTGCAGATCCCCACCACGGCCGGCACCGGATCGGAAGTGACCAACATCGCCATCGTCACCACGGGCGCCACCACCAAGCTGGGCGTCGTGGCGCCCCAGCTGTACGCCGACCTGGCCGTGCTCGATGCGGAACTGACGCTGGGCCTGCCCGCCATGGTGACGGCGGCCACCGGCATCGACGCCATGGTCCATGCGATCGAAGCCTATACCAGCCGCCACAAGAAAAATCCCCTGTCCGACATGCTGGCGCGCCAGGCGCTGGGCCTGCTGTCGGCCAACCTGATCCATGCCTGCGAAAACGGCCGCAACCTGGCCGCGCGCCAGGCCATGCTGCTGGGCGCCATGCTGGCCGGGCAAGCATTCTCCAACGCGCCCGTAGCGGCCGTGCATGCGCTGGCGTATCCGATAGGCGGCATCTTCCACGTGCCACACGGCCTGTCCAATTCGCTCGTGCTGCCGCACGTACTGCGCTTCAACGCGCCGGAAGCGGCCGGGCTGTATGCGGAACTGGCCGCCATCGTCGTGCCCCAGGCCAGTGGCAGCGCGGAAGCGCGGGCGGAAGCACTGGTTATTGCAATGCAACAAATTGCCACCATCACAGGCATCGAGCGTACGCTGCAGCAGGTCGGCATCCAGGAGGCCGATCTCGACCGCCTGGCCGACGAAGCCATGCAGCAGACCCGGCTGCTTAGCAACAACCCCCGTCCCCTCACCCGCAGCGACGCCCGCGCCATCTACGCCGCCGCCCTCTGAAAAACCAGCGACCAGAAAAAATGGGGACGTACCCCTTTTCTTAAAATGGGGTACGTCCCCATTCTATTTAGCCGGTATCCAAACCTTGACGCCCACAAATAGAAGCCGCAAGAGGCTGCCGTAACGGGCACTACGAACAGTTCAATTCGGCACGTCCACGACGATAAAAAATGGGGACGTACCCCTTTTTTGGAAATGGGGTACGTCCCCATTTTATTTAGTTGGCATCCAAACTTGACGCCCACAAAAAAGGCCGCACGGGGCGGCCTTTAGCGGCACTGGTTAACAGTTCAGTTCGGCACGTCCACGACCGTTCCCGTTACCGTGATCGCATCCGCTGCCGCGGGCGTCGCGGCAATGGGCGGCACGTTGGCGATGGTGATCGGGGTGCTGGCGTCGGTCCGCGTCACCGTGCGCACTACCTGGGACGGCGGCAGCGACGAGGACGAACCGCTCTTCAGGCTGGCATACATGGCGTCCAGCGCACGGAACAGGTAGACGTGCAGCGGGACTATGCTGGCTGGCAACGCAGTGCTGAACGAGTCGAAGTGGTTGGCGTGCGTCACCTCGATGTAGCGCAGCTTGCTGGTGTTGCCTTCCGCCACCGCGTTCAGGCCCAGATAAGCGCGTGATGCGTGGTTGACGGGAATCAGCGTGTCGCTGCGCCCTTGCACGATGATGGCGGGCTTGCCGCGCAGGTTACCCGTGGCCGCCACTTCCGCCATGCCGGCCCGCACGCGCGTGCTCTGCGCCATCAAGCCAGTGTCCAGCACGCCCCCCGTCACGGGGTCGACACCGGTCGCCAGCGCCCGCAGGCACAGGAAGCCATCGAGCGACTGGTCGGCCTGGCCGTTGCTGGGCGAAATGCCGGCCGTGTACACCTTGGGTATGCCATCGGCCGAATTCTCATACACCACGCTGCCGATGATGCCGTTCTGGGTGGCAAAGCTCGATGCCTTCTGCGCTGCCGTAAACGCGACCGGCAAGCCCGTCGCATCGACCGGCGCAAACGAGAAACCGCACACCTTGTCCGTCACGGAAAACTTCCCGTACGCATTCGCGTACGTCACCGCAACCAGGATGTTGGTGCCGGCGTGGGCCGCCTGCAATACGTCCGAGTCCGCCAACCAGCCATAGGCCTTCAGCTTCGCCTTGGCGTCCGCCTGCTGCGTGGGCAGGTCGCCCGCCACCAGCAAGCCCTTGGCCGTCAGGGCGGAGCAGCGTCCGGCGCTGCCGGCGATGCAGGGCTGGTACAGGGCCGCATAGGTGGCATAGTCGAACAGCGCCTTGCCCTGTGCCGTTACCGGCGCGCCGCCCTGCCGCACGCTGTAGCCGCTGGCGCTCTTGGGCTGGATCTGGGGTTCCGTGACGGCCACGCCGCCGATCAGGCCCTTGGTGTCCTGTTCCGCCGCCAGCAGCGCGGAACCACCGCCGTTCGAGATGCTGGAGGCAATCGTCACCGTATTGCGCGGCGTGAGGCGGATGACGTGGCTCTTGTTGTCCGACGCCAGCACGCCGTATTTTTCATTGAGCACGTAATAGGCGAACTCCACAGCCTGCAGCGTGAACTTGCCCCAGTCCTTTTCCGGATTCTGCTGCGAGTGCGCATGCTTGAAGGCGACCCGCCCCGTCAGCCTGGCAAAGGCGGCGCGGTCGGCGTCGCTCAGGATGGGCGAGAAGTTGGCATCCTTGCCGGCCGCCGTACGCGTGGCCCGTACACCGTTCTGCAGGTTCACGCTGTCGTCGTCGAACGTGTACAGGCCGGTGCCGCTGCCCTTGTCGATGTAGGCCACGGCGCAGTTGTTCTTCAGCCCCCATTCGCCGGCGCTGCCGATGGCGCCGTAGATACCGCGCGAACCGCTCGAGGTGCCCGTCACGATGCAGGCATGGTCGGGATCGAAGCTGGCCGGCACCTGCACCATCAGCGTCACGTTCTGGTTGCCCGTACCGTCGTCGGAATAGGTCAGGTACTCGGTGCCGGCCACCTTGCCTTCGCTGGCCGTCACATTGCCCTTGGCGTCCACGTTGGGGCCGTACAGCGTGCCGTAGCCGCTGTTGGCGTTGATGTCGAGCACGGCCCGGTAGTTGGCCCAGATCGCGTTACGGCGCAGCTCTGCGGCCGTGGGATTGAGCGGGTCGGCATAGGCCGGCACGGTGGCCGCCAGCCCTGTCTTGCCCAGGCCGCCCGTCAGCAGGTCGTCGCTGGTGCCGTCGTAGCTGGTGCTGGTGATGGCGCCCAGGTAGGTCGGCCGCATGTTCAGTTCGTCGGGCATGTGGCTGTTGCCGCCGCAGGATGCCAGGGCCGCGCCGGCGCCAGCGAGCGCGGCAAATCTTGTCAGTGTGCGTTTCATGTCTTCCTCATGGTTCCGTTAGAAGTGGATAGTTGGCCCATTCAGGCATATTCCGACAACGAAAAGGGCGAGTTTGCCCATCCAGGCCAAGTGCTAGATACAAAGACAATATTGCAAGAAAAAACGCCGGACAGGAAGTCCGGCGTCGCGTGCTACGTTGTTACGTCAGGCGGGCTTGCGGCCGCCGTTGCCCGAAAACCGTGCCACGAACTCCCCGACGATGCCGCGCCGGAACAGCAGCACGCAGGCCACGAAGATCAGCCCCGTCACCATGCTGACCGCCTCGCCCAGCTGGTTGAACCAGGCTATGCCCGTATGGCTGGCCAGAAAGCCGCCCAGGTCGCCCAGCTTGTTCTCCAGCGCGATGATGATCATGGCGCCCAGGATGGGCCCTGCCAGCGTGCCCATGCCCCCCACCAGCGTCATCAGGATCACCAGGCCGGACATGGTCCAGTGCACGTCCGTGAGCGTCTCGAAGCCCTGTACCAGCGTGTTGGTGGCCCCGGCCAGCCCGGCCAGGGTGGCCGACAGCACGAAAGCGAGCAGCTTGTAGCGGTCCACGTCGTAACCGAGCGAGATGGCGCGCGGTTCGTTTTCCTTGATGGCCTTGAGCACCTGGCCGAACGGCGAGTGGATGGTGCGCACGATCAGGGCGAAACCGCCCACGGCAATGGCCAGCACGACGTAATACAGCACGAAGTCGTTGCCCAGGTCTAGCATGCCGAGCAGCTTTCCACGTGGAACGCCCTGCAAGCCATCCTCGCCGCCCGTCAGCTCGCCCGCCCGCAGGCAACCGAAATACACCATCTGCGCCAGCGCCAGCGTGATCATCGAGAAATAGATGCCCTGGCGGCGGATGGCCAGCGCGCCCATCACGAGCCCCACCACGGCCGCCGCGCCCGCCCCCGCCAGCAATCCCAGCTCGACCGGCAAACCCCACACCTTGAGCGCATTGCCGGCCACGTAGCCGGCCGCGCCAAAGAAGGCTGCGTGGCCGAACGACAGCAAGCCCGTAAAACCGATCAGCAGGTTGAAGGCGCAGGCGAACAGGGCGAAGCACAGCAGCTTCATCAGGAACACCGGATAGCCGATGAATGGCGCGGCCAGGGCGATGGCGAAGGCAATTGCGTAGCCTGTATTCTTGTTCATGGGAGGCCTCTTTATTTTTCTTTGCCGAACAGGCCGGCGGGACGCAGCAGCAGCACGATGATCATCACCACGAACACCACCGTGGCCGAGCCTTCCGGGTAGAACACCCGGGTCAGGCCCTCGATCACGCCCAGGCCCAGGCCCGTCAGGATGGAACCCATGATGGAACCCATGCCCCCGATCACCACAACGGCGAACACGACGATGATGAGGTTGGAGCCCATCAGCGGCGACACCTGGATGATGGGGGCCGCCAGCACCCCGGCAAAGCCCGCCAGGGCGACGCCGAAGCCATAGGTCAGGGTCACCATCAGCGGCACGTTGACGCCGAACGCTTCCACCAGCTTGGGGTTTTCCGTGCCGGCCCGCAGGTAGGAGCCCAGCTTGGTTTTTTCGATCACGAACCAGGTGGCCAGGCACACGGCCAGCGACGCCACGACCACCCAGGCCCGGTAATTGGGCAGCACCATGAAACCGAGATCGGTGGCGCCGGCCAGTTGCGACGGCACTTCGAACGGCTGGCCGGACACGCCGTAGAACGAGCGGAACACGCCTTCCACCATCAGCGTGATGCCGAAGGTCAGCAGCAGCCCGTACAGGTGGTCCAGCTTGTAGAGCCAGCGCAGCATGGTCTTCTCGATGACGATGCCGAAGGCGCCCACCAGCAGCGGCGCCAGCACCAGCATCACCCAGTAGTTCAGGCCCAGGTAGGCCATGCCCATCCAGGCCAGGAAGGCGCCCATCATGTACAGGGCGCCGTGGGAAAAGTTAATCACATTCAGCAAGCCGAAGATGACCGCCAGGCCCAGCGACAGCATGGCATAGAACGAACCGTTGACCAGGCCCAGCAGCAACTGGCTCAGCATCGCGGGCAGGGGAACGCCGAATATTTCCATGGGATCACAATTCAAGTTTCGCCGCGCGCGGCGAGGGTGAACAGGGAAGGCGCCGCCGGCACACGGCGGGCGGCACACGGCACAACACGGGCGGCGCCGCGGCCGGCGGCCCGCCTGCCCGTCAGCTTATTTCCACAGCGAACACTTGGACTCGGCCTTGGTCACGTAAGCCTGGGCGCCCGGCACTACGGCTGCGACCTTGTAGTAGTCCCATGGATACTTGGAGTCGGACGGCTTCTTCACTTCCATCAGATACATGTCGTGCACCATGCGGCCGTCGGGGCGGATTTCGCCGCCCTTGGCGAACATGTCGTTGATCTTGGTCGACTTCAGGCGCGCCATCACCTTGTCGGCATCGTCCGTGCCGCCGGCCTTGACGGCCTTCAGGTAGTTGCTCACGGCCGAATAGTCGGCCGCCTGCAGCATCGACGGTTCCTTCTTCATCTTCTCGAAGTAGCGCTTGGCCCAGGCGCGGGTGTCGGCGTTCATGTCCCAGTACCAGCCGTCCGTCAAATACATGCCCTGGGTCAGGTTCAGGCCCAGTGAGTGGATGTCGTTGATAAACATCAGCAAACCGGCCAGCTTCATCTTCTTGGTGATGCCGAACTCGTTGGCGGCCTTGATCGAGTTGATGGCGTCACCGCCCGCATTGGCCAGGCCCAGGATCTGCGCGCCCGACGACTGCGCCTGCAGCAGGAAGGACGAGAAGTCCGACGCCGACAGCGGATGCTTGACGCTGCCCAGCACCTTGCCGCCGTTGGCCTTGACCACGTCGGCCGTATCCTTCTCCAGCGACTGGCCGAAGGCATAGTCGGCCGTCAGGAAATACCAGTTCTTGCCGCCCTGCTTGACGATGGCGCCGCCCGTGCCGCGCGCCAGCGCCACCGTGTCGTAGGCGTAATGCACGGTGTAGGGCGTGCATTCCTCGTTCGTCAGGCGGGCCGAGCCGGCACCGATGGAGATGAACACGCGCTTCTTCTCGGCCGCCACCTTGGCCATGGCCAGGTTGGCGCCGGAATTGGTGCCGCCCACCAGCAAGTCCACGCCCTGCTGGTCGAACCATTCGCGCGCCTTGGAGGCGGCGATGTCGGCCTTGTTCTGGTGATCCGCGGAAATGAACTCGACCTTCTTGCCGGCGATGACCACGCCCGCGTCGGCGATCGCCATCTTGATCGCTTCCGCCCCGCCGGGACCGTCGATGTCGGAATACAGGCCGGACATGTCGGTGATGAAACCGATCTTGATGGTATCGCCCGATACCTGGGCTTGCGCGGCAATGGACAGCCCCATGGCGCAGACGGCGGTGGTGGCGATGGCGATGGTCTTGAGTTTCATATTGTCTCCGTTCAGGATTGGTATTGTTGGAAGTCGTCTCAAAAAGCCCATGGCTTCGTTGTGGCTGCTTGCCGTGCAGGCGCACTGCCTTCGTCGCCACGCCTCGCCATGGTCATTTTGAAACGACTTCTTAGTCAGTGAAACAACAGCACTACACGCCCAGCAGCTCGGTCAGCACCGGCATCTTGGCGCTCAATTCGGACGCAACAAAGGTTTCCACGATCTGCCCGTGTTCCATCACATAGAACCGGTCCGCCAGCGGCGCGGCGAAACGGAAATTCTGTTCCACCATGACGATGGTGTAGCCCTTGGCCTTGAGCGTGGTGATCGTGCGGGCCAGGCCCTGCACGATGACGGGCGCCAGGCCTTCGGAAATCTCGTCCAGCAGCAGCAATCGGGCGCCCGTGCGCAGGATGCGGGCCACGGCCAGCATCTGCTGCTCGCCGCCCGACAGCCGCGTGCCCTGGCTGTGCTTGCGTTCCTCCAGGTTGGGGAACATGGCGTAGATTTCTGCCACCGACATGCCCTGCTGGCCCGTGGCCAGCTGCGGCGGCAACATCAGGTTTTCCTCCGTCGACAGCGACGAGAAAATGCCGCGCTCCTCGGGGCAATAGCCGACGCCCAGGTGGGCCACCTTGTGGGTGGGCAAGCCGATCGCTTCCACCCCGTTGACCTTGATCGAACCCTTGCGGGCGCCCGTCAGGCCCATGATGGCGCGCATGGTGGTGGTACGGCCGGCGCCGTTGCGTCCCAGCAGCGTGACCACCTCGCCCGGCTGCACCCTCAGGTCGACGTTGTGCAGGATGTGCGATTCGCCATACCAGGCTTGCAGGTTCGATATTTCCAGTGCGGCCGTCGTCATCAGTGGGCTCCTTCCAGCACAGCCGCTTCCGTGCCCATGTAGGCTTCCATCACCTGGGGATTGTTCGACACTTCCGCGTAGCTGCCTTCGGCCAGCATGGCGCCGCGCTGCAGGACGGAAATCTTGTCGCAGATGCCGGACACCACTTTCATGTTGTGTTCGACCATGAGGATGGTGCGGCCGGCCGACACCTTCTTGATCAGTTCGGTAACACGGTGCACGTCTTCGTGGCCCATGCCCTGGGTCGGCTCGTCGAGCAGCATCAGTTCCGGTTCCATCGCCAGCGTGGTGGCGATTTCCAGCGCCCGCTTGCGCCCGTAAGGCATGTCGACCGTGACCGTGTCGGCGAATTCCGTCAGATCCACTTCAGCCAGCAACTCCATGGCGCGCGCATTGAGCGTGGACAGGCTGCGCTCGCTTTGCCAGAAATTGAAACTGGTGCCCAGCTGGCGCTGCAGGCCGATGCGCACGTTCTGCAGCACCGTCAGGTGGGGGAAAACAGCGGAAATCTGGAAGGAACGGATCACGCCCATGCGGGCGATCTGGGCCGGCTTGTCGGCCGTGATGTCCTTGCCGTTGAACAGGATCTGGCCGGAGGTGGGGACGAGGAATTTGGTGAGCAGGTTAAAGCAAGTGGTCTTGCCCGCGCCGTTGGGTCCGATCAGCGCGTGGATGTGGCCGCGCTGGACCTTCAAATTCACGCCGTTGACCGCAGTGAATCCCTTGAATTCCTTGGTCAAATTCTTTGTTTCCAAGATAACGCTGGACATCCTGTCTCCTAGTTATTCTTTGCAAACGACAAATTTTTTTAGATCATACAGGCTAACAATTTAGCTAACAATACAGTATAAATACCATTAATTTTTGATCCATCGCTATCAAATGTACGGCTGGGATAGTCAAAAAACGACATTCCTAGCGGACATTCCAGGCCGCATGGATCAGTCCGGCTGCTTTCTCCGCGATCATGATAGTAGGTGAGTTGGTGTTACCGGAAGTAATATTCGGCATCACCGACGCATCCACCACACGCAAGCCCCCCACCCCGATCACGCGCAAGGCGCTGTCGACCACGGCCGCGGCGTCGCCGGCCCGGCCCATCTTGCAAGTGCCCACCGGATGGAAAATCGTGGTGCCGATGGCGCCCGCCGCCTGGGCCAGCTCGTCCTCGGTGCGGTAGTGCAAGCCCGGCTTGAATTCCTCGGGACCATATTTCTGCAATGCGGGCGCGGCCACGATGCGACGCGTCAGCGCCAGCGCGGCGGCGGCCGTCTTGCGGTCTTCCGCCGTGCTCAGGTAATGGGGCGCGATGGCCGGCGCCGCGTGGGAATCGGCCGACACGATGCGCACCTGGCCGCGCGAGGTGGGCCGCAAGTGGCAGACGCTGGCCGTAAAGGCGGGAAACGCATGCAACGGTTCGCCGAATTTCTCCAGCGATAAAGGCTGGACGTGGTATTCCAGGTCCGGCGTGGCCAGGCCGGGATCGGACCTGGCGAACGCCCCCAGCTGCGACGGCGCCATAGCCATAGGCCCGCTTTGCCGCAGCGCATATTCGAGTCCGATTTTCATCTTGCCATACCAGGTGCTGGCCATGGTGTTGAGGGTTTTCGCCCCCTGCACCTTGAACACCATGCGCAGTTGCAGAT
The DNA here is from genome assembly GCF_058786935.1 of Rugamonas sp. FW305-51. Taxonomy (NCBI): domain Bacteria; kingdom Pseudomonadati; phylum Pseudomonadota; class Betaproteobacteria; order Burkholderiales; family Oxalobacteraceae; genus Rugamonas; species Rugamonas sp. FW305-51. Next base: position 202,213 of record NZ_JBYSZG010000003.1, read on the forward strand.
GGTCTTGCAGGTTCTCGCCCACGCCGGCCAGGTCCAGCACGGGCGCGATGCCGTGCGACTGCAGCAGCGCCGCCGGCCCGATGCCCGACAGCTGCAGAATCTGCGGCGAGCCGATGGCGCCGGCCGTCAGCAAGGTCTCCCGCCTGGCACGCGCGCTCCAGGCCGTGCCGCCGCCCGTGAACTGCACGCCGCGGCAAACAGGACCATGCTCGCCCTGCTCGATCAGCAACCGTTCCACGTGGCACCCCGTCATGATGGTCAGGTTGGGCCGGGCCGCGGCGGGCCGCAGGAAAGCCTTGGCCGTGTTCCACCGTATGCCCCGTTTCTGGTTGACGTCGAAGTAGCCGCAGCCGGCGTTGTCGCCGCCGTTGAAATCGTCCACCCTGGCGATGCCGGTCTGTGCGGCCGCGTCGCGGAACGCGTCCAGTATCTGCCACGACAGCCGTTGTTTTTCCACCCGCCACTCGCCGCCCGCGCCATGGATGGCCGAGGCGCCGCCATGGTAATCCTCGCTTTGCCTGAACAGAGGCAAGACGGCATCCCAGCGCCAGCTGGGGTCGTCCGTCAGCTCGGCCCAGCGGTCGTAGTCGCCCGCCTGGCCCCGCATGTAGATCATGCCGTTGATGGAGGAACTGCCGCCCAGCACTTTGCCGCGCGGATACATCAAACTGCGTCCGCCCAGGCCGGCATCGGCTTCCGTGCGGTACAGCCAGTCCGTGCGCGGATTGCCGATGCAATGCAGATAGCCGACGGGAATATGGATCCACACATAATCATCCTTGCCGCCCGCCTCGATCAGCAATACCTGGGCATCCTTGTCACGGCTGAGCCGGTTGGCCAGCACGCAACCGGCCGAACCGGCCCCGACGATGATGTAGTCGTACTCTCCCGCTGATTCCAATGCCCGTTCCTCCACGATAAAGTTACCGGCTGCAAAAACCGTTCACGCGGCGGCGATTTCCGCCAGCAAAGTCTGCACCAGTTGCGCGGCCGGCATGGGGCGAGCCCGCGCCACGCCCGTGCCGCACCACAGGGACATGAATTCGGTATCGCCCCGTTTGGCCGCTTCCGCGCGGATGCTGCCAGTTAGCGCATTTTGCACGGGGTAAGCAGGAACTTGCTGCTCCACAGCCGCCATCATCTGCATGAAACGGTTGTCCAGCCCGCGCGCGTAACGGCCGGAAAAACTGCGCGTAAGCCGGGTCGGGTGCGTGCCCGCCGTGAGCAAACGCTGCTTGTACGCGGGCTGGATGGCCGATTCGTCCGTGACAAGAAATGCCGTGCCCATCTGCACCGCCTGGGCGCCCGCCTTCAGGGCCCGCTTGATGTCGGCGCCGTCCATGATGCCGCCGGCTGCGATCACGGGAATGCGCACGGCCGCCACCACCTGTGGCAACAGCTCGAAAGTGGTCAACGTCGCCTCCGTTTGCGGACCGAGGAAGGTGCCGCGATGGCCGCCCGCCTCCACACCCGACGCGATCACGGCATCGGCGCCCCGTTCCTGCCAGGCCAGCGCTTCCTCGGCCGTGGTGATGGTGCCGATCACGGCGATGCCGGCCCCGTGCAGCCGTGCCACCTGCTCCGCGCTCAGGATGCCGAACGTGAAACTGGCCACGGCCGGTTTCAGCTCGATCAGCGTTTCAAACTGGGCGGAAAAATCCTCGCACCACTTGGCCGGCGCCGGCAGGTCCGACCAGCCCAGGGCCGACCACACGGGCTTCAGCAAGGCGACGCCCGCCGCCACCTCGGCAGGATCGGGCGCCGGCGTCTGCAACACAAAGAAATTGAGGCAAAAAGGGCGGTCCGTCAGGTCGCGGATCTGGGCCACCTGGGCCCGCAAGGTGTCGGGCGAGAGCAGCGAACCGGCCAGCGAACCCAGCGCGCCGGCGTTCGATACTGCCGCCACCTGGGCCGGCGTATTGGGTCCGCCAGCTGTCGGGCCCTGGATGATGGGGTGTGGAAAAAGATTACGTAAATCCATGCAATTCCTCCTGAAACATCGTCCCGCGGCAGTTCATGCACAAAAAACCGGCAAAATCGGCCGTTTTTCTTGTGGATAAGTCTCTGGATATCCACAGGCGCCAAATGTGAGTAAACAAATGAAAAGTCGGAAGCCGTTTTTTTATCCCAAAACAGTTCCCCGGTCATACAAGGTTTACGCGCCTGCTTATGCATCGCGCAAACGCTTGATTCTAATTCAAAATGCGGACTTATCCACAGAAACATGTCTACGTTAACAACTACTACTATTTTTATATACGTCTTTACAGTAAACCAAAGCCAACGCGACGCGAAGAAAAACCGGGACGCGGCTGCAAAACCACAAGCGGGCGCAGCTCGCGCTGCGCGACGCGGAAAAATTGCGCTTACTCACTATCCGTTCCCCTATACTGAAACCGCAAGCGATTGAACCTGCCCATGCCGGAGCCATCTTGTTCAAACAGCGCAAACTTTCCTGTCTTGCCTGTCGGAGAGCGCTGCTCACCGTGGCCATTGCTATGGTGACGCAGGAATTGTTGCCATGAACAAGGTCCAGGTCACGGAAAAACCAGTACGTTCGCGTTCGTATCTGCGCTTTCGCGCACGTCTGTTGATCGGTTTGGCGCTGATGGCTGTCCTGGCCGTCGCCGTTGTCGTCATCCAGATCCAGTCGGCCGACCAGGAACGCAAGGTCGCCATCCGCAAGCAAACCGAACACTACGTGCAGGCGATGGAAGCCCACGTCGTCTATTCGATCCAGTTCATCGACCTGTCGCTGACCGGTTTTGCCAATGCGATCGAAGTCTTGTCGCCACAACAGGCAGCGTCGGCCAGCACCATTACCGCACTGCTCTCATCCCGCGGCGCAACCTTCACCCGCGATTACTGGATCACCTTCATCGACGCCCACGGAATTGCCGTCGCCGCCTCCAATAATCTGCAAGTGGCCGGCATTTCCTACGCCGACCGCGACTATTTCAAAGTGCATCTAGGCAAGGACCGGATTTCCGGTCTCTACGTTGGTGAACCCATGGTCGGCCAGGCCGGCAAGCAGCGCCTGTTCGCGCTGAGCCGCCGGGTGGAAAACGCAAAAGGTGAATTTCTCGGCGTCATCGTTGCTCCGCTCGATGCCAACCGTTTCGCCAAAGTATTCGACGATTCGCGCTTCAGCCCGGATGTGTCGATTGCCCTGGTCCACGGCAAAGGCAAGATCATTGCCCGCGCGCCCAATTTTGAAGCAGCGTTCGGCCGCAATCTCGATGCCACGCCCTTGTTCGACAATGTACGCAAGAGCAAATTTGGCACCTATCAGGCCACCAGCTCGATTGATGGCTTGCCACGCGTCTTCAGCTACCGGGTTTTGGATGAGTTTCCGCTGATCGTTGTCGTCGGCAGTTCCGCCCGGGAATCGAATCGCATCGTCGAACGCAATACCTGGATTGCCGGCGCTGGGCTCGGGCTGCTGCTCACGCTAATGCTGGCCGGCGGCCATTTTTCGCTGCGCACCTACACCAGGCTGGAAGAACGGGAACTGCGCTACCGTCAGCTGTACGTTTCCAGCCGCGAAACGAAGGCGAAATTGTCGGAAAGCGAACAATTGGGCGCTTTGATGTACCGCAACAGCAGCGAAGGGATGATGGTGACGGATGCGGAAGGGCGCATCCTTTCCGTCAACAATGCTTTTACCCGCCTGAGCGGCTACGCGGAACAGGAAGTGGTCGGCCATCACGCCTATGAACTGACTTCCGGTCGCCAGGACGAGAACTTTTTCCATCGGATGGAGCAATCGATCTCCGCCAGCGGCCAGTGGGAAGGCGAATTGTGGCATCAACACAAGAACGGCGAGCACTACCTGGTGTCGCTGCGTTTCAACACCGTCTACGACAAGGACGGTAAAGCTTTCCGGCACGTGGGTTTGTTCTCCGACATCACCAAGAAAAAGGCATCCGAAGAACTAATCTGGCGGCAAGCCAATTTCGACACCCTCACCGGCCTGCCGAACCGGCGCATGTTCCATGAGCATTTGCGGCTGGAAATGAAAAAAACGGACCGTTCCCTGCTGCCCATGGCGCTGGTGTTCGTCGACCTCGACTATTTCAAGGAAGTCAACGACACGCTGGGCCATGACAAGGGCGATCTGTTGCTCAAGGAAGTGGCGATCCGTCTTACCGCCAGCGTCCGCGGCAGCGATGTCGTGGCCAGGCTGGGCGGGGATGAATTCACCGTCATCTTGAGCGAGCTGCACAATTCCGGCGACGTGGTGCGTATTGCCCAGGAAATTCTCAAACAGATGAGCACGCCTTTCCACCTGGAGCAGGAAGTTGCCCACATTTCTGCCAGCATCGGCATCACCCTGTATCCCGACGATGGCGCCAGCGCCGATGTGCTGATGCAAAACGCCGACCAGGCCATGTATGCGGCCAAGCAACAAGGTCGCAACCGTTTCAGCTATTTCGCGCCATTCATGGAAGAAGCGACCCGCACCCGCTTAGAGTTGAGCAATGAATTGCGCGATGCCGTCAGCCATGACCAGCTGCGCATCCTGTTCCAGCCCATCGTCGAGCTGGCCAGCGGGCGGATTTGCAAGGCCGAAGCGTTGGTCCGCTGGGAACATCCGCGGCGCGGCCTGCTCAATCCGGCCGATTTCATCAGTATTGCTGAAAATACGGGCATGATCGTCGGCATAGGCGACTGGGTATTTCGCCGGGCGGCCGACGCGGCGCGCCGGCTGCGCGACGCCGGCGCGGCCGATTTCCCTATTTGCGTGAACAAATCAGCCTGGCAGTTCCGCGATGACGGCAACAATTTCCAGCAATGGCTGGCCTATCTGGCCAGTCTGGAGCTCGATCCCCACAACATCATCATCGAAGTGACGGAAAACTTGCTGCTGGATCAGGCCAGCGCCGTTTCCGAGCACTTGAAAGCGCTGCAGCGGGCCCACATGCAATTGTCGCTCGACGATTTCGGCAGCGGCTACGCCTCGCTCGCGTTTCTCAAGCGTTACGACATCGATTACATCAAGATCGACCCGCTGTTCGTCTCCAACCTGGCGGAAGGGACGGATGGCATCGCCTTATGCGAGGCCATAATCGCCATGGCGCACAAAATGGACATACGGGTGATCGCCGAAGGCATAGAAACGCCCCAGCAATTGCAGGTGCTGAAGGCGGCAAATTGTGATTTTGGCCAGGGATTCCTGTTTTCCAGGCCGATTTCAGAGGCAGAACTCGAAAAACAGCTCAAAAACGGCGTTTGAGCTGTGGACAACCGGCTGGATATCCACAGGACGACTTGTGCGTAAGGACAAATTTGTCCCAAGGCCGGCATTTTATACAGAATTGCTCCTGAACTGATACAACGATTATGCAAGACCTTATCTATGCCGTAAACGAATGATTTTTAAGCCGTTAACCGACTTATCCACAGGAATTTGCACGTTTACTACTACTACTATTTTGATATAAAACTTTTGTAAACAACTAAAGAGCAAAAGCCGCAGGCCGCTCAAAAAAATTCGTTAACTGCCGTTCTAAAAAACCGTGCTACAAGCACCTGCTTCGCATCCAGAACGGCAAAGCTGGACAACAAACGGCTCTAAACGCGCTGTTGACGATGCTCTGCTGTGGATAAGCGCCTGCATATCCACAGGATGAGATGTGGGAAAACCCGCGACTTGTACACACGATTTTTTTTGTCCCAAATCCATCCGCCGTAGATACAATGCTTGTGCATCTGGTTTTCTGCATGGTAAGACCATGATTTTGTTATGGTTTACCAGCTTATCCACAGAAAAGTGCCGGTTTACTATCTACTATCAGGTTTATATATACATCTTTATATAAAACACTAAGCAACGGCCAGCGGTGGAAAAAACGGACCTTGTCCACCCTGAAAAATCGCATCCAGGACGATGAAGACACAGAAAACTTTGCGTTTAGGCATCATTAGCGCTTTGGCTGAAGAACAGCACGGGCTGATAGAAGCCATGGAAGGGCCCTACAAGCTCATGCACGGCATGCGGGAGTACACGGCAGGGAAGTTGTGGGAAATCGACGCTGTGTGCGTTCTATCGCGTATAGGCAAGGTTGCAGCGGCCATGACAGCCGCAATCCTTGTGGAAAAGTTCGAAGTTACCCACATCGTGTTCACGGGCGTGGCCGGAAGTGCCGATGCCGGCGTCAATGTCGGGGATATCGTGGTGGCCGAATCGCTGGTTCAGCACGATTTCGACGCCAGTCCCCTGTTTCCGCGTTACCAGATCCCGCTGACGGGCCTGTCGCATTTTGAAACGGACGTGAAATTAAGCGAGCGCATGGCTGGCGCTGCCCGGCAATGCATCGAACATGGCCTGGACAGCGTGATTGGCGCGGCAACGGCGCAAGCGTTCAAACTGGACAAACCGCAGTTGCACCTGGGATTGATCGCCAGCGGCGACCAGTTCATAGGCAAGCGGGGCCAGGTCATGCAGCTCAAAGCGGCCCTGCCCGCCCTGCTGGCGGTGGAAATGGAAGGCGCCGCCGTGGCGCAAGTATGTTTCGAGCTGGGCATCCCGTTTGCCGTGATCCGCACGATCTCCGACAAAGCCAATGAAGACGCCGCCACCGACTTCATGCATTTCGTCAAAACCGTCGCCTCCCCCTACGCCTTCGACATCCTCCAGCGCTTCTGCCGCGCCCCATAAAAAAAATGGGGACGTACCCCATTTCCGGCAGGTTGAGCCGAAAATAGGGTACGTCCCCATTAAAATTTTGCACTATGCCTCTGGCGTTGTGCCTGCAGCATAGTTCCCTTCCGCTGATCCAAATAAAAAATGGGACGTACCCCTTTTTTCTGCGGCTGGACAGGAAATGGGGTACGTCCCCATTTTTTTAAGCTTCCAGCGTCATCAGGCTGGCGTTGCCGCCCGCTGCCGTCGTGTTGACGCACAGGGCGCGCTCGGCAAGCAAACGCCACAGGGGGATGGCGCCATCCTCGTTGGTGTCGATTAACGCCACCAGGGCCCCGTCACGGGCCGCCAGCTGCGGGCGCAGGGCGTTGACGAGCGACGATTCCACCAGCGCGACCTGGAACTCGCCGTCCAGCTGCTCCAGCGAGGCGACCGGGCGGATGCGCTCCATGACGTCCGCCGGCAGGTCGGCCGGCAGCAAACAGGCTGTTTCAGTGCTCATCAGGGCGATGTTGCCCGTCGCCAGGGTGGCCGACAGCTGGTTCAGCAGGCAGGCCGCCGTCGTCGCGGCGCAGACAATGGCGCCGCGGCCCACGAAACTGAGCGTGTTGCGCTCGCCCGTCGGACCAGGCAGGACGGTGGTGCTGCCCAGCATGGTGGTGCGGCTGTATTGCTCCGTCAGGCTGGCCAGACGTTCCTGGCCATGCATCCTGGCCCACACGGCCAACCCGTCCAGCGCGGCCGAACCCTGGTGGCCGTGCTGGGCCACGATGGCGGCCCCGCGCTGCAGGCGTTTCAGGTACAGGGGGCCGCCCGCCTTCGGACCTGTGCCCGATTTGCCTTCGCCGCCGAACGGCTGCACGCCGACCACGGCGCCCACGATGTTGCGGTTGACGTAGATGTTGCCCACATGGGCGCGTGAGCTGATGAACTCGATGGTTTCATCGATTCGCGAGTGGATGCCCAGCGTCAGGCCGTAGCCGCTGGCGTTGATTTGCTCTACCAGCTTGGCCAGGTCGGCTCGCTTGTAGCGGATCACGTGCAGCACGGGGCCGAACACTTCCTGCTTCAGTTCGCTCAGCGAGCGGATTTCCATCACGGTCGGCGGCACGAAGGTGCCGGCCACGTTGAGCGGCAATTCCAGCGCGAAATGGCTGACGGCCGTCTGCTTCATGCGGTTGATGTGGCCCAGCAGGTTGTGCTGCGCTTCCGCGTCGATCACGGGGCCGATGTCCGTCGCCAGCCGGTCGGGATTGCCGACTTTCAGCTCCAGCATGGCGCCTTTCAGCATTTTGATGGTCTTGTCGGCGATATCTTCCTGCAGGAACAGCACGCGCAGGGCCGAGCAACGCTGGCCGGCGCTGTCGAAGGCGGACGAGATGGCGTCCTGCACCACCTGCTCCGGCAGGGCGGATGAGTCGACGATCATGGCGTTCTGGCCGCCCGTCTCCGCGATCAGCGGAATGTCCGTGTTTTCGGCCACGGCGCGGCGCGCCAGCGTGCGGTTGATCAGTTGCGCCACTTCCGTCGAACCGGTGAAGATGACGCCCTTGACCCGGGCGTCGTTGCACAGTCCGGCGCCCACCACTTCGCCACGGCCGGGCAGGAATTGCAGCGCGCTGCGGGGTATGCCCGCTTCGTGCAGCAGTTCCACGGCGCGGAAGGCGATCAGCGGCGTTTGCTCGGCCGGCTTGGCCAGCACCACGTTGCCGGCGGCCAGCGCCGCGCCCACCTGGCCCGTGAAGATGGCCAGCGGGAAGTTCCACGGGCTGATGCAGGTCACGGGACCGAGCGCCAGCGTGTTGGTGGCGCCCTGCACCTGGCCCGCGTAGTAGCGCAGGAAGTCGACGGCTTCGCGGATTTCGGCGATGGCGTTGGGCAGCGACTTGCCCGCTTCGCGGATCGCCAGCGTCATCAGCTCCAGCTGGTGGGTTTCGAACAGGTCGGCGGCGCGGCCCAGGGCGGCCGCGCGCAGTGACGGTTCCGTCGTCTGCCAGTCCATGGCGTACTGGCTGGCGCTGGCCAGCGCCGTTTCCACGTCGGCCGCGCTGGCTTCGACCAGCTGGCCCACCACGTCCGTGCGCTGGGCCGGGTTGGTGACCGCTTGCGACGGCTGGCCCACGCTGACGGCGCCTTCCAGCAGCGGTGCGGCGCGCCAGCTGCGCGGCACGGCCAGTGCATCGGCCAGCGCGCGCAGCACGTCTTCGTTGGCCAGGTCGATGCCGGCCGAATTCTTGCGCTCGGCGCCGAACATGGCTTGCGGCAGCGCGATGGCCGGATGGGGCGAGCCGCCCAGCGTGCGCGCCTGTTGCAGCGGGTCCTGGACCAGCGATTCGATGGGGACATTGGCATCGACGATCTGGTTCACGAACGAGGAATTGGCGCCGTTTTCCAGCAGGCGGCGCACCAGGTAGGCCAGCAGCGTCTCGTGCGAACCGACGGGGGCGTAGATGCGGCAACCCTTGTCCAGGTTGTCCTTGCCCACCACCTGGTCGTACAGGGTTTCGCCCATGCCGTGCAGGCACTGGAATTCATAGTCCGTCACGCCGTCGCGCTTGGCCCAGGTGTAGATGGTGGCCAGGGTTTGCGCGTTGTGGGTGGCGAACTGCGGGTAGATGACGGCCGTGGCGCCCAGCAGTTTTTGCGCGCACACGAGGTAGGACACGTCCGTGTACACCTTGCGCGTGTAGACCGGATAGCCGCTCATGCCGTCCACCTGGGCGCGCTTGATTTCCGCATCCCAATAAGCGCCCTTGACCAGCCGCACCATGAACTTGCGGCCGCTGCGCTTGGCCAGGTCGATCAGGTAGTCGATGACGAAGGGGCAACGTTTCTGGTAAGCCTGGACCACGAAGCCGATGCCGTCGAAACCGGCCAGCTCCGGATCGAAGGCCATGGCCTCCATCAGGTCCAGCGACAATTCCAGCCGGTCCGCCTCTTCCGCGTCGATGTTCAGGCCGATGTTGTAGTGCTTGGCCATCAGCACCAGCTGTTTCACGCGCGGCAGCAGTTCGTCCATCACGCGCGCGCGCTGGGCCCGGCTGTAGCGGGGATGCAGGGCCGACAGCTTGACGGAAATGCCGGGGCCGTCCTTGATGCCGCGCCCGTTCGACGCCTTGCCGATGGCGTGGATCGCCGTTTCGTAGGAGGCGTAATAGTTGGCCGCATCCGCGTCCGTCAGGGCCGCTTCGCCCAACATGTCGTAGGAATAGCGGTAGCCGCGCGCTTCGTTGTCGCGCCCGTTCTTGATGGCCTCGTCGATGGTCTGGCCCGTCACGAACTGGTTGCCCAGCATGCGCATGGCCAGGTCCACGCCCTTGCGGATCAGCGGTTCGCCGCCCTTGGCGATCAGCTTGGTCATGGCCGAACCGAGACCGGTTTCGCTGCTGGTGCTGACCAGCTTGCCCGTGATCAGCAGGCCCCAGGTGGCGGCGTTGACGAACAGCGAAGGCGACTCGCCCAGGTGCTTGCGCCAGTCGCCCTTGCTGATCTTGTCGGCGATCAGGCGGTCGGCCGTGGCGCTGTCGGGAATGCGCAGCAGCGCTTCGGCCAGGCACATCAGGGCCACGCCTTCTTCCGACGACAGCGAGAATTCATGCATCAGCGCGTCCACGCCGGACGAGCGGGTGCGTTTTTCGCGCACGGCGCTGACCAGCTTGTGCGCCAGTTGCCGGGCTTGCTCACCGGAAGCGTGGTCGCCGGCGCGCACCTGGCCCAGCAGCCATTGCACGGCCGTCGCCTCGTCGCGGCGGTAGGCGGCGGTGATGGCGGCGCGCACAGGCGTGGGGTCGCGCAGGATTTCCGCTTGAAGTGCGGCAAAGGGAGTGGAAGAAACCGGAGTGACGGCTGGGTGCATGGAATACTCTTAAGTAGAAGATATTTATGAGTCCACGCAGCAAAAAACGCCCGGCAGGCATAGCACTGGCGAGCGTAATCGGCATCCAAAACTGTGAACTGCTGATGATTTGATTGTAAAGGGGAATCTTCTGGATTAATTCTGGTATTGCAGGGGGCTAGCAATAGATAGTTTTTGGTGAGACAATTTAACCAAATAAAATTAATGGGGGAGAAAGCGGTATGCTGGACAAAATCAGCAAGAAAATTCTGATGGAACTGCAGAGCGACGGCCGCATCAGCAACGTCGAGCTGGCCGCCCGCGTCAACCTGTCGCCGGCCGCCTGCCTGGAACGGGTGCGCAAGCTGCACGAATCGGGCTACATCATGGGGTACACGGCCCAGCTCAATCCGCAGCTGCTCGACGTGTCGCTGCTGGTGTTCATCGAAGTCGTGCTCGACCGCACCACGCCGGAAGTGTTCGACGCCTTCAAGCAAAGCGTGCAAGTGATCCCGGAAGTGTTGGAGTGCCACATGGTTGCCGGCGGCTTTGACTACCTGGTCAAGGCCCGCGTCAAGGACATGGCTGCCTACCGCGAATTCCTGGGCAAGACGCTGCTGCAAAAAGGCGTGCGCGAAACGCACACCTACGCCGTCATGGAAGAAGTGAAGAATACCACCAAGCTGCCCATCAAATAGCACGGCCCGGCGCGTTCTAGTCACAAATAGCGATTGAGCCAGATTAAGTTCTGTTGTATTTTGGAATTAGTTTGTGGCACTGGATGCATTCGCATCCGGGACAACGCATGCGCGGCGGACATGGCCCTGCTGTGACGGAGGACGAATGAAATTCTTGCAGCAGACGACAGTGCGCCAGGGAGCGTGGCTGCTGGGGGCGACGGCGGGCGGCACAGGCCTCGCCTATCTGGTATCGCTGGCCGTGGGCGGCGGCGGTCCGCTACTGTATGCGGCGCCGGCCGCGTTGGCCGGTGCGCTGATCGTCACGCTGGGCCGGCGCAATGCCGACGATGACGGCGCGCACCGCTTTGCCCACACGGTCGGTGAGGCGATCGACGCCATCATGATAGGCGCGGCGGAAACGTCGTACTTCGTCGACTCCGTCAAGAAGAAGATCGAGCTGGACGTGGAAACGGCCAGCGACATCGCCGACAGTTCCGGCCGCAACGTCGCCACCATCGAACGCATTGCCGCCAACGCCGAGCGCGCGGCCAAGGTGGCGTCCCAGGTGCGGGCGGAAACGGAGACCGGCCGCAAGGAAGCGGACCAGGGCTTGCAGCGCATCAGCGCGGCGCGCCAGGACGCCCAGGCGGCAGCCACCGTGATGACGGACCTGCAAGCCAATTCGCGCCGCATCTACGGTTTCACGGAAGCGATCAGCGAAATTTCCGCCCGTACCAATTTGCTGGCCCTGAACGCCGCCATCGAGGCGGCCCGCGCCGGCGAGCACGGGCGCGGCTTTGCCGTGGTGGCGGGCGAAGTGCGCCAGCTGGCCATGCGCACCAAGGAGGCGACCGACGAAATCAGCCACATGGTGCGGGAAATCAATGAACAGGCCGAAAAGGCCACCACCGGCATGCACACGCTGGCGGCCGCCGTCAGCGCCGCGGCCGGCAACGTGGAAACCGTGCATGGCTTGCTGGGCAATATAGAACGTTCGTCGGGCGTGTCGGAAGACGAGATCGGCCAGATCGCCCGCGCCTCGCGCGAGCAGGTGGCCACCACGCACGACATCGCCGACGCCATCCGCCGCATCCACGACAGCATGCTGTCGACCGACGCCGAGTTGCCGCGGGCGGCCGGTTCCGCCATGGCCCTGGCCGAGCGGGCCGAAGTCATTACGGCCGCGCTGGGCGACACGGCCATCGAAACGTCGCACGATGCGATCCGCATCGCGACCCAGCAGGCGGCGCTGGAGGTGGGCAAGATTTTCTCGCAAGCCATCGCCAGCGGCCAGATCACGCGCGAAGCCCTGTTCGACCGCCACTACCAGCCCATCCCGAACACGGACCCGCCCAAGCACAGCACCCGCTTCGACGCTTTCACCGACCGCGCGCTGCCGGAGCTGCAGGAAGCCGTGCTGCGGGCCCTGCCCCAGCTGACTTACGCGGGCGCTGTGGATAACAATGGCTATTTCCCCACCCACAACCGGAAGTTTTCCCAGCCGCTGACGGGCAATTATGAAGTGGACTTTGTCAACAACCGCACCAAGCGCATCTTCAGCGACCGCACGGGCAAGCGCTGCGGCGCCAACACCAAGCCGTTCCTGTTGCAGACCTACAAGCGCGATACGGGGGAAGTGATGCACGACCTGTCGGCGCCCATCTACGTGGACGGCCGCCACTGGGGCGGCTTCCGGGTCGGCTACAAGTCCAGCGGCCACGGCTGAGCGCGGCCGGACTGGCTAGACTGGTGTCAGTAAGTGTCGTTCTTCGGCGCCGTGCCGGGGGCGGTGCGCTGGGCCACGGTGTTCATGCCTTCCAGGTGCTGGCGCAGCCATTTGTGGGCCGGGCTGCGGGCATCGCGCTCGTGCCACAGCATGTCCAGGTGCACGGCCGGCAGCGTGAACGGCAGATCCTTGGAGATCAGGGCGTCCGTCATGCCGGTGGAAGCGATCAGGTGGCGCGGCAGCACGGTGATCAGGTCGGAATTGGCCACCACCCGCCCGGCCGTGAAGAACTGGTTGACCGTCAGCAGGATGCGGCGCTCGCGCTGCAGCTGGGCCAGCGCCTCGTCCACCAGGCCGTGGGCCCGGCCCGAAAAACTGACCAGCAAGTGGTTGGCGGCGCAGTAGTTGTCCAGCGTCAGTTCGGCCTTGGCCAGCGGATGGTCGCGCCGCATCACGCACACATAGTGGCCCGAGTACAGCCGTTCATGGCGGATGGGCGAACCGATATCGCTCGACAACTGGGCCGCCACCCCGGGGAAGAAGCCAACGGCCAGGTCGATGTCGCCGCGCAGCAGCATGGGCCGCGGTTCGCGCGTGGTCAGCGGCATCATGCGTACGTTCACGCCCGGCGCTTCGCTCTCGATCGAGCGCATCAGCGACGGCAGCCAGAACGCGGCCGTGGCGTCGGCCATGGCCATGCGGAAAGTGGCGTGCGCCTTGGAGACGTCGAACGTTTCCGGCGCCACGGCCGCTTCCAGGCTGGCCAGGGCGCTGCGCACGGACGGCCACAGCGTTTCGGCCCGCGGCGTGGGCTTGACGCCGTAGGCGGTGCGGATCAGCAGTTCGTCGCCCAGGCTTTCGCGCAGGCGCTTGATGGCGTTGGAGACGGCAGGCTGGGTCATGGCCAGGTGACCGGCGGCGCGCGTGAGGTTTTGTTCCGTCATCACGGCGTCGAAGACGCGCAACAAATTCAAGTCCAGCGTCAGAAAGCTCATGGCAGCTCAGCAGTAAGTTGATTGAAGGAAAGTGTAGAGTAAGGCGGGCAAATTAAGAAATATGATTTCCTCGTCAACTATAAGCCATCCCATTCACGATCAGTATAATTGTTATCGAGAAATGAAATTGGATGGATATGTTGCGCTGCACTATAGTTACGGTAGATTCTAAATGTACCGGAACATCATGTCTACCTTCATCTCCCTCGCGCACGCTGCCGCGACGCATTTTTCCCTGATTGCAGCACTGCAAATTACCGCCGGCCTGAGCGTGGCACTGGCGCTGGCGCTGCTGTTCAAACCATTGCTGCTGGGCGTAGCCCGGGCGCTGATGCTGGTGATTAAGCCCAAATTGACCAAGGAAGAGCGTCTGCAGCGCCGTCAGATGCGCGATGCCATGATGCTGAACCGCATGTTGAACTCGATGGAAGGTTCGCCCAGCCACGCGGCCGAACTGCGCGCACTGGCCGCGCGCGCCTGATCAGGTAAGCGGGGGCACGGGGGCTAGCCCCGATGCCGCATCGCAGCAATTCAGATTGCCGTCATTATTTTGCCGCGCCCAGCAGGTGGGGCTTGAGCGAACTGTCCACGGGCTTGTCGCCCAGCCAAATGCGCAGCACCGCGTTGTAGAAGGCCAGGTCGGGCAGCACGGCGCCGATCTTCTTGCCGTTCAGCTGGCACTGGGTGCCCTCGCCCGGCGTCCAGTCCAGCGCCAGCACGTCGCCCTTCTTCAGGGAAGCGATCTGGGCAAAAATTTCCCCGAACTTCATCGTCTGCGGCAGGATCTTGGCCCGCTCCGCTTCGGCCGTGTTGGCCTTCAGGCCGGCCATGAAGGCTTCGCCGAAATCTTCCGAGCTCAGGTCGCGCAGCATGACGATGGACACGCGGCGCGGTCCCTGCTGGGCCAGGATGTCGGCCACCGTGGATTTCTTTTCCGGCAGGTACAGGCCGACGGCATACACCTTGAAGATCAACTTGGTGCGCACGCCGGCGCCGTTCAGTTGCAATTCCTTGCCGGCCAGGCTGATGTTGTCGTCAAACTTGATGCCGGCCACTTCCGTGGCGGCCACGGCGGGCAGGCTGAAGCTCGATGCCAGCATGGCGGCGGCCAGCAGGCTTTTCAGGGTGGTTCTGCGATTGATCATTCTGTCTCCATGGGGTAGTGGTAAGCCGCCCGCATGCTGACCGCGATGTTGGCGTGGCTGAAATATACCACCGGCCGCAGCGCGTGGATGCGCAATGCGGCCAATTAGCCGCACGCTCATGCTATTTTAGAGGGAGACCCCTAGTGTGACCATGCAGCCGGCGACCAGGGCGGCGACCGGGGGAAAGCCGCGGACGGGCGTCCGCGGCGGGCGGGATCAAGCCTTGGCGGCCTGCAGCCGTTCGAACTTGGCGCGCAACTGTTCTTCCGTCTCGCGCCAGGCCGGATTGAAGGGAATGCAGCTGACCGGACATACTTGCTGGCACTGGGGCTCATTGAAGTGGCCCACGCATTCCGTGCACTTGTCCGGGTTGATCTCGTAAATTTCGGCGCCCATGTAGATCGCGTCGTTCGGGCACTCAGGCTCGCACACGTCGCAATTGATACAGTCGTCGGTAATTATTAATGCCATGGCAGTACTCGCTTACTCGTCGCGGGTGGCGGCAATCTTCTTTTGCAGCCAACGGTCGACCGATGGGAAAACAAACTTGGACACGTCGCCGCCCAGCACCGCGATCTCCCGCACGATGGTGCCGGAAATGAACTGGTACTGGTCGGACGGGGTCAGGAACAGGGTTTCGACGTCCGGCAGCAGGTAGCGGTTCATGCCCGCCATCTGGAACTCGTACTCGAAGTCGGACACGGCCCGCAGGCCCCGCACGATCACGCGCGCATCATGCTCGCGCACGAAGTCTTTCAGCAGCCCGGAAAAGCTCTGCACCTTGACGTTGGGATAGTGGCCCAGCACCTCGTTGGCGATGGTCAGGCGTTCGTCCAGCGAAAAGAAGGGCTTCTTGTTCTTGCTGTCGGCAACGCCGACCACCAGCGTGTCAAACAGACCGGATGCGCGGCGCACCAAATCTTCATGACCGCGGGTCAGCGGATCGAAAGTTCCCGGATAAACGGCTACAACCATTGCGGCTCCCTGCAGATGCACCAATAAACGCGCATTATGCCTTAAAAACGGGCGTTCGCCCCCATCGGGGGCCGCCCGCCATGATGTGGACGGGTTTTAGCGCCTCCCTCGGCGCGGGGTTCGCTTCAGGCCGCGGCCGGCTTGAGCCGCAACAAATGGTAGTACACCATGCCGGCCTTGTCGGCCCGGATCACTTCCCATGGCGCCAGCCAGTCCGGTACATCGGCGCCCTCTTCCATGGTCAGCGGCAAGCCCGATTCGGCATAGATCAGGCCGCCTTCTTTCATCAGTTTAGTGCACAGCGGCAGGGTGCGGCCGAGAAAATCCTGCTGGTAGGGCGGATCGAGGAAGATCAGGTCGTAGCGCTGGCCGCGGGCCGCAGCGCCCTGGGCCACGGCCAGGGCGTCGCCCCGCAGCAGCTGGACGTTGTCGGCCTTGAGCTTGTCCTTGACCACTTCCAGCTGGCGCACCACGGGGCTGTGGCTGTCGACCATGGTGACGGCCTGGGCGCCCCGGCTGGCCGCCTCGAAGCCCAGCGCGCCGCTGCCGGCGAACAGGTCCAGCACCTGGGCGTCGGCCCAATAACCGTCGCGCAAGTGGTTGATCCAGTTGAACACGGTTTCCCGCACCCGGTCCGGGGTCGGACGCAGGCCCAGCGCTTCCAGCACGGGCAGCGGCGTGCGCTTCCATGCGCCGCCGATGATGCGGACCTGGTTGCTGTGTTTGGGACCGTGGACGGGCGTTTTGGCGGGCTTTGCGGGCTTGGCAGGCTTCTTGGGCATGTGGCTAAGTCATTGATTCAACAGGAAGCACTATACCATACGGCCTTGCTGGCGCTGGTCAGCGGGCCTGCTCCGCCAGGCTGTTGAAGTCGTCGATCCAGCCCTGCATGCGCTTGAGGGCGTGCGCTTTCTGGGCCGGGGTGGCCAGGCGGATCACGGTCAGCACCAGCTGCGCCGTACCCTGGTCGTACAGCTCGAAAAAGTCGCGGCGCTCGCCCGATTTGTCGCGGCGGGCGAAGCCGTCCTCGATCAGGGTACGGATCAGTGCCATGGTGGCATCCTGGCCCAGCCGCTCGCGCTGCACTTGCCGCAGCAGGGCCAGGATGGCTTGCTGGCGCCGCATGCGCTCATCCAGCCACAGTGCGTTGTCGAGCGGACGGGCGTCGGAAGCCTGGCGGATGGCCGCTTGCTGCTCCTGGCTGAAACGGCCGAACCACAGCTCGAACTGGTCCATCGCCTTGTCGTAGCGGAAGGCGAGCTGGTGTTCGCGGTCGCCCTTCATGTTCTTGTGGCGGAAATCGTCGTTGTTGGCGGCGAACTTCTTCTCCACCTGGGCGATCTGCTGGGGCTGCAGCGCGCGGGCCAGTTCGGCCAACTGGGGCAGGGTCTTGAGCAGCAGCTGCTCGGTGCGGTTGCGGATGTCGTTGTAGTCGGCCAGCAAGTCCGCCTCCGTGGGCGTACCCTGCAGCTGGCGCCGGGCCGTCTGCAGCACCTGGGCGTAGTCGTGCAGCTGGGTCTTGCGGTGCCATTGGAAGAAGTTGCCGATGTCGCGCTTGACCCACGGCTTCTGGTCGCTGTCGAGATCCACATAGCCGTCCAGCCACCAGTAGAGCAGCGTGTCGCCGTGGTTGTAGGCCAGTTGCAGCGAGCTGCAGGCGGCCAGCAGCACCATGATGGCGAGCAGGAAAAGACGCGTCGCGCGCCGTAGCGCAGCGGCGTGCATGTTAAACTTTTCCATCTTTTCAACTTTCAGAGTTCTACGGCCTATGAATGTAGTCATCCTCGCCGCCGGCATGGGCAAACGCATGCAATCGGCCCTGCCCAAGGTATTGCACCCGGTGGCCGGCAAGCCGATGTTGTCGCACGTGATAGATACCGCGCGCAGCTTGTCTCCCGGTCAATTATGCGTGATTTACGGGCATGGCGGCGCGGCCGTGCTGGATTTGCTGTCCAGGCAGACCGAGCCGGTCGCCACCGCCCTGCAGGAACCCCAGCTGGGCACGGGCCACGCCGTCCAGCAAGCCCTGCCCGCGCTGGACGATAAGCTGCCCACCCTGATCCTGTATGGCGACGTGCCGCTGACCACCGCCGCCACCCTGCGCGCCTTGGTGGAGGCGGCCGGCAACGACAAGCTGGCCATCCTGACGGTGGAGCAGGACGACCCGTTCGGCCTGGGCCGCATCATCCGCGAAGACGGCCGCATCGTGCGCATCGTCGAGCAAAAGGACGCCACGGAAGCGGAGCGCGCCATCAAGGAAATCAACAGCGGCATCATGGTCGTCCCCGGCGGCAAGCTCAAGCCGTGGCTCGATGCCCTGTCGAACAACAACGCCCAGGGCGAGTACTACCTGACGGATATCGTGGCCATGGCCGTGGCCGATGGCGTGCCCGTCGTGTCGGCCCAGCCGGGCGCCCAGTGGGAAGTGGCGGGCGTCAACAGCAAGGTGCAGCTGGCCCAGCTCGAGCGCATCCACCAGGGCAATATCGCCAACCGTTTGCTGGAACAGGGCGTCACCCTGCTCGACCCGGCCCGCATCGACGTGCGCGGCGAGTTGATCTGCGGACGCGACGTCACCATCGACGTCGGCTGCGTGTTCGAAGGCAAGGTGGAACTGGGCGACGGTGTGACCATCGGCGCCCATAGCGTGCTGGTCAACGCCCGCATCGCGGCCGGCGCCGCCATCAAGCCGTTCTGCCACATCGAGGAAGCGGTGGTGGGCGAGGCGTCCATCATCGGCCCTTATGCGCGCCTGCGGCCGGGCACGGAACTGGCGCAAGATGTCCACATCGGCAACTTCGTGGAAATCAAGAACAGCCAGATCGCCGCGCACAGCAAGGCCAACCACCTGGCCTACGTGGGTGACGCCACGGTCGGTTCGCGCGTCAACATCGGCGCCGGCGCCATCACCTGCAATTACGACGGCGCCAACAAGTTCCGCACCGTGATCGAGGACGACTGCTTCATCGGCAGCGACACCCAGCTGATCGCGCCCGTGACCGTGGGCAAGGGCGCCACCCTGGGCGCCGGCACCACGCTGGCCAAGGATGCGCCGGCCGGCAAGTTGACCGTGTCGCGCGCCCGCCAGGTGACGCTGGACGGCTGGACCCGCCCCGTGAAGATCAAGAAGTAGCCAGGCAGCCCATCCCACGGCTTTGTGGATAAAGCTGTGGGCAAGTGCCTGAACAAGCCGGGATAACTTCCCGGCTTTTTTTCGTCCGCATTTTTTATACCAAGCAGCCGTATTTTTGTTCTGTGGATAAACATGTGGAGAAGCCCCGGAACAAGCGGAGGAAAACGTCCGTATAACCGTGGGAAAACCATGGGATAAGTCCGCGCTCATGAACGGGACCGACAAGCCGGATTCGGATAAGGCCTGTAGCGATGCCATTTTCCCATTCCAGCGTCACCCCATGTGGATAAGCCTGTGGGGAAGCGGTGGGAAATACCGGAATAACTTTTTACTGTGGATAAACATGTGCAGAACCAGCGGGAAAAGCACTGGATAGTCACTGGAAAACACGGGACAAGTTTTCCAGCGCCAGCATGGTTTGCGTTGCAGTGTGGATAAGGCTGTGCAAAACCGCCTGGACAAGGCGGGGATAAGTGGCTCAGACGACGATGCGGGTCTCGAATTTGCTGCGGAAGGTGGAGAAATACGCTTTGACGTTGCGCACATTGGCCTGGGTGGCAAACAGCCGGTGCGCCAGCGCGTGGTAGGCCGGCATATCCGTCACCTGCACGATGAGAACGAAATCGGGCCCCGGCGCCACGCGGTAGCATTGCAGCACCGCATCCTCGTCCGCCACCCGCGCTTCGAACTCGTCCATGCGCTCGGCCGCCTGGATATCGAGCGAGATTTCCACAATGGCCGTCAGGCGGGCGCCCACCTTCTCCGGCGCCACGATGGCCACCTGGCGGGCGATCACCCCCGCTGCCGTCAGCTGCTTGACGCGGCGCAAGCAGGTGGGCGGCGACACATGGACTTCCTGCGCCAGCTCACTATTGGTTTGTGACGCATCAATTTGCAAGGCATTGAGGATGCGACGATCGATGTCGTCCAGCGGCAAGTTGGTATCAGTCATGATTATGTGATTGATTAGTAAAAAAAATCGTAGAAAATGAAATATTATTTCATGTATCTATCATAATGAAATTTTATTTCAAAATCAGGCGAATTTAGACAGCATATTTCATTGCCGCTGTTCTACGATGCATTCATTGCAAATTTCTTACCCCAAGAGGTCATTATGTGCGGCATCGTCGGCGCGGTAGCGCAACGTAACATCACCCCCATCCTGCTGGAGGGCCTCAAGCGCCTGGAATACCGCGGCTACGATTCCTGCGGCGTGGCGCTGCACGTGGATGGCCAGCTGCAGCGTTCGCGCAGCACCTCGCGCGTGGCCGACCTGGAAAAGCAGACCCAGGAATCGCACCTGCAAGGCTTTACCGGCATCGCCCACACCCGCTGGGCCACCCACGGCGCGCCGGCCACCCATAATGCCCACCCGCACTTCTCGCCCAGCGCCGACCAGGCCCGCATCGCCCTGGTACACAACGGCATCATCGAAAACCACGACGAACTGCGCGCGGAACTGACGGCCCTCGGCTACGTGTTCCAGAGCCAGACCGACACGGAAGTGATCGCCCACCTGGTCGACCACATGTACAACGGCGACCTGTTCGACACCGTGCAGCACGCCGTCAAGCGCCTGCATGGCGCCTACGCCATCGCCGTGTTCTGCCGCGAAGAACCGCACCGCGTGGTGGCGGCGCGCCAGGGCTCGCCCCTGATCGTGGGCCTGGGCCAGGGCGAGAACTTCGTCGCCTCCGACGCCATGGCGCTGGCCGGCACCACCGACCAGATCATTTACCTGGAAGAAGGCGACGTGGTCGACCTGCAACTGGGCCGCACCTGGATCGTCGACACCGACGGCAAGCAAGTGCAGCGCGAAGTGAAAACCGTCCACGCCCACACGGGCGCGGCCGAGCTGGGCCCGTACCGCCACTACATGCAGAAGGAAATCTTCGAGCAGCCGCGCGTGATCGGCGACACGCTCGAAGGCGTGACGGGCATCATGCCCGAACTGTTCGGCGATGGCGCCTACAAGGTGTTCAAGCAGATCGACCGCGTGCTCATCCTGGCCTGCGGCACCAGCTACTACGCCGGCCTGACGGCCAAGTACTGGATCGAATCGGTGGCCAAGATCCCCGTCAACGTGGAAATCGCCAGCGAATACCGCTACCGCGACAGCGTGCCCCACCCCAACACGCTGGTGGTGACGATCTCCCAGAGCGGCGAAACGGCCGACACCCTGGCCGCCCTCAAGCACGCCCGCAGCCTGGGCATGGAGCACACGCTGACGGTCTGCAACGTGGCC
Organism: Rugamonas sp. FW305-51; assembly: GCF_058786935.1. Classification (NCBI taxonomy): domain Bacteria; kingdom Pseudomonadati; phylum Pseudomonadota; class Betaproteobacteria; order Burkholderiales; family Oxalobacteraceae; genus Rugamonas; species Rugamonas sp. FW305-51. Next base: position 223,596 of record NZ_JBYSZG010000003.1, read on the forward strand.
ACCAGCGCCATGGTGCGCGAATGCAAGCTGGCCTACATCACGCGCGCCGGGGTGGAAGTGGGCGTGGCCTCCACCAAGGCCTTCACCACCCAGCTGGCGGCCCTGTTCCTGCTGACGCTGACGCTGGCGCAAGTGAACGGCCGCCTGACGGATGAGGAAGAAGCGGCCCACCTGAAAGCCATGCGCCACCTGCCGGTCGCCATTTCCGCCGTGCTGGCGCTGGAGCCGCTGATCATCGCCTGGGCCGAAGATTTCGCCCGCAAGGAAAACGCCCTGTTCCTGGGCCGCGGCATGCACTACCCGATCGCCCTGGAAGGCGCGCTCAAGCTCAAGGAGATTTCCTACATCCACGCCGAAGCCTATCCGGCGGGCGAGCTCAAGCACGGCCCGCTGGCGCTGGTGACGGAGGAAATGCCGGTCGTCACCATCGCCCCGAACGACACGCTGATCGAGAAACTGAAGTCGAACATGCAGGAAGTGCGGGCCCGCGGCGGCCAGCTGTACGTGTTCGCCGACGTCGATTCGCGCATCACGCCGGGCGAAGGCGTGCATGTGATCCGCATGCCGGAGCACTACGGCTTGCTGTCGCCGATACTGCATGTGGTGTCGCTGCAGCTGCTGGCCTACCACTCGGCGCTGGCGCGGGGGACGGATGTGGATAAGCCGAGGAATCTGGCCAAGTCGGTGACGGTGGAATAAGGTCCCGTAGATCGTTCTTATGGCAGTAACGGTATGAACGCCGGCTTCTCGCAAGCCGGCGTTTTTGGCTTCAGGCCCACTTACTACTTGTGTTCCCAAACTTCTGCAACTAACGGTAAATCATTCAGCTCCGCACGTGCTTCACGCCATGTCGGATAGGCCTTGTCCAAGATCGCCACAAACCGATCACTGTGCGTCGGTTCCAGCAAGTGCGCCATCTCATGCACAATCACGTATTCCAACAAGTCCTTCGGCTTTTTAACTAGCTCTGTGTTGAGGCGGATATGGCCTGCCCTATGATTGCAGCTTCCCCATTTTGTGCTGGCGAATCCAGCCCAGCCTGGATATGGCATATCTGTACCGGGACGCCATAGCGCAGCAACTGATAGGTACGCAGATTTGCCTGGTACAACGTTATGCCGGTCACGTCGCTGGCAGCCAGCAGTCTTTCGACAGCCTGAGAAATGGGGGCATCGGAGTAGCCGCGCCTCTTCATACTTGCGCGCAGCAGGTCCGACTCGATGCAGCGGTTGTCCTTGTCTTTGCTCCAGTTGCCGAGATAAACATAACCCAGGCCGCCATCGGCGACAGGTGTGGTGATGCGCTTGATAACGCGGTTTTGTGTGACTCATTCGGGGCGCAATTTATTGTTCACCTGGGTTCTCTCCCGATTTTGTAACATGCTTCAGCCCTTGTGGCGTCAGCCGATATTTTTGCAGGCTGCTTTGAGGCTTGCCCGGAATGGTCATCTCTATCAATCCGGCCTCAATGGCAGGGCGAAGGTAGGTGTTGCGGAGGTGTTTTTCGTCTCTCAAGCCGAGTGCCGCCAGAATATCGGCCCGCTTCATCTCGCCCCGCAGCACAGCCACAAGCCGTGCGACTTCGGGGGTGACTTCGGGGGTGACTTCGGGGGTGGCTCTGGCGCTCACGGTCCGCGATGCCGGCCGTGCAATGACTACGCGGAACTGGTTGGCGGCCATGTCTTCGATCAGCTCAATCGCGGGCCAGTCATGCAATGCCCGGGGAATGCCCGTGCCCAATCCTCGATAGGGCAGGATATGGACGGCGTGTTCAGTGAGCGTGGGATTGCGGCGATTGGTCGCGCCACGACGGATCGCCTCGGTATTCAAGCTGTCGGGCAGATGGCCGGGGCTGACGATCTCTACCCTGTCGGCAAACACCATCAGCCGGATCGAGGCGCTGGTGAAATAGTCGCGGTGTATCAGCGCGTTGACCAGTAACTCCTCCACGGCCGGTTCCGGAATTTCCAACTGCCCCAGCGTATTGAAGCCTTGTTCGCCCTGCACATGGCGCAGGTTGCGACGGATAAAGGCAAAGCTGCGCTGATATTGCTCCAGCAATGGGCCGTCGATGTCTTCGCTATCGAGGTAACGCGCATCGTGCAATGCCGTGCCGGGGAAGGCCACGGCCTTTACCTCGAAAGCTGGGCGAAACTGTTGCGGATGTTTGCCAAACAGTAGCAGGCCCGCCAGGTTCAGTTCGCTCCCGTCGCCCAGGCCCAGGTTGCGCAACATCTGCTCCAGCGGTTGGCCGGCGAGCTCGCTGTTATTGGCATAACGGCGGTTGAAATAGGCATTGAAAGCCTTGTTGTCGATATCCGCCGCCGAGCTGCCGGCCACGCGCACTACATCGGCGTAGACCAAGCCGGCGCGCTGGAACATGCGCTGCAATTCTTCACGGGCCGTCACATGGCGTTTGTCGGCACCGTTCTTGACCCATACCCGGCCTTGCAAGTCCATGTAGGGCTTGCTCAAACCATCGGCTACTGTCACCACCAGCACGACGCCCTGCGCCGTCTGGATGTTCTCGGTCAGCGGATGCACGGGCGGGCGCATATGCTGGCTGGCGGCGTTGCTGAGCAGCTGGTTCAGGCGCCGCACCGCCGCGGCATCCAGGCCGGCAATGCTGCCGTCATCGGCCACGCCGATAAACAAGCGGCCGCCACCGCTGTTGGCGAAAGCCGCCAACTCGGCCGCCAGACCGTCGGCGTTGGTGGCATCGCGCTTGAACTGGTGGCGGCTGTCTTCGCCACCAGCCAGCACTTGCCGCAGTTGTGCCTCCGTCATGGGGGTCATATCAGTCGCGTCCTCCCGGTCAGCAGTTCTTGCATCATGCCTTGCTTGATGGCTCGGGTTTTGGCGAGGCGGGATTCGAGGGCGGCGAGCTCGGCGCGCTCGTTGTAAATTTAGTCCCAGCGACTTTATCCATACTGACCAACCAGTTTTTGTGGCCGATTCCTCTTGTTCGCGGCCCGCGCCATGGCTCCGGTGTTATTTGTGACTTTAATTGTCGTCAACGGTGATTTGCACATCGGGGCGCTGATACTCCGCATGGCCTCAACCGGGGTGCGGATGCCCCCCATGCTTGGATGCTTTGGTCCGGGCTGGCGGCGTGGTATGCGCAAGGGCACGGTAGCTCCACCTTAGCCTTGCAATGGCCAGAGTCCGTTGATAATCGGCAGAGCGATTACAGAAAAGTTGGACCGATGTGACGGCTTGCCACAACGCCGCTAAAACACTCCGCCACGAGCTGCGGCGGCAAGCCGGCCGGGATTCGCTTGCGGAGCTGCCTCCGCCCGCCTAACCCGGCACCACGCAGCGCGCCACCAGGCCGCCGCCGGGGCGGTTCGATAATTCGAGCGTGCCGCCCATGGCGGTCAGCAGCTGGTGCACGATCGCCAGTCCCAGGCCCGCGCCGCCCGTGTCGCGGTTGCGTGACGCTTCGAGCCGGTAGTAGGGTTGGATGACGCTGGCCAGTTCACCCTCAGGTATCCCCGGTCCCCGGTCGCGCACTTCCAGTTCGAGCGCGCCGCCTGCGCCCACGCCCAGGCCGATCTCTACGTCGCCGGCGTAGCGCAAGGCATTGTCCACCAGGTTGGTGACGATGCGGCGCAGCGCTTGCAGGCGCACGCGCAAGGCCTTGCCGCAGGCGCCGTCGATGCGGATCACTTGCCCTGCATCGCGGTAGTCGCAGACCAGCGCGTCGATAAACGCGTCCACGTCCAGCCGCACCGCCGCCTCGCTGGCGCTGTTCGCCGTGCGCGCGTAGGCCAGGCCCTGTTCCACCAACGCCTGCATCGCGTCGAGGTCCGCTTCGATCCGGTTGCGCTGGCTGGCGTCGTCCATCAGGTCCGCCCGCAGGCGCATGCGGGTGATCGGCGTTTGCAGGTCGTGCGCGATGGCGGCGAGGATTTGCAGGCGCTCCGCGAGGTGGGCGGTGATGCGGCGTCCCATCGCATTGAAGGCGCTGGCGGCGCGCCGCACTTCGAGCGGGCCTGCTTCCGCCAGCACCACCGGGTCCGCCGTCGTGCCCAGCCGGTCCGCCGCGTCGGCCAGGCGCGACAACGGCATGGTGGCCTGTCGCACGGCCAGCCAGGTGAAGAAGACGATCGACACCAGTTGCACGACCACGTACACGCCGGGCCAGAGCCGGTCCGGCGGCGCGGGCGGCGCCACGTCCACGTGCAGCGGCGTGCCGTCCGCCAGCGTGACGCCGAGCGACAGCGCCGCCTCCGGCCGCGCGGCTTCGCTCGCGCGCACCACGTATGGCGGACCGAGCGCCGCTTGCACCCCGGCCGCGAAGCGTGCCGCGTTTTCCGATGCCAGCGCCTTCCCATCCGGTCCGCCCAGGCGGTAGGTGTATTCGCGCCGCGCCAGGTGCCGCAGCCACGCCGCGCGCTCGGCGGCGGGGCTTTGTTCCAGCACGCCGATCAGCGCCGCCATGTCGCGCCCGACGGTGTAGCTCGCGCCGCTGCGCGCGGCATGGCTCTGCACGTAGAACGCCACCGTGAAGTTGAGCACGTGCGCCGCCAGCAGGGCCAGTACGGCGATGGCCACCAGGCGGCCGAACAGCGTGCGCGGCCAGGCTCTCATTCGGAACCTCCCCCTTCCACCGTCGCCGCAAACACATAGCCCTCGTTGCGCACCGTCTTGATGTAGGCGACGTCGCTCTGGCCGTCGCGCAGGCGGCTGCGCAGGCGCGAAACGAGGATGTCGATCGAGCGGTCGTAGGCGTCGGCGTCCCGTCCCTGGGTCAGGTTGAGCAACTGGTCGCGGCTCAGCACCCGCTGCGGGTGGTCGAGGAAGACGCGCAACAGGCGGTATTCGGCGCCCGACAGCACCACCGTGGTGCCCTGCCGGTCGAGCAGGTTGCGCGCGTGCGTGTCGACCCGCCAGCTGCCGAAGGCCAGCATGCCCGTGTCCTCGCGCCGCGCCAGGCCGGGCGGCAGCGCGCGGGCGCGGCGCAGCACGGCGCGGATGCGCGCCAGCAGCTCGCGCGCGGCGAAGGGCTTGGCGAGGTAGTCGTCGGCGCCCATCTCCAGCCCGAGGATGCGGTCGGCCTCGTCGCCGCGCGCCGTCAGCATGACCACCGGCAGGTGCGCGCCCGCGCCCGCGCGCAGGTCGCGGCACAGTTGCAGGCCATCTTCGCCCGGCAGCATCAGGTCCAGCACCACCAGGTCCACCGCGCCGGCGGCGAGGGTGGCGCGCATCTGGCGGCCGTGGGCGGCCAGGCTCACCTTGAAGCCGTTGCGCTCCAGGTATTGCGCGAGCAGTTCGCGGATGTCGGCGTCGTCGTCGACGATCAGGATGTGGTCAGTGGGGGGCATGCCGTTGTTATAGCCGAAAACCTTGATGGAACGCTATCGTTTTGTTTCCCAATGTTGCTGGCCGGGAGCGGGAAATCTTCGGAAGAAAAAATGCGGAGGCCAGACATGTGCCAGCAATGCGGCGGCGTTCCAATGGCGTCACTGTCACCACCGAGGGAACCACCATGACCAAACCACCATTGATCACCATGCGGCGCGTCGGCAAGCGCTATCCTGTCGCCGGGCGCAGCTTCACGGCGTTGCGCGACGTCGACCTGCAGGTGCAGGCCGGCGAATTCGTCGCCATCGTCGGCAAATCCGGCAGCGGCAAGTCCACCCTGCTCAACCTGCTGGCCGGCATCGACAGTCCCAGCGCGGGGGAGATCCACGTCGCCGGCACCGCCGTGCACGCGCTGGACCAGGAGCAGTTGTCCGCGTGGCGCGGCCTGAACGTGGGCATCGTGTTCCAGTTCTTCCAGCTGCTGCCCACGTTGACGGTGGTGGAGAACGTCATGCTGCCGATGGACTTTTGCCAGCGCTGGCCCAACGCCGAGCGCCGCCCGCGGGCGCTGGCCCTGCTCGACAAGCTGGGCATCCGCGAACAGGCCGACAAGCTGCCCTGCGATCTGTCCGGCGGCCAGCAGCAGCGCGCGGCCATCGCGCGCGCGCTCGCCAACGACCCGCCACTGCTGGTCGCCGATGAACCGACCGGCAACCTCGATACCCACACGGCCGGCGAAGTGATCCGCCTGTTCCAGTCGCTGGTCGGCGAGGGCCGCACCATCATCATGGTGACGCATGAGCGCGAATACGCGCCGCGCTTCTCGCGCGTGCTCACGCTGGTGGACGGCGCCTTCGTGGCGGAAGCGAGCCCGCAGCGTGTGGAGGAGCTGAGCCATGACTAGTCCGCGCTGGACCAAGATCGCCCGCGACCTGTGGCTGGCGCGTGGCCGCATGCTGATGATGGTGGCCGCCATCGCCGCCGGCGTGGCGGGCGTGGGCACCCTGCTCGATGCGTACACGGTGCTCACGCGCGAGGTCAACCGCAATTACATGGATACGCGGCCGGCCTCGGCCTCGCTCGAAGTCGATGCGATCGATGACGCCTTGCTGGCGCAGGTGCGGGCCCTGCCCGGCATCGCCGCCGCCGAGGTGCGCGCCACCGGGCAGGCCCGTGTGCAGAGTCCAGGCGGCCAGTGGTACGGCATGAAGGCGTTCATCGTGCCGGACTTCCGCGCCATGGGGATCAGCCGCTTCTTCCCCAACAGCGGCGCCTGGCCGGCGCCGGACGGCGCCATCCTGCTGGAACGGGAGGCGGCCGCCATGCTGGACGCGAAGGATGGCGCCACCCTGCAGGTCAAGGATGGCGAGGGACAAACGCATGCCGTCGTCCTGGCCGGCACCGTGCATGACCCCAGCCTCGCGCCGGCCGGCCAGGAGCAGGCCGCCTACACCTACATGACGCCGGCCACCGCCGCCGCGCTGGGCGACATCCACCTGCAAGCCATCCTGAAGATCATGGTCGCCGGCGATCCGATGAGCGAGCAGTCGATTACCCGCATCGCCGGCCAGACGGCCAGCTGGCTGCGTGCCCGCGGCCACACCGTCCACGCGATCTACGTGCCGCCGCCCGGCAAGCATCCGCACCAGGGCCAGATGTCGGGCATGTTGTTGATGCTGCTGATGTTCGGCGTGCTGGCGCTGGTGGTCAGCGCCATCCTGTCGGCCACCATGGTCAATGCCATGCTGGCGCAGCAGGTGCGCCAGATCGGGGTGATGAAGACCGTCGGCGCGCGCTCCTGGCAGATCGCCCGGCTGTACCTCGGCGCCGTCGCCGCGAGCGCCGTCCTGGCCTGCGCCATCGGCATACCGCTCGGCGCCGTGGCGGGCGATGCGCTGACCGGCGCCGTCGCCAGACTGCTGAACTTCACGCTCGCCAGCCGCGCCGCGCCGCATTGGGTCTATCTGGTGCAGTTCGCGGCCGGCACGTTGGTGCCGCTGGCCTTCACGCTGCCGCCGGTGCGGCGCGCCAGCCGCATCACGGTGCGCGCGGCCATCGACGACACGGGCGTGGGCAACAAGGACTTCGGCCGCCACCGCATCGACGCCCTGCTGGGCCGTGTGCGCGGCGTGGACCGCACGTTGTTGCTGGCGCTGCGCAATATGTTCCGCCGGCGTGGCCGCCTGCTGCTCACGGTCGGGCTGCTGGCGACTGCCGGCGCACTGTTCATCGCCAGCCTGGATGTGACGGCGGCATGGAAGCGCAACATCGCCATGTCGGCGGACGAGCGCCATTACGACCTGGAGGTGGCGCTCAACCACGTCCAGGACGCAGCGGCCGTGATGCCGCTGTTGCGCGGCCTGCCCGGCGTGCGGGCGGTCGAGGCATGGGACACCGTCGCCGCCAGCCGCGCGCGCGCGGACGGGCAGTCCATCGAGCGCACCTATCCCGACGGCGGCCACGGCAGCCTGGACCTGCGCGCGGCGCCGGCCGGCAGCACCATGCTGGCGCTGCCGGTGCTCGCAGGGCGCTGGCTCGCACCGGACAGCGGCGACGAGATCGTCCTCAATCCCGGCGCGCGCGCCCGCTTCCCCGAGGCCCGTGTTGGCCAGCCGCTCATGGTCGACGTGGAAGGCCGCGCCATACGGTTGCAGGTGGTCGGCATGGTGCGTGAAATCCTTTCGCCGGCGCAGGGCTTCGTTTCGCCGCGCGCCCTGGCGCTCGCCGGTGGCCGGCCGGACGGCCAGGTCGCCCTGCTGCGCGTCGCGCTGGACCGGCATGACGCCGCGAGCCGGGCCGGCGCGGCCGCGCTGGTGGAACGGCGCCTGGAACAAGCCGGCGTCGGCGTGCGCCGCGTGATCACGGAGTCGGCCCTGGACACGGCGCTCAATGGCCATGTGTTCATCCTGATCTTCAACCTGGTCGCCATCTCGGTGGTGATGGCATTGGTGGGCGTGCTGGGATTGGGTTCCTCGATGGCGACGGCGGTGGTCGAACGGACGCGCGAAATCGGCATCATGCGCGCCATCGGGGCGCGCGGGCCCACCTTGATGCGCAACATCCTGGGCGAGGGCCTGGCCATGGCGGGCCTGAGCTGGGTGGCGGCTGTGCTGCTGTCCTTGCCGCTGTCGGCGGCGCTGGGCGACTTCCTGGGGCGCGCGTCGTTCGGCATGCCGCTGCCCTTCGTCGTCTCGGCGCAGGCATCGGCGCTTTGGCTGGCCCTGGTGCTGGCCGGCGCGCTGATGGCCGGCTACCTTCCCGCCCGCCGCGCCGCCGCTTTGCCGGTGCGCGTGGCACTGGCCCACGCTTGAGGAGCTACCATGAAAAAGACCATTGTCGTCACCGCCGCCGCCGTGCTGGGTGTGGCCCTGCTGTTCCACCTGTCGCGCGGATTCGATTTGCTGGGAATGTTAAAGGCGATGCACGGCAGGTAGGCGTAGTCGAGGAGGTAAAACGAAAACGCCCCGGGCGGGGCGTTTTTTTTCAGCTGCGGCCGCGGTCGGGGGCCTTATGCGCTCGCCTTGAGCGCCTCCAGCTCGGCGCGCAGCGCGATGCGCTCGGCGTTGGATTTGTCGAGCTTGCTGCGCAGTTCCTTCGCATCGGCCTCGAAGTTGTCGCGCGCCGTGGCGGCGCCCACCAGATCCATTTCGGCCTTCAGGCGGGCGTCCGACAGCGCGGCCGACGAGGCCACGTTGCGCTCCATCTGCTGGCGCAGGTCGGCCAGCTGGGCGTCCTTGCCCTCGATGGCCAGCTGGTCCTTGGCCTTGCCCACCAGCGCGTCCGTCGCCACCTGGCGCGCGTCGCGCAGTTCGGCCCGCAGCCGCTCGATGTCTTCCGTCTGCTCGGCCGACAGCGCCAGCGCCTGGTCGCGCGCGATCGTCACGCTGGCCAGCTGCGCCTTCAGTTCGTCGCGCTCGCTTTCGAGCGTTTCGCCGGCCTTGGCCAGCTCATCCATGTCGCGCTCGGCCTGGATCAGCGCTTCGCGACCGCGCCATGCGGCCAGGTGCCGGTGGATGGCGCCCGCCGAGCCGGTGCCCAGTGCTTCGCGCACCGTGTCGGGCGACACTTCCTTGCCCTCGTTCCGCAGGTCGATGGCCGCCGCCGTGACTTCGTCGAGTGTGACTTCTTGGCGTGGCATAGCTGTCTCCAGAAAAAGGTTGGGTTTTGGTAAAGTTCAATGGTAGCGCATCGCCTGCGCGCTGGCGACCAATACGATACCGTACATTCTTGCCTCATAGCAAGGTGAGACGGCGTGCGCCGTGCCCGCCAGCCATGCCGCTCGGGCATGGCGCGGGCCGGGCGCCGCCAGTTGTTGTTTCCATGCTGCGTGGCCGGCATGGCCCGCCTTGGGACGCCTTGCCCCGGGCGGCAATATCCTGTTGCCGCCCGGGTACAAGATATTGACCAGTGGCACGCCGCAGAGTACAACGGATATTCATCGGCGACTTGCATTGCCAGCTGCGCCATGCCACGGAGGATCAGCGTGAAACGATTTATACCGATATGCCTGGCGCTGGCGTTGCAGCCCATGCTGGCGCACGCGCAGGTCCAGGTGTACGGCGTGCTGGACCTGGCCATCACCTCCGACAGCGATTCCGGCAAGCGCCTGACCCGGGTCGACAGCGGCCAGCAGACGGCCAGCCGGCTCGGCATCAAGGGCACGGAAGACCTGGGCAGCGGCTTGCGCGCCATCTTCGTGGTCGAATCGCAGATCGAGGCCGACACGGGCCAGCCTTCGTTCGCCGGCCGTCCGTTCGGCAGCCAGTCCTGGGTGGGCCTGAGCGGCGCGTTCGGCGCCGTGCGCGCGGGCCGCATGTTCACCCCCTATTTCGGCGCCATCGCCACCAACGACCCGTTCGACGCCAAGGGGCCGGGCGAATCGACCCGGGTGTTCTACGACTCCGGCGTGCGCATGGATAACACGGTCAAGTATTCGCTGCCGTCCACACTGGGCGGGGTGTATGGCGATTTGGCCTACGGCGCCGGCGAAGTGGCGGGCAACAGCCAGGCCAACCGCCAGCTCAGCGGCGACATCGGCTACGCGGCCGGCCCGCTCAACGTGGTGCTGGCTTACCACAACGCCAACGACCTGCTGGGCATGAAGCTGGCCCGCAGCCACCTGCTGGGCGGCAGCTACGATTTCGGCCGCTTCAAGGGCTGGCTGGTGCTGGCCCGCAGCCGCAACGACACGACGCTCGACACGCGCGACACCCTGTTCGGCCTCAGCCTGCCGGTCGGGCGCAACCTGATCGCGGCCGACTATGTGCACAAGAGCGACTTCTACAATCGCGACGCGGACGCCACCCAGCTGGCGTTGGCCTACTATCACACGCTGTCCAGGCGTACCAATTTGTACCTGATCGGCTCTCATTTGAGCAACGACGGCGGGGCCAGTTACCAGGTCTCGCTGCCCGGCGGCGCGCGGCGCGTGATCGCGGCGGGGATGCGTCACCAGTTTTGAACGGAGTGTGTCATGTGGGCGGAAAGCGGTGGACCTGGCCGGCGGCTGCGGTGGGCGGCGGCAGCGTCGTTGTGCCTGTGGACGGTGCTGGCGCGCGCCGACGAGATCACCATGGCGTTCGGCGAAAAGATCCCGCCGTTCTGCTTCCCCGAAACCAATTCGGGCATCGAAATCGAAGTGCTGGGCCAGGCGCTGGCCTACCGCGGCCACGTGCTCAAGCCCATCTACTATTCGTTCGCCCGCATCCCCGTCGCCTTCAAGGCGCATCAGGTGGACGCGGCCATGACGGACCTGGGGCAGGACATGCGGGCCGTGGGCGCCTACTACGGCGACCCGGCCGTGTTCTACGATAACGTGTTCATCACGCTCAAGGAGCGCAACCTGGTGATACGCAAGCCCGAGGATTTGCGGGGCCTGAGCGTGCTGTCCTTCCCCGGCGGCGCCAAACGCTATCCCGACTGGCTGGGTCCGGTGGACAAGGCGGGCCGCTACTTCGAGCAGAACGACCAGGCGCTGCAAGTGCTCACGCTCGACAAGGGCCGCTATGACGTGGTGCTCAGCGACCGCAACATCTTCCGCTATTTCACCCTGCTGCTGTCGCTGAACAAATCGATCCAGCTGCGGCCCGTGGCGGAGCAAAGCTTCGTCAAGTTCAACCCCATGGACTACCGCCCCGTGTTCTGGAACAAGCGCTACCGCGACGACTTTAACGCCGGCCTCAAGCACATCAAGGAAAACGGCCACTTCGACGCCATCTACCGCAAATACCTGGGCGACAACAAGGCCGAGCCGAAGGCCGACTAACGGCGGGCGCCGCGGTGGCGCCGGCCATGACGCGCCATCAGCCCTGTTCGCGTGCGAGCCAGGCGCGGGCCTGGCTCAACGTGTCGGACAGTGCGGCATGGACGGCTTGCCAGTGGGCCTGGGCGGCGTCGTCGTTCTGCTCGGTGATGCCGCTTTCGGCCGCGATGGTGGCCTGCACCAGGCGCTTGGCGCCCAGCACGCCGACGGCGCCCCGCAGGCTGTGATAGAGGCGGGCCGCGTCTTCCGTGCGGCCTTCCCGCAGCGCCGTGGCCGCGTCAGTCAGGGGCTGCAGGCCCGTGTCGAGTACGCCCTGCACCATCTTGTACATCACCTGGCGGCCCTTGGGGTCCTTGCCCATCACGCGCATCAGGCTGTCCATGTTGAACGCGCTGTCGTCGGCGGCGGGCGGCGCCGCTGGCACCGCGGATGCCACCGCCGCTGGCACCGCGGATGCCGCCGCCAGCGCCGGCAACTGGCGCGCGATCACGGCCAGCATCTGTTCCACTTCGATCGGCTTGGGAATGAAGTCGGAGATGCCGGCTTCGACGCAGCGGCTGCGTTCGGACGCCAGCACCCCGGCCGTCATGGCGATCACGGGCAGTCGCAGGCCCAGCTCCTGGCGCAGGATGCGGGTGGCGCTGAAGCCGTCCAGCACCGGCATCTGCATGTCCATCAGCACGGCGTCGTAACGGCCCGCCGAGCTGCGCAGCAAGTCCACCGCCTGCTGGCCGTCGCCCACCACGTCCAGCGTGGCGCCGGCCTGCTCCAGGATGCCGCGCGCCACCGTCTGGTTCAGCAGGTTGTCCTCCACCAGCAGCAGGTGCACGCCGCGCAGGCGGCCGCCGATGCCGCGTTCCGGCGCCGGCCCATCGTCGCCGCCGGCCTTGGCGGCCAGCGCCTGGTGCAGCGCGTCGAACAGATTGGAACTGGTGATGGGCTTGACCAGCACCACGTCCGCCTCGGGCGCGCTGGAAATCTCTTCCAGCCGGTCCAGCGCGAAGGCGTTGATCATCACCACGATGGGCTGCTTGCCGTGGGCCGCCTGGCTGATGGCCTTGGCCGCCGTCAGGCCGCCCATGTCGGCCATGTGCCAGTCGGCCAGCACCACGTCGTAGGGCTGGCCCGCTTCGCGCTGGGCCCGGTAGCGGGCCAGGGCGGCCGTGCCGGAGTCGGCCTCGTCGGCCTGCCAGCCCCAGGCCCGGATCAGCTTGCCGATCAGTTCGCGGCTGGTGCGGTTGTCGTCCGCCACCAGCACGCGCAGCGGTCCCAGCGCGGGCGTGCGGCGCGGCCGGCCCTGCTCCGGCAGCACCTCGAACGGCAGCGTGAACCAGAAGCGCGTGCCCTGCCCGGCCACACTGCTGACGTCGATCTGCCCGCCCATCAGTTCGATCAGGCGCTTGCTGATGACCAGCCCCAGGCCGGTGCCGCCGAAGCGGCGCGTGATGCTGACGTCGCCCTGGGAAAAGGCCGCAAACAACTGGCCCTGCTGCTGCGCCGTGATACCGATGCCCGTGTCGCGCACCTCGAAGCGCAGCCGGGCCGTCTGGCCGTCGCGCTGCGCCAGCGCCACGCTCACCACCACCTCGCCCTGGGGCGTGAACTTGATGGCGTTGCCGGCCAGGTTGACCAGCACTTGCTGCAACCGCAGGGCGTCGCCGTGCAGCAGGCACGGCACTTCCGGCTCCACCATGATGGCCAGCTCCAGTTCCTTGTCGCCGGCGCTCATGGTCATGGTGGTGGCCAGCGTGTTGAGGATTTCATCGAGCTCGAATTCGGCCGGCGACAGTTCCATGCGGCGCGCCTCGATCTTGGAAAAGTCGAGCACGTCGTTGAGGATGGCCAGCAGCGACTGGCCCGACATGCGCACCATGGTCAGGTATTTGCGCTGCTGCGCCGTGAGCGGCGTGTTGGCCAGCAGGTAGACCATGCCCAGCACGCCATTCATGGGGGTGCGGATTTCATGGCTCATGTTGGCCACGAAGTCGCTCTTGGCCCGGTTGGCCGCCTCGGCCCGGTCCCGTTCGCGTTCGAGCTCGCGCGCGCGCGCCTCCAGCTCGCCGCGCAGGCGGTGCTGCTCGGTGACGTCGGCGATCACGGCCAGCACCTTGGTGCCCTGGTCCGTGCGCACGGCGCTCAGGTTGATTTCGACGGGGAACTCGGTGCCGTCCTGGCGCAGGCCCAGCAACTCGCTGCCCTTGCCCATGCGCACCGGCTCGTCGCTCAGGCGGACGGTCACGAACTGCAGGCGGTGCGCCGCGTGGCGATCCCGCAGCCGGGCCGGCATCAGCATTTCCAGCGGCTGGCCGATGACGTCGGCCCGCCCGTAGCCGAAGCAGCGTTCGGCCTCGCGGTTGAAGGTTTCGATGTGGCCGGCGCCATCCACCACCACGATGGCGTTGGGCGCCAGTTCGATCAGGCGCTGCAGGCGGGCGTCGGCCGCCAGCCGTTCGCGCATCAGGCTGTTGAAGGCCGTCGTCAGCTGGCCGATCTCGTCCTGGCTTTGCACCGGCAGCGGGCTGAAATGGCTGGTGTCGCGCCGCAGCCGGACAATGGCTTCATGCAGGCGCAGCAGCGGCGCCACCAGGTGCAGGGTGAGCCAGCCGATCAGGATCGCACCGAGCGCGGCGGCCAGCGCGCTCCACAGGGCCACGCGGTACAGCACGCCGTCGAAGGGCTCGAACGCTTCCTCGGCCGGCAGCGAGGCGCCCAGCACCCAGTCGACCGACTTCAGGGCCTTGAGGCTGGTCAGGGCCCGCACCCCGGCGCTGTTGGCGGAGATCACCGTGCCTTCGTAGCCATCGCGCAGGGCGCGCGTGGTGGCCGGGTTGGCGTTGGGGGGGCGGGGCTGGAGCAGCCGCTTGAGGTCGGGATGGAGCACGTACACGGGCGCCGGACCGCGCGTGAGGGCAAAATAGTAGCCGCTGCGGCCCACCTTGGCCGTGCGCAGGTGGCCCAGCAGGTTGTCCTTGTACAGCCGCAACACGCCCACCAGCACGCATGCCACCTGGCCGTGCGCATCGAACACGGGCGCGGCCATCTGCACGATCGGTTGCTTACCGATCTTGCCCACCAGCGGCTCCGTGATCATCGGTTTATGGGTACGCATGACCTGCTGGAAGAAGGCGCGGTCGGCGGCACTGGTACCGGTGCGCCCCGGCACGGCCGGCAGGTCGGCCACGATGGCACCGTCCGGGCCCAGCACCAGCAAGTCGTCGAACAGCGACAGCACGGCGCGCTCGCGGTAATAGGCCCGCAGCTGGTCCGTCGAAGCGGCGATGGCGGGCGGCTGCAGCTTGGCCGACCGCTCCACGATGGCCAGCAACATCAGCAACTTGTCGTCCAGTTCCTCGGCCGTGCGGTTGACCAGGGCCGTCTGCTGGTCGAACAGCACCTTGGTGAAATCGTCGCGCATGCGTTGCGTCTGCACCACGGTCACCAGCGCGATCATCAGGATCGAGGTGAGACTGGTGGCCAGGGCGACTTTGGCTTTGATGCCGAGCGGCTTCATGAGGTCCTTGCTTGGGGAGTGGAACGGTCAGCAGTGTGCGCGGCCGCGTAGGAATTCTCCTATCATTGACTGTGCATGGCAAGAACGATAACAGCCGCGGCGCGCTACTTGCAAGCCGCAAGTTTCAGGCTTGAATACCTGATTGGATGAGTGTGGCATTGCCGGAATTTGGCGGCAAATAGGCTACACTGGCAGCATGATACAAGCTCTTCCCTCCCTCGTTTTGCCGGGTGTATCGGTAGAAGCGTTGCGCGCGCGCTGTTCCAGTTGCAGCATGCACCAGCTGTGCTTGCCCATGGGGCTGGACACGGCCGACATGGACCGTCTCGACCAGATCATCGGCCGGCGCCGCAAGGTGCCGCGCGGCGGCACCCTGTTCCGCATCGGTGATCCGTTCGCCAGCCTGTTTGCGATCCGCCTCGGGCATTTCAAGACGTTCCAGGTCAACCCGGACGGCGCCGAACAGATCACGGGTTTCCAGATGGCCGGCGAGTTGCTGGGCATGGACGCCATCAGCACCGACCGCCACCATTGCAATTCGATCGCCCTGGAAGACAGCGAAGTGTGCGAGATCCCGTTCGGCAGCCTGCAGCAATTGCTGGTCGATATGCCAACCTTGCTGCGCCACTTCCACCGCATGATGAGCCAGGAGATCACGCGCGAGCAAAGCGTCATGCTATTGCTGGGCAATATGCAAGCGACGCAGCGTTTCGCCGCCTTCCTGGTCAACCTGTCGTCGCGCTACGAGGCGCGCGGCTACTCGGCCACCACCTTCCAGCTGCGCATGACGCGCGAGGAAATCGGCAACTACCTGGGGCTGACCATCGAAAGCGTCAGCCGCCTGCTGTCCAAGTTCAAGAAGGAAGGCATGCTACGGGTCAGCAACCGCGAAATCGAGCTGCTCAATCCCGCCATGCTGAAAGCCATCACGGCCGGCACCCAGACCTGCGGCTGAAAAAAAATCGGGGGTTCTCAAACTGACCCTCAACACGCAAAAAAAGGGGGACGTAACGCAGTTACGTCCCCCTTTTTTGTCCGGCGCCGCCGTTATTCGGCCGGTGCGGCGGCGGGCGTGTCGGCATGCATCTGGATTTCCCGTTCGGCTGGCCAGTTCCAGGTGCCGTCCAGGCGCCAGTCGCGTTTTTCGTTTTCCACCTGTACCAGCCAGCGGCTGCGCTCGAGCATGGGCAAGGCGATCGTGAAGCCGCCGTCCGCGTCCGGCTGCACCACCAGCTGCACATCCTTTTCCGGCAGCGTGGCGTGGGCCAGGTGCAGCAGCAGGCGGCCGGGCTGGGCCTTGACGGGACTGTCCAGACGGCCCATCAGCACGCCCTGTTCCGGGTTGTAGCGCAGCGCCACGGCCAGCTTCAGCGCCGTGGCCACGCGGTCGCGCCGCAAGTCCTGGTTGATGGCCTTGCCCTGCTTGTAATAGTCGCCCACCACCAGCGCGTCCTGGCGCGTGTAGGCCAGCCACATGGTGTAGCTGCCGGCCACCACCACCAGGAACGGGCCCAGCATCAACAGCCAGGGCCAGCGGTGGCGGTACCAGGGCAGGTTGCGGGCGTGCTGGTCGATGGGTATCACTTGCGACATGCTGTTACTCCTTAGCGCGGTACGATGAAGACCGCATGTTCACGGACGTGCAGGCTGGGGTCGTCGATCGCTTCCAGCTCCACGTTGATCTTGTTCGAACCCTTGTGGCCGGCGCCATGCGCGGCGCGCAGGCGGATCGGGTGGGCCAGCGTTTCCGTCGGGCCCACCTTGACGGTGTCGGCCGTCACCTGGCTCAGCTGGTCCATGCCGGACACGCGGATGCGGTAGGTGTGGGCTTGCTCGGTGGTGTTCATGATCTGCAGCCGGTAGACGTTCTCGATCATGCCGTCCTCCACTTCGCGGCCCATGGCGCCGCGGTCGCGGATCACGTCCATCTTGAGCGGAGTGCGCAGCCACAGGGCGGTGCCCACGGCGGCCACGATCAGGCACAGGATGCCGGTGTAGATCAGCACGCGGGGCCGCAGGGCGTGGGCCCGGATCTGGGCCGTCGTGTAATTCTCCGCCATGGCGTGGTCCGTGCTGTAGCGGATTAGGCCGCGCGGCAGGTCGACCTTGTCCATCACGCCGTTGCAGGCGTCGATGCAGGCGGCGCAGCCTATGCATTCATACTGCAGGCCCTTGCGGATGTCGATGCCGGTCGGGCACACCTGGACGCACATGGTGCAGTCGATGCAGTCGCCCAGCTTGCTGGCGTCGGCGTTCTTGCTGCGGGCGCCGCGCGGTTCGCCGCGCTTGGTGTCGTAGGTGATGATGAGGGTGTCGCGGTCGAACATCGAGCTCTGGAAGCGGGCATAGGGGCACATGTATTTGCACACCTGCTCGCGCATCCAGCCCGCGTTGCCGTAGGTGGCGAAGGCGTAGAACACGACCCAGAACCATTCCCACGGACCGAAACTGAGGGTGGTCACTTCCGCCGCCAGTTGCTTGATGGGGGTGAAGTAGCCGACAAAGGTGAAACCGGTCCACAGCGCCAGGGCGCCCCAGACCAGGTGTTTGGTGCTTTTCTTGAGGAATTTCTGCAGCGACGGGCCTTGCTTGTCGAGCAGCATGCGCGAACTGCGCTTGCCTTCGATCTGCCGTTCTATCCACAGGAAGATTTCCGTGTAGACCGTCTGCGGACAGGCGAAGCCGCACCACACCCGCCCGGCCACGGCCGTGGCCAGGAACAGCAGGTAGGCGCAGATGATGAGCAGTGCCGCCAGGTAGATGAAGTCCTGCGGCCACAACACCAGGCCAAAGATGTAGAACTTGCGGGCGGCCAGGTCGAACAGCAGGGCCTGGCGGCCATTCCAGGTCAGCCATGCCGTGCCGTAGAAGGCCAGCTGGGTCAGCCAGACGAAGACCCAGCGCAGGCTGGCATAGCGGCCCTTGGTTTCGCGCGGGTAGATTTCCTCCCGCGCCGCATACATCTTGATTACTTGGGGTTGTGGCGCATTCATCACATGGCTTCTTTACGGCTTGGCGGCAGTGGCTGAGGTGTCGGTATTGGCCGCCACCTCGGCTGTGCCGGGGGTGTTGGACAGGCTCCAGATGTAGGCGGCCAGCACATGGACCTTGCCTTCACCGAGGAACTCGCCAAAGGCCGGCATGGTGTTGTTGCGGCCTTTGCGGATGGTTTCCATG
The DNA here is from genome assembly GCF_058786935.1 of Rugamonas sp. FW305-51. NCBI lineage: Bacteria > Pseudomonadati > Pseudomonadota > Betaproteobacteria > Burkholderiales > Oxalobacteraceae > Rugamonas > Rugamonas sp. FW305-51. Next base: position 241,852 of record NZ_JBYSZG010000003.1, read on the forward strand.
ACCGTTTCCAGACTGCCGCCATAGAGCCAGATCTTGTCCGACAGGTTAGGCGTGCCCAGTGCCTGGTTGCCATGCGCGTCTGCGCCGTGGCACGCCATGCAGGCGCCGAACTTGGCCTTGCCGAATACGGCCTTGATGGGGTCGGCCGTGGAACCGGACAGGCTCAGCACGTAGTTTGCCACGTTTTCCACATCCTTGTCCCCGCCCAGGGCCGCACCCATCGGTGGCATCACGCCGTGACGGCCGCCCATGATGGTGGTCTTGATGATGTCGGGCGTGCCGCCGTGCAGCCAGTCCTTGTCCGTCAGGTTGGGGAAGCCTTTGTTGCCGCGGGCATCGGAACCGTGGCACTGGGCGCAGTAGGTCAGGAACAGGCGCTCACCCATGGCGTGTGCCTTGGGATCGGCCGCCACGGCCTTCAGGTCCTGCTTCAGGTACTGGTTGAACAGGGGACCGTAGTCGTTCTCGGCCTGCTTCAGCTCGGCCGCGTGCTGGCTGTGGGACGTCCAGCCCAGCTTGCCGGCGTAGGTGCCCAGGCCCGGATACAGGAACAGGTAGGCCAGGCCGAACACGATGGTGAGATAGAACATGATCATCCACCAGCGCGGCATCGGCGTGTTCAGCTCCGTCAAGTCTTCGTCCCAGATGTGGCCGGTGGTGCCGACCGGGCCGTCATGCTGCTCGGCGGCGTTGGCCTTGATCTTGGACTGCGAGTACAGCAGGATGGCGCAACCGAACACGCCCAGCAGCGTCAGTACGACGATGTAGATGTTCCAGAAACCGCTGGTGAAATCAGACATGGGTATTCTCCTCGTCATCGGCGAACGGCAGCTGGGCCGCGGTCGCGAAATCGGATGCGCGGTGGCCGGCGAAGGTCCACCACAGGATGCCGACGAAGGTGATGAAGGAAATCACCGTCATCACGCTGCTGGCGTGGTCAAAAATGGTATCGAGTGCCATTGCTAGTTCCTCGTCTTGATTACGGTACCCAGGCCTTGCAGGTAGGCGATCAGGGCATCTTCTTCAGTCTTGTCTTTCAGCTCTTCCGGCGCGGCCGCGATTTCCGCCTCGCTGTACGGGTCGCCCAGGCGGCGCAGGGCGCGCATCTTGGGCTGGATTTCCGTCGGATCGAGCTTGTTCTGCGACAGCCACGGGTAGTTCGGCATGTTCGATTCCGGCACCACGTCGCGCGGGTTGTTCAAGTGCGTCTTGTGCCATTCGTCGCTGTAGCGGCCGCCCACGCGGGCCAGGTCGGGCCCGGTGCGCTTGGAACCCCACTGGAACGGACGGTCGTAGACGTATTCGCCGGCCACCGAGTAGTGGCCATAGCGTTCCGTTTCAGCGCGGAACGGGCGGATCATCTGCGAGTGGCAGTTGTAGCAGCCTTCGCGCACATAGATGTCACGGCCGGCCAGGCGCAGCGGGCTGTAGGGCTTGAGGCCCGCCACCGGCTCCGTGGTCGACTTCTGGAAGAACAGGGGGATGATCTCGACCGCGCCGCCCACGCTGACCACCAGCGTGACCAGGGCGATCAGCAGCCAGGGCTTGGTCTCGATCCATTCATGCGTAAATTTCATTTGTCGGCTCCAGTGTTAGGCGTGCTTGGCGGCCAGCGCAGGGATGCGGGCCACGGCCGTTTCGCGGTTGCGCAGCGTCATGTAGGTGTTGTAGCCCATCAGGCACATGCCGGTCAGGTACAGCAGGCCGCCGCCGAAGCGCACCACGTAGTACGGATAGGTGGCCTTGACGCCTTCGACGAAGGTGTAGGTCAGGGTGCCGTCCGGATTGACTGCGCGCCACATCAGGCCCTGCATCACGCCGGCGATCCACATGGCGGCGATGTACAGCACGATGCCGATGGTGGCGACCCAGAAGTGCACGTCGATCAGCTTGGTGCTCCACATCTTCTGCTGGCCGGCCAGGCGCGGCAGCAGGTAGTAGATCGAACCCATGGTGATGAAGCCGACCCAGCCCAGGGCGCCGCCGTGGACGTGGGCGATGCCCCAGTCGGTGTAGTGCGACAGCGAGTTGACGGTCTTGATCGACATCATCGGGCCTTCAAAGGTGGCCATACCGTAGAACGACAGCGAAACGATCATGAACTTCAGGATCGGGTCGGTGCGCAGCTTGTGCCAGGCGCCCGACAGCGTCATGATGCCGTTGATCATGCCGCCCCACGATGGTGCCAGCAGGATCAGCGAGAACACCATGCCCAGCGACTGGGTCCAGTCCGGCAGGGCGGTGTAGTGCAGGTGGTGCGGGCCGGCCCACATATAGGTGAAGATCAGGGCCCAGAAGTGCACGATCGACAGGCGATACGAGTACACAGGGCGCTCAGCTTGCTTGGGGATGAAGTAGTAGACCATGCCCAGGTAGCCTGCCGTCAGGATGAAGCCCACGGCGTTGTGGCCGTACCACCACTGGATCATGGCGTCCTGCACGCCCGAGTAGGCCGAGTAGGACTTGAACAGCGAGGCGGGCATGCTGGCGCCGTTGACGACGTGCAGCAGCGTCACCGCCAGGATGTAGCCGCCGAAGAACCAGTTGGCCACGTAGATGTGCTTGACCTTGCGTGTCATCAGGGTGCCGAAGAACACGATGGCGTAGGCGATCCACACCACGGCGATCAGCAGCGTGATGGGCCATTCCAGCTCAGCGTATTCCTTGCCGCGGGTCAGGCCCAGCGGCAGCGTGACGACGGCGCTCAGGATCACAGCTTGCCAGCCCCAGAACGTGAAGGCGGCCAGTTTGTCGGAGAACAGGCGCACCTGGCAGGTGCGTTGCACGACGTAGTAGGACGTGGCGAACAAGCCACTGATGCCGAAGGCAAAGATGACGGCATTGGTATGGAGCGGGCGTATCCGTCCATAAGTCAGCCAGGGGATGTCCAGGTTCAGAGCTGGCCATGCCAGTTGGGCGGCGATGATGACGCCGACCAGCATGCCCACTATGCCCCAGACTACCGTAGCGATCGCGAACTGCTTCACGATCTTGTAGTTGTAGTTCAGTGCTTGATCCACTTGATGTTCTCCCGAGAACGCTTCGATGATGTGGATCAAAGGGTACGGGGAAGGACTTCAAAAATCTTTGATATGGATCAAAATTGCCCGAACCAACTATTGTGTACGGGGGTACACGCCCCATTTAGCCGGGCGTTTGGTCCTCGGGATGGGGCGGGCGGTCGTCGTCCTGCAGCACGCGCATGCCGGGGCCCACCAGGTCGTCGAACTGGCCATTGTCGGCGGCCCGGAAGAACAGCCACAGGGCGCCGAACACCAGCAGCACGCTGAGGGGGATGAGCAGGTACAGGGCTTCCATGTGAGGCTTTCGACAACGTTGCAGGTCAGGCGCGGCGCAGCCGCACGGCGTTTAGCACCACCACGGCCGAGCTGACGGCCATGCCGGCGCCCGACAGCCAGGGGTTGAGCAGACCCAGCGCGGCGGCCGGGATGGCCACCAGATTGTACAGCGTGGCCCAGGCCAGGTTCTGGCGGATCACGGCCATGGTGGCAGCCGCCGTGCGGGCCGTATCGGCCACGGCCGCCAGCGTACCGGACAGCAGCACGGCGTCGGCTTGGGCCTGGGCCAGGGCCGCACCCGAGCCCATGGCGAACGAGACGTCGGCCGCGCTCAGCACGGCCGCATCGTTGATGCCGTCGCCCACCATGGCCACCACGGCGCCTTGCTGTTGCAATTGCTGCACGCAGGCCAGCTTGTCGGCCGGCAGGCAGCCGCCGCGGGCGTCCGTGATGCCCAGCGCCTCGGCCACGTGGCGGGTCAGGCCGGGCGTGTCGCCGCTCAGCAGCACCACCGTCTTGCCGGTGGCGCGGAAATAGTCGACCGTGGCGCGGGCATCGTCGCGCAGCGCGTCCTGCAGCAGGAAGCAGGCCAGCCAGCCCTGGGAACTGCCCAGGAACACGGCCGTGGTGCCGGGCGCGCCGGCCACCAGCGGCCCGTCGCCGTTGGGCCCGGCCAGTCCCGCCACGAAGGCGGCGTTACCCAAGCGGTAAGCTTGTCCATCCACCATGCCGGCCAGGCCCTGGCCCGGCGTTTCCTCGACGGCCACGGCGCTCCACGGCAGGGGACCGTCGGCCGCCGCCGCCAGCGCGCGGGCCAGCGGGTGGGCGCTGGACGCTTCCAGCGCGGCGGCGATCCGCACGCAGTCGGCGCGGCGGGCGGCGCCGTACAGCAGCACGTCCTGCAGCACGGGCTTGCCCACGGTCAGGGTGCCGGTCTTGTCGAACACGATGTGGGTGGCGCGGTGCAGCGTTTCCAGCGTTTGCGGACCCACGGCCAGCACGCCGCGCCGCAGCAGGCGGTCGCCGGCGGCCGCCAGCGCCGTCGGCGTGGCCAGCGACAGCGCGCAAGGGCAGGACACGACCAGCACGGCAATGGCCACCGGCCAGGCCTGCGCCGGGTCGTACCACGACCAGAAGGCAAAACTGAGCACGGCGAAGACCAGCAGCGCCGTCACGAAATGGGCGGCCGCCTTGTCGGCCCACAGGGCGATGCGGGGCTTGCCCTGGCCGGCCCGTTCCACCAGCCGTATCAGATCCGACAGTGTGCTGTCGCGCGCCGGCCGCGTGACCTGGGCCAGCACGGCGCGGCTGGCGTTGATGGCGCCGCCCGGCACCGCGTCGCCCACCCGCTTGAGCTGGGGCGCGCTCTCTCCCGTCAGCAGCGACACGTCGAACGAGGTGTCGGCGTCGAGCAGCACGCAGTCGGCCGCCACCGCCTCGCCCGGCTTGACGCGGATCACGTCGCCGGCCGCCAGCGCGGCGGCCGGCACCACGGCCGCCTCCTGCCGCTCCGGATAGCCGGTGATGCGGGTGGCCGACGCGGGCAGCGCGTGGTGCAGCCGTTCCAGCGCCCCGGCCGCCTTGCGGCGCGCCTGCAGTTCCAGGTAGCGGCTGCACAGCAGCAGGAAGATGAACATGGTGACGGAGTCGAAATACACTTCGCCCGTGCCGCGCCAGGTGGCCACCACGCTGGCGCCGAAGGCGGCCACGATGCCCAGCGTGACGGGCACGTCCATGCCCGGCATGCGGGCCCGCACGCTGGCCAGCGCACCGCGGTAGAACGGCAGCGCCGAGTAGCAGATGGCCGGCAGCGTCAGCAGCAGGCTGGCCCAGCGCATCAGGGCCGCCATCGAGGCGTCCAGCGTACCGTCGTGGCCGGCCAGGTAGGCCGGCGCCACGTACATCATCACCTGCATCATGGACAGGCCGGCCACGAACAGCTGGCGGCCCAGGGTCTTGACGGCGCGCTGCAGTTGCGCGCCGTGGCGGTCGGCCTCGTAGGGATAGGCCGTGTAGCCCACTTCGCGCACGGCTTGCAGGATCTGGCCCGGCTGGCAGCGCTCCGGGTCCCAGCGCACGTGCAGCGTTTCCGTCGCCACGTTCAGGTTCGCTTCCAGCACGCCGAACTGCTTCTGCAGGCGGCGCTCGATCAGCCAGACGCAGGCGGCGCACCGTATGCCCTCCACCGACAGGGCGGCGGCGCGGCTGTCGGCGCAGTCGGCGAAGCGGGGATCGGCGTTGGTGTAGAGCTGCAGTTCGGGCGGCACCAGCTGCTCGGCGCTGGCGGTGGCGCCGTAGCCGGTGCGGTCGTGATAGTAGGCGCTCTGGCCGATGTCGACGATCGCTTGCGCCACGCTGGCGCAGCCGGGGCAGCACATGGGGCGTGCCACGCCGTCGATCCGTACCGACCAGCGGCCGTCGCGCGGCAGCGGCAGGCCGCAGTGGAAGCAGCCGGCCGGGGTGGCGACCTCGCCGGTGCCCGCGGCCGCATTGGCAACGGCAGCCGCACTGGCAACGGCAGCCGCATAGGCATCGTGGGTGTTCGCGCCCGTACCGGCAAGCGTGCCCGCCTCGGCGCCGGAAGCGCCGTCCGAACGGGCGGCGCCAGCGATGGATGGGATGCCGGGTGCGGTGCTCATGCTTGCCGGGACCTGGTCCGGCCCGGCGCGCAGGCCTGTACTGGCGTCATTGCTCATGCTGGCTGTCCGGCGCAGGTTCATGGATGCCCCGTCAGGCACAGGGCGTCGAGCCAGCCCAGCGAGGCGCCGTGGCTGGCCCGCACCAGGCCCAGCACGCCGAAGCCCAGCACCAGCAAGCCGCAAGCCAGGCGCACGGTGCGCTGCTGCAGGCGGGCCCGCACGCCGGCGCCCATCAGGCCCAGCGTGACGAGCATGGGCAAGGTGCCCAGCCCGAAGGCCAGCATGACGGCCGCGCCGTCCACGGCCGAGCCGCTCAGCAGCGCCGTCAGCAGCACGCTGTAGACCATGCCGCACGGCACCCAGCCCCACAGCCCGCCCAGCGCCAGCGCCTTGAGCTGGCTGTCCATGGGCAGCAGCAGCTTGAGCAGCGGCTGTACGCGGCGCCACAGCAGCTGGCCCGCGCTTTCCAGGTGGGCCAGGCCGCGCCACACGTCCATCAGGTACAGGCCCAGCGCCACCAGCATCAAGTTGGCCAGCCAGTAGAAGGCCAGCTGCAGCGTGGCCAGCCGGGCCAGGCTGGCCGCGCCCTGGGCCAGGCCGCCGGCCAAGGCGCCGGCCACCATGTAGCTGCTGATGCGGCCCGTGTTGTAGGCGGCCACGCGCAGCAGGCGCTGGCTGGCGGGGGCCAGCGCGGCGGCCGGGGTGATGGCGATCACGGCACGCGGCCGGGGAGTGGACGGGGCGGTGGCCGACAGGGCGCCGACGATGCCGCCGCACATGCCGATGCAGTGCACGCTGCCGGCCAGGCCGACGGCGAACACGGACAGGAGGTGCGCCCCGTTCATGATGGTGCTCAGATGGTGCGCGAGAAGCGCAGCGGCTGGCCCGGCTGCGGCTGGGCGCGCGCCATGCGCAGGTGGCGGTCGAACACCATGCAGATGTTACGGATCAGCAGGCGGCCCTTGGGCGTCACGCTCAGCCAGTGCGGTTCCAGCGTGACCAGGCCGTCCTGCTCCAGCGGCGCCAGCGCTTCCAGCTCGGTGGCGAAATAGGTGCGGAAGTCGATCGGGTAGGCTTGCTCGATGGAGTCGATCGACAGCTCGAAATTACACATCAGCATCTGGATGATGATGCGGCGCAGCAGGTCGTCGCTGGTCAGCTTGATGCCGCGCGCCACCGGCAGCTTGCCCTCGTCGAGCTTTTCGTAATAGGCGTCCAGCGTCTTTTCGTTCTGGCTGTAAGTGGCGCCCACGGCGCTGATGGCCGACACGCCGCACGCCACCAGGTCCGATTCCGCATGGGTGGAATAGCCCTGGAAGTTGCGGTGCAGCCGGCCCTGGCGCTGGGCCACGGCCAGGTCGTCCGTGGGCTTGGCGAAGTGGTCCATGCCGATGTAGACGTAGCCGGCCGCGCTCAGGCGGCGGATGCACAGGGCCAGCATGTCGAGCTTGACGGCGGCCGGCGGCAGGTCCGCTTCCAGGATGCGGCGCTGCGGCTTGAACAGGTGCGGCATGTGGGCGTAGTTGTACAGGGCGATGCGGTCCGGGCTGGCCGCGATCACCTGTTCCAGCGTGCGCGCCATGCTCTCCATGTTCTGCTTGGGCAGACCGTAGATCAGGTCGATGCTGATGGAGCGGAAGCCGGCGTCGCGCGCGGCCTGCATGATGGCCAGCGTATCCTCGGCCGGCTGGATGCGGTTGACGGCTTGCTGCACGGCCGGGTCGAAATCCTGCACCCCCAGGCTGATGCGGTTGAAGCCTTGCGAGCGCAGCGACTGCACCCGCTCGCGGCTGACCGTGCGGGGATCGATTTCGATCGAATATTCGCCGATGTCGTCCGGCGCGAACTCGAAGTTGTGGCGCAGGTGGGTCATCAGCTCGTCCATCTGGCGGTCGCTCAGGTAGGTCGGCGTGCCGCCGCCGAAGTGCAGCTGCTCGATGTGGTTCATGCCCGAGAACAACTTGGCCTGCATCTCGATTTCCTGCTTCAGGTAGCTGAGGTAGGTGGCGGCCTTGCTGCGGTCCTTGGTGACGATCTTGTTGCAGGCGCAGTAGTAGCAGATGGTGTCGCAGAACGGGATGTGGATGTAGAGCGACAGGGGACGGCGGCCGCCGCGCATGCGCAGGCCGGCCACCGCCTCCAGGTAGTTGCCGTAGCCGAAATCGTCGCTGAAGCGGTCGGCCGTCGGATACGATGTGTAGCGGGGGCCGGACTGGCTCAGCTTGCTGATGATGTCAGCGTCGAATTGCACCGTGGGGAAATACGCGACGCTGGACGTCGCGCTGGCTTCGGTATGGGACATGGTCATTTCTGTTTAACGGTGCAATGGGTGCAATAAGGGCAAAGGTACAAGGGTTCAGGCCGCCAGGCGCTTGAAGGCGCCGTTCTGGTGTGGCGCGGCCGCGGCCGGCCGGCCGCCGCGTTTCGGCCGCAGCGCGTGGCCGAAGTTGAACAGGCTGACGGCCTGGGTCAGGCCCGTCGCTTCCTGGGCCAGGCTGGCGGCGGCGGCGGCCGCCTCCTCCACCAGGGCCGCGTTCTGCTGGGTCACCTGGTCGAGGTGGGCGATGGCCGCGTTGACCTGGTCCACGCCGATGCTCTGCTCGCGCGAAGCGATGGAAATGTCCTGCATGATGGCCGTCACCTGCTGCACCGACTTGACCACCTGCTCCATGGTGGAGCCGGCCCGGTGCACCTGCACCATGCCGGCGCTGACCTTGCCGACCGACATGTCGATCAGGTTCTTGATGTCCTTGGCGGCCGTGGCGCTGCGCTGGGCCAGGTTGCGCACCTCGCCGGCCACGACGGCGAAGCCGCGGCCCTGCTCGCCGGCCCGGGCCGCCTCGACGGCCGCGTTCAGGGCCAGGATGTTGGTCTGGAAGGCGATGCCCTCGATCAGGCTGATGATGTCGACGATCTTCTTGGACGAGCTGTTGATGTCGTCCATGGTGGCAATCACGTCGGCCACGATCACGCCACCTTCCTGGGCCACGTTGGAGGCGTTGACGGCCAGCGCGTTCGCTTCCACGGAATTGTCGGCGTTCTGCTTGACGGTGGCGGCGAACTGCTCGACGCTGGACGCCGTCTCTTCCAGGCTGGCGGCCTGGGCTTCCGTGCGGCCCGACAGGTCGGCATTGCCGGCCGCGATCTGGCGCGTGGCCACGGCCATCGTTTCCACATTCATGCGCACGTCGCGGATGGTGGCGATCAGGTTGCTGTTCATTTGCTGCAGGGCGCGCAGCAGCTGGCCCACCTCGTCGGTGGACTTGGTGTCGAAACGGGCCGACAGGTCGCCGGCGGCAATGGCGCGGGCGCCCTGCAGGGCCCGGTTCAGCGGTTGCAGCATGCCGGTGCGCAGGGTGTACCACAGGAACACGTTGATCAGCAGGCCGATGAAGGTGGCGCCGAAGATGCCGTAGCTGAGGACGGTGTTACGGCCGTCCGAGCCCATCAGGCTGGCCAGGCAGACGCCGGCCAGCAGCGTGTTGACGAGACTGGTGCAGGCCCAGATGCGCATGGCCAGCGACACATGGCTCAAACGGGCCAGCAGGCCGCGCAGGCCGGGCTGCACCACCTCGCCGTGGCGTATCGTGAGGCCGGGCTGGTCCTTGGGCTGCTGGCGGATGGCGCGGTAGGCCTGTTCCGCCTTGGCCACCTGGCCCTGCTCGGCGCGCACCCGCACCGACATGTAGCCGATGGTGCGGCCGGCGTCGCGGATGGGGGTGATGTTGGCCTTGACCCAGTAGTAGTCGCCATTCTTGCAGCGGTTCTTGACCAGGCCGGTCCATGGATAGCCGGCCTTGATGGCGCGCCACAGGTCGGCGAATGCTTCGGGCGGCATGTCCGGGTGGCGCACGATATTTTGCGGCGAACCGACCAGTTCCTCGGACGTGTAGCCGCTCACTTCGCAGAAATACGGGTTGACGTAGGTGATGTTGCCGTCCAAATCTGTCTTGGACACGATGGCGTGGTCGTCCAGGACTTCCTGTTCGCGGTCGGTGACGGGCAGGTTGGTGCGCATGACGGCTATCTCCAAGGAAAAAAGTCTATTCTTGCTCTATCGCAAGGTATGACGTCAAGTGTACGGAGTCGGACTCGCAAATTTATTGATATAGATCAAAAATCTCCAGATTCGGATGGGGTAGCCGGTACCCCCGCCGGCGGGCCGCCGGCCCTGCCGCCATGCGGGGCGCGCCATGTTTTCAGGGAGTAATCCGGGCCGGGGCGGGCGCCCCGTCCGCTCAGTCGCTGCCGGCCAGCAGCGGCCGTAGCTGGCCGACCGCGTAACCTTGGGCATAATCGACGCCGATGTCGCGTACTTGCGCGAGGATGAGGTCATTTTCCACATATTCGGCCACCGTGCGGATGCCCATCACGTGCCCCACTTCGTTGATGGCCTTGACCATGGCGCGATTGATGGCGTTGGTGGCCAGGTCGCGCACGAAGATGCCGTCGATCTTCAGGAAGTCCACCGGCAAGGACTTCAGGTAGGCGAAGGAGGACAGGCCGCTGCCGAAATCGTCGAGCGAGAAGCAGCAGCCCAGCCGCTTGAGCTTGTGCATGAAATCTTGTGCTTTCGGCAAATTGCCGATGGCCGCCGTTTCCGTGATCTCGAAACAGATCTGTTCCGGTGCGATGTCGTACTGGCTGAATTGCTCGACGATGTAGTCATGCAGCGCGTCGTCGCCGATCGAGGTGCCCGACAGGTTGATGGCGTACTGGGCCGGGTGGCGCTGGCGGCTGTCGATGTAAGCCTGGGGCAAGTCCAGGCTGTCGCGCAGGCTCTGGATGTGGCGGCACACGGAGCGTATCACCCAGCGGTCGATGTCGAGCATCATGTCGTAGCGTTCGGCGGCCGGGATGAAGGCGCCGGGCAGGATCAGGTCGCCCTTGGGGCCCAGGATGCGGATCAGCACCTCGTCGTGCGGCTTGCCTTCGGCCGTCAGGCTGACGATGGGCTGGGCGTACAGGCGGAAGCGCTGCTGCTCGAACGCCTCGCTCAGGCGCGACACCCACAGCATTTCGCCGTGGCGCTGGGTCAGCCGCAAATCCGATTCCTGGTACTGGTGGACCCGGTTGCGGCCCCGTTCTTTGGCCAGGTAGCAAGCCTGGTCGGCCGCCACCAGCAGTTCGCTCAGGGACTTGCTGTTCTCGTTCACTTCCACCACGCCGATGCTCACGCCCAGCTCGAAGCTGCGGTTTTCCCACACGAAGCGGAAGCCCTTGACGGACTGGCGCAAGTCTTCCGCCACGTGCATGGCCTGGGCCGGCGGACAGTGGGGCAGCAGCACGCCCAGCTCGTCGCCGCCGAGCCGGGCCAGGATGTCGGAATCGCGCATCTGGGTCTGCAGCAGCTTGGCCAGCAGTTGCAGCAGCAGGTCGCCGGCGCCGTGGCCGCAAGTGTCGTTGACCACCTTGAACTGGTCCAGGTCCAGGTACAGCAGGGCGTGCACGTGGCCCTCCTCCTTGGCGCTGCGCAGGGCGGCGGCCACCTGGGACTCGAACTCGCTGCGGTTGATGAGGCCGGTCAAGGCGTCGTGCGTGGCCTGCCAGCTGAGCTGGCGGCTCAGCCGCCGTTCGTGGCTCACGTCGCGGAACACGACCACGGCGCCCAGCAGTTCGTTCTCGTCCGACCAGATGGGGGCGGCCGATTCCTCGACGGCGATGTGGCGTCCTTCGCGCGTGACGAGCTGGCTGTTGGACGTCACGCTGACGGTCTGGCGCAGCCGCAGGCATTTCAGGGCCACATGCTCGCCGACCGCACCCTGCTCCTCGTCCACCAGGCGCAAGGTGGTGCCGATGTCCACGCCCTGGGCCTGTTCGCTGGTCCAGCCCGTCAACTGCTCGGCCACCCGGTTCAGGTACAGGGTGTGGCCTTGGGCGTCGGTCGTGATGACGCCCTCGCCGATCGAGCGCAGCGTGACCTCGGCCAGTTCGCGCTGGCGCGCCGTGTGCCGCGCCTCGGACTTGCGGCGCGAGATGTCCCACATCATGCCCAGCGTGCCGCGCGCGTGGCGCTCCGGCGTGAACGTGATCCTGGCCTTGGCGGCCAGCCAGTGCTGGGTGGCGTCCGGCCACACGACGCGAAATTCCAGTTCATAGCCGTCACCCCGGTCCACCCCGGCCTGCATGGTGCGCAGCACGGCGTCGCGGTCGGCCGGGTGCACGGTGGCGAGAAAGTCGGAGAAGGGCTGGGCCAGGTCGTCCGGCGCCAGCCCCAGCAGCGCCGCGCCGGGCGCGATCCAGTTGACGGTGCTGTCCATGACGCTGCCGTCGTGTAACTCCGAATCCCAGATGGTCATTTGCGCCGCTTCCAGCGCCAATCCTAGTCTTGCTTCCAGCGTGTCCATGGCATGCTCCCCACAGCGGCGGCCTGGTCGGCGCCATATGCGCCCGCTCCTTTCGACCGGCTGTCGCCTATGGATTTGACAGCGACAACGGCACCAGGTTCCGTCCACAGGCGGTCGGCAGGCGATACCGCCGGCCCGGCGCGCCGGTTTCCTGCGCACGAGGCGAGCCGTTGTTCCAAATTTCGTCCAGCGGCGGCCTGGCACGCCCGGCAATGTGCCGCCGCCTGGCGCCGTGCTTGTCTGCGCACGAGGCAACGGCCGGCATGCCGTCCGTGCGGACTCAGCGGCCGGGCAGCAGCCGGCGCAAGCGGGCCGCCACTCCGGCCAGAACCAGGGCGGCGGCGCCGGCCACCACCCCTGCCAGACCGTTCAGTACAGCCGGCGTGACGGCCGCCAGCAAGGCGCCGGCCAGCGGCACCAGGCCGGCCGCGCGGGCCGCCGCTTCCATCATGATATGACTGCCCGGCACACCATGCAACAGGATGCCGCCGCCCACCATGAACATGGCCAGCGTGCCGGCCACGGACAGCAGCTTCATCAGTTTGGGGGCGGCCGCCAGCAGCACGGCGCCCAGCGCCCGCAGGGCGGCGCCGCCGCGCCGGCTCAGGTACAGGCCGGCGTCGTCGAGCTTGACGATGGCCGCCACGATGCCATACACGCCCACCGTCATCAGCACGGCCACCCCGGCCAGCACGGCCACCTGCTGGCCGAACGGGGCGCCGGCCACCGTGCCCAGCGCGATGACGATGATCTCGGCCGACAGGATGAAGTCGGTACGCACGGCGCCGGCGATCTTGTCGCGCTCCAGGGCCACCAGGTCGACGTCGGGATCGCTGACGGCGTCGGCCAGTTCACCCAGGTGCTGGTCGTGCTCGGCCGGATGCAGATAGCCGTGGGCCAGCTTTTCGAAACCTTCGTAGCACAGGTAGGCGCCGCCGGCCATCAGCAGCGGCGTCACGGCCCACGGCGCCAGCGCGCTGATGGCCAGCGCGGCCGGCACCAGGATCGCCTTGTTGCGCAGCGAACCGCGCGCCACGGCCCATACCACGGGCAGTTCGCGCTCGGCCTGCACGCCCGACACTTGCTGGGCGTTGAGGGCCAGGTCGTCGCCCAGCACGCCGGCCGTCTTCTTGGCCGCCACCTTGCTCATCAGGGCCACGTCGTCGAGGATGGCCGCGATGTCGTCGATCAGGGCCAGCAGGCTGGAGCCGGCCATGTCAGCGGCCCTCCGTGGGGGAAATGGTCAGTGTCGTGTTGCGCATGGCGGGGCTCCGGGATGAAAGTCTGGCAATCTTACCTCAGCCGGGGCGGGCAGCGGACGGCCAACGCCGCTACAATGTCCGTTACCGCGCGGCGCGTTGCCGGCGCGGCCAGAACCTTGGACGGAAAAACACCATGAGCTTTGCCACCTGGATCACGTTTGTCATCGCCGCCTCCATCATCGCCGTCTCGCCCGGATCGGGCGCCGTGCTGTCGATGTCGCACGGGCTGTCGTATGGGGTGCGCAAGACCAGCGGCACCATCCTGGGCCTGCAGGCCGGGCTGCTGCTGGTGCTGTTCATCGCCGGCGCCGGGGTCGGCTCGCTGCTGCTGGCGTCCGAAATCGCCTTCAACGTGGTCAAGACGGTGGGCGCGCTGTACCTGATCTACCTGGGCCTGAGCCAGTGGCGCGCCAAGGTCAGCGTGGAGGCGGCCGCCGTCGCGGCGCAGCCCGTGGCCGTGGTGCCGTCGCTGCGCAAGCGGGTGCTGACCGGCTTCCTGACCAATGCCACCAACCCCAAGGGCATCATCTTCATGGTGGCCGTGCTGCCGCAGTTCATCGCGCGCGGCGCGCCCGTGCTGCCGCAGCTGCTGATCCTGGCCGCCACCATGTGCACCATCGACCTGATCGTGATGCACAGCTACGCCTTCCTCGCCTCGTCCATGCAGCGCTTCTTCCGCGATGCGCGCGCCGTGCGCAAGCAGAACCGCTTCTTCGGCGGCCTGCTGATGGCCGTCGGCACGGCCCTGTTCTTCGTCAAGCGCGGCGCGGCGGCGACGGCGTAAACGCCTGATGCCGGCGACCGGACTAACGAATGTGCAAACATTTGTAACCCCGGTAGTCGGCAACGGCTGTGCAGCGTTAAATAATAACGATAAACAGGCGTGCCGCCCATGCCGGCGGCCGTCATACGCTTAGGAGCGCAGCCATGAGCCGCAGCACCCTCACCTCCGCCGTCCTCGCCGCGTTGCTGGCCTGGACTTTGCCCGCATTGGCCGACGATATTCCGGGCCGGGTGGGCCGTATTTCCAGTGTCGAAGGCCAGGTCACGGTGGTGGGCGCGGGCGATCCGGCCGACGCCATGCTGAACTGGCCTGTCACCACGGGCGACCACCTGAACACCGCCAGCAGCGCGCGCAGCGAATTTCGCGTGGGGCCGTTGGCCATCCGGCTGGACGGCGACTCCGACCTGGAAGTGGTGCAGCTGGACGACGACAACGTGCGCCTGCAGCTCAATTACGGCAGCGCCAGCGTCCACCTGCGCGACCGGAGCTTGCTGCGCGATTTCGAACTGAGCACGCCGCAGGCGCGCGTGACGATGGTCGAGCCGGGCACGGTGCGGGTGGATGCCGAACGCATCGCCGACACCACCGTCGTCAACGTGCAGTCCGGCGTGGCCAGGGTGGACGGCGCCGGCAGCCAGCTGGTGCTGCGGGCCGGCCAGCGGGCCGACGTGAGCAGCGAGGACGTGCGCACCGGCGCCGCCCTGCGCGACGGTTTCGACAGCTGGGCCGACTGGCGCGACCGCCAGTACGAATCGTCCATCGCCAGCCGTTACGTGCCGAGCGAAGTGACCGGCTACGAGGAGCTGGACCGCTACGGCAGCTGGACCGACAGTCCGGAATATGGCCCCCTGTGGGCGCCGCGCGTGGTGGCGGCCGACTGGGCGCCCTACCGCGACGGGCAATGGATCTGGATGGTGAGCTTCGGCTGGACCTGGGTCGACAGCGCGCCGTGGGGCTATGCGCCGTCCCATTACGGGCGCTGGGTGATGGTCAACCGCCGCTGGTGCTGGGCGCCGGGACGCTACGTGGGCCGGCCCGCCTGGGCGCCGGCCCTGGTGGGCTGGGTGGGCGGCGACCGGCTGGAGGCCGCGCACCGTGACGGCCGGCGCGGCCCGGCCACGGGGTGGTATCCGCTGGCGCCGCACGAACGGTACGTGGCGCCGTTCCACCTGTCGCCGGATCACGAGCGGCGCATGGTCTGGACCCACAACGGCCGCCCGGCCGAGTGGCGCAACGGCCCGCACGAAGGGGTGACGGTGGTGCCGCGCGACCAGTTCGAAGCCCGTCACGTGGTGCCGGTGCATGCCAGCCCGCAGGTGATACTGCCGCCGGCCGTGATACGCACGGCGCCGCTGGTGGCCGCCCCCGCCCCGGCCGCGCCGGTACACGGCTATGACCGCGGCTATGGCCGGCGCCGCATCGACGGCGATGAGCGGCGGACCGAACGCGGCGGCGCCGGCGCCGGCATGGCAGGGGCCGGCTATGCCCCGCAGGCCCAGGTGGTGCAGCCGCAGCAGCGCGTGGGCCAGACTGCCGTACCGGGGCAGGTGCTGACGGCGCCGGCCCGGCAGCCGAGTCAACAGTTGCCGCAGCCGGCGTATCAACAGCAGCAGTTGCAGCAGCAACAACTTCAGCAACAACAGCTGCAGCAACAAGTACACCAACAGCAACTGCAACAACAGCAAGTACAACAGCAGCAACTGCAACAGCAGCAACTGCAACAGCAGCAACTGCAACAGCAGCAACTGCAACAGCAGCGTCAGCAGCAACAATTGCAGCAACACCAACTGCAGCAGCAACAGCTGCAGTTGCAGCAACGACAACGACAAGAGGAGCAACAGCGCCAGCAGCTCGAGGAACAGCAACGGCATCAACGCCAGCAGCAGTTCCAGAACCAGCAGCAGGCGCAGCCTTTGAATGCCCAGCCGCCGGGCCGTCAGATCGAGCCGCGCGGCGCCCAGCAGCCGGCGCAGGATGAGCGCAGCCGCGAGCGCTTCGAGCGCGGCGACCGTGGCGAGTATCCCGTGCGCCATGACGATGGCCGGCGCCAGATCCGTCCGGAGGCGGAAGCTGCCCGTCCAGCCGCACAACCGTTCCAGGCGCCGTCCCAGCAGCAACCGATCCAGGCGCCGCCCCAGCGGGCGACGCAGCCGCAGCAGGCTCAGCCACAGGTATTCCAGGCCCCGGCCCGTCCCGCGCCGCAGGCACAGCCAGCGCAGCACGAGCAGGGTCATCCCGGCGGCGCGCATCCTGGCAACGAAGGCAACGACAAGCGCAAGGACGATGAGCGAGAAAAACGTGGCCGTCAGGTGGAGCGCTGACTACACCGGTAAGCGGATTCTTTTGCGTTTCAGGTCCGAAATTCAGTCGTTCAGGCCGCGAAAGTTGCAGTTCATCACAAAGTTGTAGCCAAAAACATTATATTTCTATACAGTATGTGTTTTAGGCAACAGCGGCGACAGCGCGGCAAGACAGGGAGAACACTCCCGCAACGCCAGATCGTCGGGATATCACCGAGTCTATCCCGACTATTTTCAAGACAGTGAGAATAGTTTTTTAAGCCAGCTTCTCCAGCTGGCTTTTTTTTGCCTGAAAAATGGGGACGTACCCCATTTTCAAAAAGGGGAAAGAAATGGGGACGTATCCCATTTTTTGCATACCCAATTTTCGGCGGTGGCCGGCCTGCAGGATCCGGGCGGCCCGCCGCCGCACTGGTAATTCCTGAATTGGCTACAATATGTGGGTGAGCGCCGCGTTGGCGCGACCTTTTTTACATTGATTGGAATGACCATGGCAGCGACCATCCCACCCGCAGTTCCCCCGTCGGAGTCCCTCATCGAGTACCCGAGCGACTTCCCGATCAAGGTGATGGGCCCGACGCACATCGAGTTCACCACCACCATCGTGCAGGTGGTGCAGAAGCACGACCCCACTTTCCATGAAGGCAAGCTGGAAGCACGTCCTTCGGCCAAGGGCAATTACACGGGCCTGACGGTGGTGGTGCGCGCCACCAGCCGCGCGCAGCTCGATGCCTTGTACACGGAGCTGTCCGGCCATCCCATGGTCAAGATCGTGATGTAATCAGCCGTCCTGCTGCTGCCGGAATTTGTCGATTTCGGCCAGCAGCCAGGCGCGGAACGCCTGCACCTGCGGCTTGACGGCGGCGGCGGGCGGGCTGACAAAGTAGTATTCGTCCGGGCACGGGGTGGCAATATCGAACAGCCGCACCAGCTGGCCGGACGCGATTTCCTGCATCGCCACCACATGGCGCACCAGCGCCACGCCGTTGCCGTCCACGGCCGAACGCACCAGCATCGACAAATCCTCGAACATCACCCCGCCGGATGGTTCGGCCAGCGCCAGCCCGGCCGCGCGGAACCACGGCGTCCACGGCTCCACCGAGCGCAGCAGGCAAGCCTGCTCCAGTTCCCGCGGCGTGGCCGGCAGATGGCCGCCCCGGTACGAGGGGCTGGCCACCGGATAGTACACATCCCCCATCAGGCGCTGCACCACCATGCCCGGATAATGGCCCCGTCCGAAACGGATGCCCACGTCGACCGCGTCGCGCACCAGGTCCTGCAGCTGGCCGCTGGCCTGCAGCACCACTTCCACGTCCGGATGCTGGTCGATGAACTGGCCCAGCCGGGGCGCCAGCCAGCGCGCCGCGAACGAGGGGATGGACGACACGGTCAGGCGGTGGCTGGCGCTGGCCGGCCGCAGTGCGTCGGCCGCCGTCGCAATGTCGCTGAAGGCCTTGCCCAACTGGCGGGCGAAGCGCAGGCCGTCCGCCGTCACCTTCACATGACGGCCGTTGCGCACGAACAGCGATGTGCCCAGTTCTTCCTCCAGCGCCCGCACCTGGTGGCTGATGGCGCCATGGGTCAGGTGCAGCTCCTCGGCCGCGCGGGAAAAATTCTGGTGGCGGGCCGCCGCCTCGAAAGCGCGCAGGGCGGAAAAATTGGGCAGGCGGCGTGTTCCGGACATGGTTTTATGTGAATAAAATTAGCTACAGTTGCCAAAATATATCGTTATGGCGTGTGTCAAGCAAGGCTTACCATGTGAAATCCATTCAATCAGCACCGCGGAGCCCCCATGCCTTTCAAATTGTATGTCGACAGCCTGTTTGCCAGCCCCTACGCCATGTCCGTCTATGTGGCGCTGACGGAAAAGGGGCTGCCCTTTGGCCTGGAAACCATGGATCTGGAGGCCGGCGTCCACCGTCGTCCCGCTTACCGTGACCTGGCGTTGACGGGCCGGGTGCCGGCCCTGGTGCAGGATGATTTCGTGCTGACCGAATCGAGCGCCATCGCCGAGTACCTGGACGAGGCCTACCCCGCCCCCGAGTACACGGCCCTGTATCCGCAGGAGCGCCACGCCCGCGCCCGCGCGCGCCAGCTGCAAGCCTGGCTGCGCAGCGACCTGATGCCGCTGCGCGCGGAGCGCAACACGGAGACGGTATTCTTCCGCCCCACCAGCGTGCCGCTGAGCGCCGAGGCCCAGGCCTGCGCCGACCAGCTGATCCGCGCCGCCGAGCGCCTGGTGGACGGCGCCAACCTGTTCGGCCGCTGGAGCATCGCCGACACCGACCTGGCCGTGATGCTGCACCGGCTGATCGTCAATGGCGACCCGGTGCCACAGCGGCTGCGCGATTACGCGGCCGGCCAGTGGCAGCGCCCGTCCGTGCAGCGCTGGCTGGCGCACCATCAGCCGAACTAGGGCGCCCTGCGTACCAGGGACAGCGCGGGCAGCGCGCTGCGCGCGTTGCAGGCCGGCGGCCGTGCCCTGTGCCCGTGTCGCGCTACGGCGGCACGACGGCGCCGGCCGGGCACGCGGGTCCGGCGTTCCTGTTTGGCCCCGGCTTGACGGGCCAAACAGCCCGAAACGCCCGGCTGGCTTATAATGCCGGGGTTCCGGTTTCCCGCCGTCCGGCTCCGAAACCAGCCTGCTGCCAGCCATTATGTCCACACTCCAAGCCGAACCGGCGCTGATCCGCCACCTGGGCCGCGCCGACTACGACGCCACTTTTGCGGCCATGCGCGCGTTCACCGACGCCCGCACCCCCGACACGCGCGACGAATTCTGGATCGTCGAACACCCGCCCGTGTTCACGCTGGGCCTGGGCGCCGACCGCGGCCACCTGCTGGCCGGGGCCGATTCGATACCTGTGGTACAGACCGACCGCGGCGGCGAAGTGACCTACCACGGCCCCGGACAGGTCGTGATCTACCTGCTGATGGACCTGCGCCGCAACAAACCGGGCGGCAAACTGTACGCCCGTCAATTCGTGCATAAAATCGAGCAAGCGATCATCAACGTATTAGGGGCGTATAATCTCGCAGGCGAGCGCATCGACGGGGCTCCCGGCATCTACATGGCCGACGGACCGAAGCGGGGCGCCAAAATCGCCGCCCTCGGCCTGAAAGTGCGCGGCAACGGCTGCACCTACCATGGCCTGTCGCTCAACGTGGCGATGGACCTGGCGCCGTTTTCCTGGATTAATCCCTGTGGTTATGCCGGCCTGGAAACGGTCGACATGCGCTCCATGGGGGCGGCGGCCGAACTGGCCGACGTGCAGCAGGCGCTGGCGCAGGAACTGGTGCGCGAGCTAGCGCGTACCGAAGCGGCACCACAAGCGGCGCCGCAAGCGGCAAGCATGCATAACAAGCAAGCCGACATCGAATAACCAAACTACCGCCCCTGTGGGCACGCAGCCAAATGACTTCTGATACCAACTCCAGCATTGCCCCCGCTTACAACCCGAGCGAAAAGCAAAAAGGCGCCAGCAAAACCGCCCGCATCCCGATCAAGATCGTGCCGATCGAGCAGGTGGAGCGCCTGAAAAAGCCGGACTGGATCCGCGTCAAGGCTGCATCCGCCTCGACCCGTTTCTACGAGATCAAGGACATCCTGCGCGAGAACAAGCTGGTGACCGTGTGCGAGGAGGCGAGCTGCCCCAACATCGGCGAATGCTTCGGCAAGGGCACCGCCACCTTCATGATCATGGGTGACAAGTGCACCCGCCGCTGCCCGTTCTGCGACGTCGGCCACGGCCGTCCGGATCCGCTGGACAAGGACGAACCGGCCAACCTGTCCAAGACCATCGCCGCCCTGCGGCTGAACTACGTGGTGATCACCTCGGTGGACCGGGACGACCTGCGCGACGGCGGCGCCGGCCACTTCGTCGAGTGCATCCAGCACACGCGCGGCCTGTCGCCCCACACCCAGATCGAAGTGCTGGTGCCGGACTTCCGCGGCCGCCTGGAAAAGGCGCTCGACCTGTTCAAGGACGGCCTGCCGGACGTGATGAACCACAACCTGGAAACGGTGCCGCGCCTGTACAAGGAAGCCCGTCCCGGTTCCGACTACCAGCACTCGCTCAAGCTGCTCAAGGACTTCAAGGCCATGTACCCGGACGTCAAGACCAAGTCCGGCATCATGGTGGGCCTGGGCGAGACCGACGAGGAAATCCTGCAGGTGATGCGCGACATGCGCGAGCACGACATCGACATGCTCACCATCGGCCAGTACCTGGCGCCATCGAACAGCCACCTGCCGGTGCGCCGCTACGTGCATCCGGACGTGTTCAAGATGTTCGAGCAAGAGGCGTACAAAATGGGCTTCAAGCACGCCGCCGTGGGCGCCATGGTGCGCAGCTCGTATCACGCTGACGAGCAGGCCCATAACGTGCTGGCGCCGCTGTAAGCGTTCCGCCCTGCCGCAAGAACAAGGCCGCTGTCGTCAGCGGCCTTTTTTTTGCGTCATCAGCCGCCCTCCTTACTGAAAGCGCTCGACCAGGAAGTCGACGAAGCTGCGCAGCTTGGGCGTGCGGTAGCGGTCCGGCAGGTAGACCACGCTGACGGGCCGGCTTGGCAGCGTGTGCCCGGGCAATAGCTGGACCAGGCGCCCGGCCCGCACGTCCTCCTGCAGCAGGAGGGCCGGCTGCAGCACGATGCCCAGCCCGTGCAGGGCAGCCACCCGCAGCGCCTGCCCATGGTTGACCTGCACCCGCCCCGCCACCGACACCACGCTCTCCCCATCGTCGCCCGTCAGGCGCCAGTGCGTCAGCGCGGACGGCGAGAACGACAGGCATTCGTGTCCGCTCAACTCGGCCGGCGTGGCCGGCGTGCCGCACCGCGCCAGATAGGCCGGTGCGGCGCAGATCATCAGCCGGTACGGCGCCAGCGGCCGGGCGATCAGGCCTGAATCGGGCAAGGGGCCGATGCGGATAGCCGCCTCGAATCCTTCCTCCACCAGATCCACCACCCGGTCGCACAGGGCGACGTTGACGCTCACGTCGGGATAGCGCTCCAGATAGTGCGCCAGGGCCGGCATCAGCGCCTCCGTGCCGAAGGTGACGGGGGCCGTGATGCGCAGCTTGCCCGCCGGCGCCAGCTGGAGCTGCTGGGCCTGGGCATCCGTTTCCGCCACCAGCCGCAGGATTTCCTTGCAGCGCGCGTAGTAGTCCTGGCCGAAGGCGGTCACGTGCTGGCGTCGCGTGGTGCGGTTCAGCAGGCGTGTGCCCAGCCGTGTTTCCAGGGTGCGCAGGTGGTTGCCCGCCATCGTGGCCGACATGCCGCTGGCGGCGGCGGCAGCGCTCAGGCTGCCCTTTTCCACAGCCAGCACATACACCTTCATGCTGTCGAGCAAATCCATTCACCACTCCTGCTTGTAAATGTTGAAAGAATTGCCTAGTTTATCTCCGATTGTTTTCAAATGAAACTGCTGCTTTCTCAACAACGCGCAATGCGGAGCACCGACCATGAACGCTATCGAACTGACCGCCCCCGACCTCAACGCCTTCCGCCGGACGGAATTGCCAACGCCCCGGCCGGGCCCCGGCCAGGTGCTGCTGCGCCTGCGCGCGGCCAGCCTGAACTACCTGGACGTGGCCGTGGCGACGGGCGCCTTTCCCGTCCCGAGTTGGCCCATGGTGCCGGTGGCCGATGGCGCTGGCGAAGTGGCCGCGCTCGGTGACGGCGCCGCCGAACTGGCCGGCCTCGCTGTGGGCGACCGAGTCGTTCCCCACTTCATGCCGAACTGGCAAGGCGGCGCCATCACGGCGCACCATGTGGCTGCGCTGCGGGGCATCAACCTGCCCGGCTCACTGGCCGAGTACGTGGTCGTGCCCGCCGCCAGCGTGGTGGCGTTGCCTGAGCATCTGGATTTCGTGCAGGGCGCGGCGTTGCCCGTCGCCGCCACCACGGCCTGGAATGCCGTGCGTTCGGCCCAGCTGCGTCCCGGCGCCGTGGTCGTGCTGCTGGGGACGGGAGGGGTCAGCATTTTCGCCCTGCAGTTCGCCAAGGCGTCCGGTGCCACGGTGATCCTGGCGTCGTCGTCCGATGAAAAATTGGAGCGGGCGCGCCAGCTGGGTGCCGATCACCTGATCAACTACCGTGCCACGCCAGACTGGGATGAACAGGTGCGCAAGCTGACGGCGGGCCGGGGCGCCGACCTGGTGGTGGAGACGGTGGGCGGCGCCACCTTCGCGCGCGCGCTCAACGCGGCAGCCATAGGCGGCACCGTGTTCACGGTGGGCTTCGTCACGGGCACGGCGGCGGCCATCGACCTGCTGCCCGTGATCGTCAAGGCCCTGCGCATCGTGGGCAACAACACCGGCTCCGTGGCCGACCTGGCCGAGGCGGTACGTGCCATCTCGGCCCACCGTATCGTGCCCGTGATCGACCGCGTGTACGATATCGACGACACGCGGGCCGCCTACGCCGACCTGGCGGCCGGCGGACGCCACTTCGGCAAGCTGGCCATCGTGCACTGAGCCGGGCGCGCATGACGCGGCGGGGCAAACCGGGCTGGCTCAGCCGGGCTTCAAGTCCAGCGCCCGCTGCGCCAGCCAGACCACCGCCACCAGGGCGATCAGCAGCGAGCCCCCTTGCATCAGGCGACGGTACAGCATGGTGGTGCGCAAAGTGTAGGCCGGCGGCAGGAACAGGGCGACGATGGCCAATTGCCCCAGTTCGACTCCGAGGTTGAAACCGAACAGGCTTTGCAGCAGGGCGTCCCTCGGCAGGCCGAGATCGGCCAGCACGCTGGCGAAGCCGAAGCCGTGGATCAGGCCGAATCCGAAGGCAGCCAATGGCCGGCGGCCCCGAAACAACGGCAGCAGGTTGTTGAGCGCGGCCAGCGCCACCGAGGCGGCGATGGCCGACTCCACCCAGCGCGATGGCAGCGCCACCGGCGACAGGCTGGCCAGCGTGAACGTCAGCGTATGGGCCAGCGTGAAGGCCGTGACGACCTGCAGCACGTCGATGAAGGCGGCGCGCAGCTGGCCGGAGGCGCCGGCCAGGACGGACGCGCGGGCGGTCGGGCCGTCCCGGGCCAGCACGGCCGGCAGCAGCAACGACAGCAGGAACAGGATGTGGTCGTAGCCGAGCCAGATGTGCCAGACGCCGTGCCGGACGTAGGCCGCGAACTGGCCCACGCGATCCGGCGCCTGCAGCGCCAGCGTCTGGCGCGCGTGTTCGGGATCGAAGATGGCGGTGGCGCTGCGGCCCGCGTAGTCGACCCGCAGCAAGCCCTTGTGCTGCGGGTCGAGTTCGGCGAACAGGCGGTAGCCTATGGTGAGCGCGCTGGCCGCGCCCGGACAGCGGGCATGGAAGCGCAATACGCTGTAGGCGCCATCCGTGTGGCGCGCGATCAGCTGCGCTGTGGCCACGGGCCGACATGAGCCCTGCCCGTCGGCCAGCGTCAGCCGCGCCAGCGCATAGGCGGCGATGGCGTCGTGACGGCCCCGGATTTCGTCCCACGTCAGCCGGCCGTCGCCATCGCCGTCGAGGCCGATGGCGTAGTCCAGGTCGCGCAGGGCGATGTCCCACTGACCGTCGATATCGCCATCGCGCACGGTCAGCGCCAGGTAGCTGTCGCTGGGCTTGTGTGCCCACGCGGCGGGGGCGCAGCAGCACAGCGCCAGCAGCAGTAGCAGTAGCCGCATCGGTAGCGGTAGAGGTAGAAGTAGAGGTAGAGGTAGAGGTTGAGGTAGCGGTAGCGGTAGCGGCTGCGGCTGCGGCTGCGCCAGCACATGCCGCTGCGAACGAGGATGCGGCTGCTGATCCGGACGCGGATACGGCCGCCACCGCCCCATCATGGCGTGCCCTGCAGCCGGGTGGCCAGGCGCGCCAGCACCACATCCTGCGTGCCGTGGCTTGCCAGCCAGTCGAGCACGGGGCGCGCGGCCGCCGGGGCGCGGGCGGCCCATGCCGCTTTCAGGCAGATGCGGCTGTCGGCCAGTTCCTTTTGCACTGCCCAGTTGGCGCGCGCCAGCGCCAGCGCGGCGACCGGGTCGTGCCGCAGATGCAGTGAGTAGCGGGCCTGTTCGCGCCGGTGGATGGTGTCGCCGCGCTGCCGGGCGGCGTCGAAGCGGGCCGCCAGTTCGGCCACGTCGGCGGCCAGCGCCGGCGCCGCATCGGGCAGCTGGCGCAGGGCCAGCGCGCGGCGCAGCAGCAGTGCGTCGATGCGGGTCTGGCCTTGCAGCAGCGTGATCACGGCGCGCGCCCGGCCCTGGTCCAGCAGGAAGTCGGCGTACGCGCCCAGCAGGTAGCTGTCGCGTGGACGCAGGGCCAGCGCACGCCGGTAATACGCCTCGGCCGTGGAGGCCGCGCCCTGGCGGGCCGCCATTTCCGCTAGCAACGTCAGTGCCCACGCTTGCTGTCCGTCCGGCGCGCTGGCGCTGCCTTGCAGTGTGAGCTTGAGCAGTTGTGCGCTGGCCTCCAGCTGGCCGGTCATGGCGCCGACGGCGGCGATGCAGGTGGCGGCGCTCAAGGGATCGGCCAGCGCGGCGACGCGGGCGCAGCTGGCGGTGGCGGCGCCATATTGGCCGCGCACGGTCTGCACGGTGGCACGCGTCAGCCACGCTTGCGCATTGGCGGGCTCGACGGCCAGCAAGCCGTCCAGGTCGGCCAGGGCGGCCTCGAACTGGTGGCTGCCCTGCAACAGCGTGGCGCGCAGCAGGCGCACGGACGGCGGCGCCGCCGCCAGCGTCCACCACGGCGCCAGCGCGGCCTGGGCGTAGCCGAAGTAGCGCGGGTCTGTTTCGGCCCGGCCTATGGCGATATAACGCTGGGCCAGGGTGGTGGCCAGGGCCACATCGCGCGGGTGGGCGGAGAGTTGAGCGCGCAGGCGGCGCAGCTCCTGCTGCTCGGGATCGGTGGCGCGCGGCAGCAGCTCGAGCACGTCGGTGCCATGAGCCGGCAGGAAGGGGCCGGCCGGGGCGGCCGACGCCAGCGCGGCCCACGCCAATACGGCCGCCATCAGAACCCACCGCGCCATCGGGGCGACGAGGCGCCCGGGCGGGCGGTGGCGATGCGTTCGCCACTCGCGCTCCGTTTGCGAACCTGACACGCGCCGGGGCGCCGGACCGATGGCAAGCCCAGTTGCCATGTCCTGCCCCGGCCGCACCGTCATTGCGACACCAGCGGCAAGGCGGCCGGTTCGCCCTCTGCGCTGGAGGCGGTGGCGAAGGTGTCGGCGGTGGCCGGTTCGCTGTCGTCGTTGCCGGTGGCGACCATGGCCAGCACGGCCGCGATGTAGGCATCGACCGCCGGCGCTGCGGACGGCGCCGGCCCCGTGCCGCCGCAGCCGCTGAGCACCACCGCCATCGCCAGTGGCAGGATCAGTGTCGACATCGCCCTCTGAATCGGCTTCGACACCGACACCGGGACCGGGATCGGCGCTGGCGCTGGCGCCAGTAACTCTATGCGTTGTTTCAAGGTCAACTCCTGTGTCCCGTTAGCGCGTTATTGCTGCGGCGAACCGGGGATCGGTGTTTTCAGATAGGGGAAGGCGGCCGTGAAGAAGCTGTCGTCCAGGTAGGCACCGTCCGTGAAGTGCAGCCCGCCGGCCGGTGCATCGGCCGGCGCGCAGCCTATGCCCAGCGTGCACAGCTTGCCCATCGCCACCCGCAGTTCGATATCGACCACGTCGTCGCCGGGCCGGCGGCCGTTGGGGAAGCCGGCGTTGTCGCCGCCGATCACACCCAAGCGGTTCTGCGCGCCCTTGGCCATGGGCGCGATGGCCGTATTCAGGCGCAGCATTTCGGCCGGCGTCACCCGGACCGGCTGGTTCAAGCCCTTGATCCCGGTGAGGAAGGTGGCCACCAGGTCGTTGCGGGGGAAGTTGGTGGGCGCCCTGGCCCCCGCGCTGCCAAACAGGATTTCCACCAGCGCCGGCAGCGTAGGGTGGGTGACGTAGGTGGCGAACCGGGCGTCGCCGGCCGGCTGGCTGGCGTTGAAGGCATCCTTGTCCTTGAGGCCGATCACCAGCTCGTTGACCAGCGGCATGCCAAGGCGCGATACCTGGGTCCAGGCCCCGCCCTCGCGCACCGGGCCGCCGTTGGCCGGGGCGGGATTGAGCACGCGGGCCTGGCGCAGGCTGGCCGTGGTCCAGCCACCCAGCACGGGGTCGCCGCCGCGCCCCAGCAGGCAGGCGGTGGCCACCTCCAACGCGATGGTGGTCACGTTCTTGTCGTCCAGGTCGTCCCGGGCGGCCCGTTCCGCATTGGCGGCAAACTCCGTCGCCGGGGCCTTGATGTTGATGAGGTCGAACGTCTCGCCCAGGTTGACGGCGAAGGGATCCTTGCGCTGGCCGACGAACATGCGCCCCGGCGTGGCGCAGCCGGGGATGGCGATGCGGTAGATGTGGGCCGCCGCATAGGTCGCGTAATCGGGGATGGATTTATTGCCAATGTTGTCGACCGGTTTGTCGAACACGGCGCTGCCGGTGTCGGCGTTGACGACAGGGGCGCGGCTGCCGGCCCGCCGTCCGTTGCGCGCCACGGTGACCATGTAGGTTTCCCGCACGTTCAGGCCGGGTGGATTGACGCCGTTGATGGGCCCGCCGTTGATGATGAGCGGGATGGCCACCTGTTTGCCGCCCACCGCGAACTTGCCGTCCTTGTTGGTGTTGGTGAAGCGGAACTGGAAGCTCAGGTCTTCCTTGCCGTCGCCGTCATTGTCGATGTGGATTTCGTACAGGGCGCCGGGATCGAGCTGGAAGAAATTGGGACCGCCATAGGCATCCTGTAACGGCAGGTAATTGGCCAGCATGGTGACGAAACCTTCCCGTCCCGGTTCGTAGCTGCGGAACAGGTAGAAATCGGTGCCGTCCGTCTTGGGGTGCTGGGTGATGAACGGCGCCTCGCGGTGGCTGGACGCGAGGGCGGCCGGCGCCGGCAGCACGGCGGCCAGCAAGGCCGCGGCCAACGCCCGTTGTATGATGGTGGACATCATTTCCCTCCCTGAGTGATGGATAGGCACGATACGCCTCGATGCTAGCGCCGCGCATCGGCCCCGCTTTGCGCTGCGTATATGGTGCGCGGGGGGCTGGCGCGGAACTTTATGGCCGAGGAAATGGTCGCGGCCCCATCCACGGGCATGGCCGGCGTTGCTTGCCGGCGGCGCCGGTGGACCGGCAGCGCCGTCTCCGCCGGGCCGTGACGGCCTGAAAAACAGGAAACAGGCGGCCGGCCACGCGCGGCGGCAAAAGTTGCTATCATCGTTGCAGCCCTCGGGCCAGCACCGTGCTGCACCCTACCCGCAACCGATTTCGACAGAGCTGCCATGGACGACAATAAACTCACCCCAGCCTATTTCAACCAGTTCGGCGTCGGCACGCTGACGGACCACCTGGGCATCGTCGTCACCGACGTCAGCGAAGGCAGCGTCACGGCCGAATTCGAGGTCACGCCCCAGCATCTGGCGCCCAATGGCTTCCTGCACGCGGGCAGCGTCGTCACCCTGGCCGACACGGCCTGCGGCTATGCCTGCGTGGCCCACCTGCCGGAAGGCGCGTCCAGTTTCACCACCATCGAGCTCAAGTCCAACCACCTGGGCACGGCGCGCGAAGGCACGGTGGTGGCCACGGCCAACGTGGTCCACCTGGGCAAGACCACCCAGGTGTGGGACGCCACGGTGCGCAACAAGGCCAGCGGCAAGACCATGGCGCTGTTCCGCTGCACGCAGATGGTGCTGTACCCGAAATAAGGAAGCAGGATGCGCAAATCGACCACGCTGGCGGGACTGGCCCTGCTGCTGTCGGCCACGCTGGCCACGGCGCAGGCGCGCGCCGTGGACGACAGCGTCTACCGCGGCCTGGGCGGCCAGGATGGCATACGCAAGATCGTCGCCACCTTCATTCCGCTGGTGCTGGCCGACCCCGCAATCGGCGCCACCTTCGACGATTTCGACATGGAGCAGCTGGCACGGCGCCTGGGCGAGCAGTTCTGCGAAGTGAGCGGCGGCCCCTGCACCTACACGGGCAAGTACCGCGACAAGACCATGGACGGCGTGGGCACCGTGCGCGACATGACCACCGTGCACCAGGACCTCAAGATCACCAACGCCCAGTTCAATGCGCTGGCCGAGGACCTGCAGACGGCGCTGGAGCGCAACGATGTGCCCAACGGCGTGGCCAACAAGCTGCTGGCCAGGCTGGCGCCCATGCAGCGCATGATCGTAACCAGATAACCGGCACTGGCCCGGCAAGGTGACTATCCGATGAAGCAAGCAAACCTGACCAGCCCCCGTGGCGTGCGCGCCCTGCTGGCCATGGGCGCCCTGCTGGCGGCCGGCGCCGCGCAGGCGGACCTGGGCCGGCCGGATATGGGCAAGTTCCTGGCCACGGGCGGCGTCAGCCAGCTGGAAGGCGCGGCCGGTGGCGGCCTCACGCCGTGGGCCCTGATCGGCGGCTACGGCACGCGCGACAGCTGGGGCGCCAACGTCCACTACACGGGCGTGCGCACGCAGGACTATGCGCTCGACAGCAGCGGCGTGGCCGTGGGCCTGGCCGACCGGCTGGAATTGTCGCTGGCCGGGCAGACCTTCACGGGCAGCCTGGCGCCGCTGGACCGGCTGCGCCTGCGCCAGGACATCGTCGGCCTCAAGCTGCGCGTGGCCGGCGACGCCGTCTACGACCAGGACCGCCTGATGCCGCAGCTGGCCGTCGGCGTGCAGTACAAGCGCAACAAGGGCGTGGGCGGCCTGGCCGCGCTGGGCGTGACGAACGTGCGCCAGCTGGGCGCCCGGGACGACCACGGCTACGACTACTATCTGGCGGCCACCAAGATCGTGTTCGAACACAGCCTGCTGTTGAACGGTACGCTGCGGGCCACCCGCGCCAACCAGATGGGATTGCTGGGCTTCGGCGGCGACCGGGGGAACAGCCTGCGCCTGATGCCGGAAGCATCGCTGGCCTGGCTGGCCGACCGCAAGCTGGTGCTGGGCGTGGAATACCGCCGCAAGCCCCACAACCTGAGCGTGGATTACGAGCAGGCCTATTACGACGCCTTCGTGGCCTGGTTCCCGAACAAGCATGTGTCGCTGACGGCGGCCTACGCGGTGCTGGGCGAAATCACCGTGTTCAACCCGGTGCGCCAGCGCGGGCCCTACCTGTCGCTGCAGGCGGGCTTCTGACGTAAAAAAAGGAGCCGGCGGCTCCTTTTTGCATCTTGCTGGCGCTTATCCCTGCAGCGCCTTTTCCAGCAGCTTGTGCAGGGCCGGGAATTCCGGCTGGCCCACATAGCGCTTGAGGATCTTGCCATCCTTGTCGATGACGAAGGTGGTGGGCGTCATGGCCACGTTGCCGTAGGCCTTGGCCGCATCGCCGGCCACGTCCAGCGCCACCTTGAACGGCAGCTGGCGCGTCTCCGCATAGTTGACGACGTAGTTGGGCGGATCGTCCTTCATGGCCACGGCCACGAATTCCAGCCCCTGCGACTTGTACTTATTGTACGTTTCCACCATCTGCGGCATCTCGGCCACGCAGGTGGCGCAGGAGGTGGCCCAGAAATTGACCATCACCACCTTGCCGTGCAGGCTCTCCGGCGAAATCTTCTCGCCCTTGATGCTCATGAAGGTGACGGCCGGCGCGCTGCTGCGCTGGTTCAGCGTGGCGTAGGCGGCCAGGCCGGCGCCGGCGATGAGCACGGCGGCCAGGGCGGGCTTGACCCACGCTTTGGAGGAGGAAGTTGTCGCTTGCATGGTCGGGATCGGGCTGCTGGAAACGGTACGGGCCATTATAGACCCGTATTCTTAAGCGTGCCTTGCGTGCCCCTCCGCTTCAGTTATGGCCGCCCTGCGCGGCCTGGGCCGGGGTCGGCTTGGGCTGGTAGGACTTCCATTCATCTTCCGAGATGTACTCGAATACCTTGACCACTTTGGTCACGCCGCTCACGCCGCGCGCCACTTCGGCCGCGATCGCGCCTTCGCGCTGGGTCACGCGGCCCATCAGGAACACGGCGCCGCGCTCGGTGACGACCTTGAAGGTGTTGGCCGAAATGTCCTTCTGGTCGACCAGGCTGGCCTTGACCTTGGTGGTGATCAGGGTGTCGTTGGAGCGCGAGGTGAAGCTGCTCAGGCCCGCGATTTCCAGTTCGTTGACGATGAAGGCCACGCCTTCGATGCCGCGCACTTCGCGCTCGACCTGTTCCTTCATGGCCTGGTCGCGCACTTCGCCC
Source organism: Rugamonas sp. FW305-51 (assembly GCF_058786935.1). Classification (NCBI taxonomy): domain Bacteria; kingdom Pseudomonadati; phylum Pseudomonadota; class Betaproteobacteria; order Burkholderiales; family Oxalobacteraceae; genus Rugamonas; species Rugamonas sp. FW305-51. Next base: position 272,645 of record NZ_JBYSZG010000003.1, read on the forward strand.
GTCAGCAGGGCGCGCCGGTTGAAGCTGCTGATGTTGACATGGCCGGCGTCGCCGACCAGGTTGTGCACCTTGATCTCGGCCTTGACGACGATCGCCTGGTCCTCGGTCTGGGCGCCGAAGGTGCGGCGGTCCGAGGCGGCCACGGTGCCTACCACCGCGCTGCCGACCATCATCTCGACGCAGCCCGACAGGGTGGCCAGCATGGCGCCGCACAGCAGCGTCATGGCCAGGGGGCGCTGCCAGCGTTGGCCGGTGCGGGAATTATTCATTGACGTCTCCTCCGAACAGGGCGACGTCGATGCCGTCGCAGATGCAATGTATGGTCAACAGATGGACTTCCTGGATGCGTGCGGTGCGGTCGGCCGGCACGCAGATGTGGACGTCGGCGTCGGTCAGCATCTTGCCGATGGCGCCGCCGCCCTTGCCGGTCATGGCCACCACGCGCATCTCGCGCTCGAGCGCCGCCTCGATGGCCGCCATCACGTTGCCCGAGTTGCCCGAGGTCGACAGCGCCAACAGGATGTCGCCGGCCTGGCCGAAGGCCTGCACCTGTTTGGAGAAGATTTCGCGGTAGCTGTAGTCGTTGGCCACCGCCGTCAGGATAGAGGTATCGGTGGTCAGCGCCAGCGCCGGCAGCGGGAAGCGTTCGCGCTCGAAGCGGCCCACCAGCTCGGCGGCGAAGTGCTGGGCGTCGGCGGCCGAACCGCCGTTGCCGCACACGAGGATCTTGTTGCCGTTCGAGAGCGCGGCGAACATCATCTCGATGGCCTGCGAGATCGGCTGGGCGAGGACGGTGGCGGACTGGATCTTGAGTTCGGCACTTTCGTGGAAGTGCGAGAGGATGCGTTGAGTATTCATAGTCGGGGATTATAGTGCAATGGCCGCGCGCGCCGGACAAGCGCGGTAAAAAATGCTTACATTTGCAGCACGTTGCGCAGCCAGCTAAGGCGGCCGGCGTCGATGGCCACCACGTCGAAGCGGCAAGGCGGCACGGTGGCGCAGCGCTGCAGGTAGACTTGGGCCGCGCGCACCATGCGCTGCTGCTTGCGCGGGGTGATGCTGGCGGCGGCCCCGCCATGGCGGGTGTCGGCCCGCTGCCGCACTTCGACGAACACCAGGTGGGCGCCGTCGCGCATGACCAGGTCGATCTCGCCGCATTTGCACAGGAAATTGCGGGTCACCAGCGTCAGGCCGTGCAGCGTGAGGTGGGCCAGGGCTTCGTCCTCGCCCTGCTGGCCCAATCGCTGGCGGTCGGTGCGCGCCATGGGCCGCTCACGGGGTCACCGGCTGCGGCACGCCGTTCTTGTAGACGGCCGCCTGTTCGATGCGCTCGAAACTGGCCGGGCCCTGGCCGAAGCTGACCGTCAGCCGGCCCGTCACGCCGTCCAGCTGGAAGCGCACGCCGTCGTGGTGGCCGATTTCGCGCGCCACGCGGTAGGCGTCGATGCCCAGCGCGTACAGGCGCTCCAGGTCGGCCGCGCCGGGTTTGCGCTCCTCGGACTGGGGCGGATGGGGATAGACCATCACGGCCGGATGGTCCGCCTGCAGCTGCCAGGGCAGGTCCAGCAGGCGCACGCCGTCCAGGTCCTGGGTGGGGAAGCTGTTGCCGTTGCCGGGGTTGAGCGAGGAAGTGCCGTAGATGGGCAGCGCCTCGGGCAGCGCCCCTTCCAGCGCGCCGCGCAGCTGGCGGGTCTGGGCCGCGTCCAGCGCGGAGAACAGCAGGCCGGGCGTATCGGTCTGCAGGCGGGCCCGCAGCTGCACCAGTTCCGGGTCGTTCAGATAGCCGTTGGCGGCGCCCAGTTCCACGCTCTTGACGGCCAGCCCCTGGCGCTGCCACTGGGCGGCGAAGGCGGCGCCGATGCGGCGCTGCCAGGGCGTGCTGGTGGCCAGCACCAGCGCGCTGGCGCCGGGGCGCTCGGCGGCGGCCCAGTTGGCGGCCTGGCGCGCCTCTTCCTCGATCGACAGGCCCATGGCCAGCATGCGCGCCGGCAGCGGCGGCTGGCCGGGATTGCCGTAGCCTTCCGGCGTGTTGAGGGCGATGGTCGGTTTGCGCAGCAGGGGGCTGGCGGCCAGTGCGCCGACGGCGGAACGGGCCAGCGGGCCGACCACCAGGTCCGCCTTGTCCTGGGCGATGGCATAGCTGGCCAGCACGTCCTGGGTGGCATCGCCCGTGTCGACCACGCTGACATTCACGCCGTCGCGGTCGCGGTCCCAGGCGGCCAGGAAGCCGGCCTTGACGGCGGCGGCGGGCTGGCCCAGCGTGTCCGAGTGCAGCGGCAGCAGCAGCGTCACGCGCAGCGGGGCGTTGGAAGGGATGGCATCGATGCCGGCCGGTTGGGCGGCGGCCGGGGCGGCCTGGGCCGACAGGGACGGCAAAGCCTTGCCCGTCACGCCGGACTGGCCTTCGGCGCCGGGCAGGGCGACGGCAAACGTTTCCACCGGGGCCGGTGGCGGCTCGGCCGCGGGCTGGGGCGCGGGAGCGGCGACCGGGGCGGCGGGCGCCGGACTTGTAATTGACGTGATAGGCGCGCACAATCGGCCGGGCGCGCCGCAGGGCGTGCTGCAGCCGGCCAGCCCGGCCGCCATGCCCAGCACCAGCAATCTCACATTCTTAGCCAGCATCCGACCCCCAATGACAGTACAAGATTCCAGCACCGTTGCCACCATCGCTACCCTGCCCGTGATGGGCGAAACGGCGCACCAGACCTATCCTAGCGCAACATTGTATGTAGTGGCGACCCCGATCGGCAATGTGACGGACATTAGCCTGCGGGCGTTGCACGTGTTGAGTATGGTCAACGCGGTGGCCTGCGAGGATACCCGCAACACGGCCCAACTGATGACGCGCTTCGGCCTGCACAAGCCCCTGATCGCGGCCCACCAGCACAACGAGCGCGAAGTGGCCGAGACCCTGATCGCGCGCCTGCAGGCGGGCGAGCGCATCGCGCTGGTGTCGGACGCGGGCACGCCGGCCGTGTCCGACCCCGGCGCGCGCATCGTCGACGCCGTGCGGGCGGCCGGCCTGCGCGTGCTGCCGCTGCCGGGCGCCTCGGCGGCCGTGACGGCGCTGTCGGCCAGCGGCCTGGTGAACGACCAGTTCTATTTCGTCGGCTTCCTGCCGGCCAAGGCCAAACAGCGCGAATCGTTCCTGCAGTCGCTGCGGGCGGTGACGGCCACCATGGTGTTCTACGAGGCGCCGCACCGCATCCTCGATTGCGCCGGCGCGCTGGCGGCCGCCTTCGAGCCGGAGCGCCAGGTGGTGTTCGCGCGCGAGCTGACCAAGATGTTCGAAGAGATTCACCGCTGCCCCCTGTCCGAGGCCGAGGCCTGGATCAAGGCCGACCCGCACCGGGAAAAAGGCGAGTTCGTCGTGCTGCTGGCCGGCGCTCCGGCCGCCGACGACGCGCAGGACGCGGAGGCCGAGCGCATCCTATCCATCCTGCTGGCCGAATGCTCGGTCAAGCAGGCCGCCAGCCTGGCGGCCCAGATCACGGGGCGCAAGAAGAATGCGCTGTACGAGCGGGCCTTGCAGCTGAAGGGCGACGCCAGCCAGTAAGCACAGGCGGCGCCGGCCTGTGGCGTGGTGGCGTCAATCTTGAATTTTTTATCATTCGACCTTGAAAAAACCGCGCCATGGTACATACTGTTTGGCACGCCCCTTGACGGATGGTGCCTGAACCGGTATGATTCTCTTTATTCGGAGTGTAGCGCAGCCCGGTAGCGCACCTGGTTTGGGACCAGGGGGTCCAAGGTTCGAATCCTTGTACTCCGACCAAAATTTAAAAGCCCGTGTGATGGAAACATCACACGGGCTTTTTCCATTCCGCCGCCGTTTTGTTCCGCGTGCATAGAAATGGGGTACGTCCCCATTTTCTAAAAATGGGGACGTACCCCTTTTTAAGACGGCCGGACGCCATGGCCCGGCCCCACCGTCCGCCCGCCTTACCCTGCCCGCTTGGCCGCGATGGCGTTACCGGCCCGGCTGGCGCCCTTGCGGCCCAGGAACTGCGAAATGTACTGGCCGGCGTCGACCACGATGTCGAGATCGATGCCCGTCTCCACCCCCAGCCCCTGCATCATGTACAGCACGTCCTCGGTGGCCACGTTGCCGGTGGCGCCCTTGGCGTACGGGCAGCCGCCCAGGCCAGATACGGACGAGTGGAAGATGGCGATGCCCACTTCCATGCTGGCGTAGATGTTGGCCAGCGCCTGGCCGTAGGTGTCGTGGAAGTGGCCGGACAGGCCATCCACGCGGAACGCTGCGATGGCGCGCTCCATCACCGCCTGCGTCTTGCGTGGGGTGGCCACGCCGATGGTGTCGGCGATGTCGATCTCGTCGCAGCCCAGGTCGCGCATGCGGCCCACCACGTCGGCTACCGCATCCAGCGGCACCTCGCCCTGGTAGGGACAGCCGAAGGCGCAGCTGATGCTGCCGCGCAGGCGCAGGCCGTGTTCCTTGGCCGCCTTGGCCACGCCTTCGAAGCGGGCGATCGATTCGGCGATCGAGCAGTTGATGTTCTTCTGCGAGAACGCCTCCGAGGCCGATCCGAAGATCACCACCTCGTCGGCGCGCGCCGCCAGCGCCGCCTCGAAGCCCTGCATGTTGGGCGTGAGGGCCGAGTAGATCACGCCCGGCTTGCGCACGATGGCATCCATCACCTCGCGGCTGGTGGCCATCTGCGGCACCCACTTGGGCGAGACGAACGACGCCGCTTCGATGTTGGGGAAGCCGGCGCTGGTGAGACGGTTCACCAGCTCGATCTTGACCTCGGCCGGGACGCTTTCCTTTTCGTTCTGCAGGCCGTCGCGCGGCCCCACTTCGACGATCTTGACCTGCTTGGGCAGGCTTGCTTGCTTGTTCATGATGTCAATATCCCAGGTTGCGGTCGACGATGCCGTCGACCATTTCGCCGTTTTCGATCTTGCGTATCTTTTCCGCGATCTGCTGCACGCTCTCGCGGCGCAGCGTGAGCGCCGAAATGTGCGGCGTGATGGTGATGCGCGGCTCCTGCCAGAACGGGTGCTGGGCCGGCAGCGGTTCGTTGCGGAACACGTCCAGCGTGGCGCCGGCGATGTGGCCGGCCTTGATCAGGTTGAGCAGGTCCGGCTCGGCCAGGTGGGCGCCGCGCGCCACGTTGATCAGGTACGCCCCCTGCGGCAGCTTGGACATGTTGCTGCGGTCGATGATGTTGCTGGTGTCGGGCGTGAGCGGCAGCATGCACACCAGCACGCGCGTGCCGCGCAGGAAGGTGTCCAGTCCGGCCGGGCCGTGGTAGCACTGCACGCCGGCGACGCTTTTTTCGGTGCGGCTCCAGCCGCGCAGCGGGAAGCCGAACGGCGCCAGCGCCTTGAGCACCTGGCTGCCCAGCGCACCCATGCCCAGCACGCCGACCGTGAAGTCTTCGCGGTGGAACTGCGGCAGCGTGGCCCAGGTGCCGGCGCGCGCTTGCGTCTCGTACTGGTCGAAGCGGCGGAAGTAGCGCAGCACGCCATGGACCACGTATTCGGCCATCTGCGCGCCCATGCCGGCGTCGCCCAGGCGGATGACGGGCACGTGGCGCGGCAGCGCGTCGCCGAACTTGAGCAGCGCATCGACCCCGGCGCCCGTATTGAAGATGGCCTTCACCTCGCCCAGCTCGGACAGCATGGTCTCCGGCGGCGTCCATACCACGGCGTAGTCGCACGGCCTGGCCTTTTCGCCGGCGTGCCAGATTTCCACCTCGGCCTCCGGCAGGAACTTGCCGAAGTCCTTGATCCACGGCTCGGTCTTGCCGTCCGCCCGGTGCAACAGTATGCGCATGATGCCCTCCGCTTACGCAGCCTTGAAGGCCAGCAGCGGCGCGCCGTCCGCCACCTGGTCGCCGACGTTGTACAGGATTTCTTCCACCAGGCCGTCGTGCGGCGCGGCGATGGTGTGCTCCATCTTCATCGCTTCCATGATGACGAGCGCATCGCCCTTCTTCACGTCCTGGCCCTTGGCGGCCAGCACGGCCACCACCTTGCCCGGCATGGGCGCCGTCAGGCGGCCGCCTTCGGCCTCGCTCTCGCCGGCGTGGGCCATCGGATCGTTGTAGTGCAGCGGATAGTGGTGGCCGCCCGTGAACACGTGCAGCAGTTCGCCGTCGCGGCGCACGGTGCCGTGCACGGCGGTGTCGCCCAGCTTGATGCTCAGGTCACTGCCGTCCTGCTGCATCAGGCTCAAGACCTGCTGCTGGCCGCCGTCGCGGCTGAACAGCCAGTCCGTGGCGCGGTAGGTCACGGCCGCTTCGTAGGCCTTGTGCGGCAGCGTGGCCGCGTAGTCGTCCGAGAACGACAGCTTGCGCGCGTACGGGAAGTTCATGCGCCAGCCCAGCGCCTGGCCCCACGGGTCGGCGCGGTTGGCGCCCGACTGCAGGGCCGAGGCATCCTTTTCCGCTTCGATCAGGGCCACGGCGGCCAGCGCCAGCGCAGCCGACGGCGCCGCATGGGCGGCCGGGAACAGGCTGTCCTGGTTGCGTTCGATCAGGCCCGTGTCGAGATCGGCGTTGGCGAAGGCGTCGCCTTCCACCAGGCGTTTGAGGAAGGCGATGTTGGTGGCCAGGCCGACGATCTTGTACTGCGCCAGCGCCTGCGCCATGCGGGCCAGGGCCTGCTTGCGGTCGGCGCCCCACACGATCAGCTTGGCGATCATGGGGTCGTAGTAGGGCGAGATGGCGTCGCCTTCGCGCACGCCCGAGTCGATGCGCACGGCGGCCGGCACGCCGGTGCCGGGGGCGCCACCCAGTTCGAAGCCGACGGCGGCCGGGGTGTCCATGTGGCGCAGCGTGCCGATCGAGGGCAGGAAGCCCTTTTCCGGATTCTCGGCGTAGATGCGGGCCTCGATGGCGTGGCCGTGGATGGCCAGGTCCTGCTGCCTGCGCGGCAGCGCTTCGCCGGCGGCCACGCGGATCTGCCACTCCACCAGGTCGGTGCCGGTGATCATTTCGGTGACGGGATGCTCGACCTGCAGGCGGGTGTTCATCTCCATGAAGTAGAACGAGCCGTCCTGGTTGGCGATGAATTCCACCGTGCCGGCGCCCACGTAGCCCACCGCCTTGGCGGCGGCCACGGCCGCCTCGCCCATGGCGGCGCGGCGTTCCGGCGGCATGTTGGGGGCCGGCGCCTCTTCCAGCACTTTCTGGTGGCGGCGCTGCACCGAGCAGTCGCGCTCGAACAGGTAGATGCAGTTGCCCAGCGTGTCGGCGAACACCTGGATTTCGATGTGGCGCGGACGCAGCAGGTACTTTTCGGCCAGCACCTTGTCGTCGCCGAAGGAGCTGATCGCTTCGCGCTTGCACGAGGCCAGCGCGGCCTTGAAGTCGGCCGTGTGCTCGATCACGCGCATGCCCTTGCCGCCGCCGCCGGCGGAGGCCTTGAGCAGCACCGGATAGCCGATGCGGTCGGCCTGCTGGTGCAGGAAGTCGGCGTCCTGCTCGTCGCCGTGGTAGCCGGGCACCAGCGGCACGTTGGCCTGTTCCATCAGCGACTTGGCGGCGGACTTGGAGCCCATGGCGCGCATGGCCGATGCCGGCGGGCCGATGAAGACCAGGCCGGCCGCGGCGCAGGCGTCGGCGAATTCCGCGTTCTCGGACAGGAAGCCGTAGCCGGGGTGGATGGCCTGGGCGCCCGTGGCCAGCGCCACTTCGATGATCTTGTCGCCGCGCAGATAGCTTTCCTTGGCCGGCGCGGGCCCCAGCAGCACGGCTTCGTCGCACACGGCCACGTGTTTGGCGCTGGCGTCGGCTTCGGAATAGACGGCGACCGTCTTGATGCCCATGCGGCGCGCGGTGGCGGCGACACGGCAGGCGATTTCACCGCGGTTGGCGATCAGGATTTTTGTGAACATAGTCTCTCTCTGGGCAGCTCGTGGCTGGAAGTTTTCTGTTTGTGTGCACCGCCGCGGCGCCGTTCCCGGGTGCGGGAACGGCGCCGCATGACCGTCAACTGCTTAGCAGCCGCACTTCTCTTTGGGCGCCTTGTCGAGCACTGCGCCGCGGGTTTGCAGGCCCAGCTTGGCCAGCAGCGCGCGGTCGTCTTCCGCTTCCGGGTTGCCGGTGGTGAGCAGCTTGTCGCCGTAGAAGATCGAGTTGGCGCCGGCCAGGAAGCACATCGCTTGCACCGCTTCGCCCAGCTGGCGGCGGCCGGCCGACAGGCGCACGCGCGCTTTCGGCATGGTGATGCGGGCCACGGCGATGGTGCGCACGAATTCGAACGGGTCCAGCGGGTCCAGGCCGAACAGCGGCGTGCCTTCCACCTGCACCAGGTGGTTGACGGGCACCGATTCCGGGTACGGATTCAGGTTGGCCAGCTGGGCGATCAGGCCGGCGCGCTGCAGGCGCGATTCGCCCATGCCGACGATGCCGCCGCAGCAGACCTTGAGGCCCGCTTCGCGCACCCGGCCCAGCGTGTCCAGGCGGTCCTGGTATTCGCGGGTGGAGATCACGTTGTCGTAGAACTCGGGCGCGGTGTCGAGGTTGTGGTTGTAGAAGTCCAGGCCCGCTTCCTTCAGGCGCATGGCCTGGCCTTCTTCCAGCATGCCCAGGGTGGCGCAGGTTTCCAGGCCCAGGGCCTTGACCTCGCGCACCATCTCCTCGACCTTGTCCATGTCGCGCTCTTTCGGGCTGCGCCAGGCGGCGCCCATGCAGAAACGGGTGGCGCCGCTGTCCTTGGCCTGGCGGGCCGCGTCGAGCACGGTGTCGATGTCGAGGATCTTCTTCGCTTCCACGCCGGTGTCGTAGCGGGCCGCCTGCGGGCAGTAGCCGCAGTCTTCCTCGCAGCCGCCGGTCTTGATCGACAGCAGCGTGGCCAGTTCCACGTCGCCGTCCGGGAAGTTGGCGCGGTGGGTCTGCTGGGCCTTGAACATCAGGTCGTTGAACGGCAGTTCGAACAGGGCCAGCACGTCTTCCAGCGGCCAGGTGGCGGCCGGTGGCAGGGTGATGGGCGCCGCGGGACGGTGCAGTTCTACGGTTTTTGGTTGTTGGGTCAGGGACATCGTGATTCCTTCTACGGTCAAACAGGTTAGGCAGCCGGCCAGTTGGGCAGCTTGGTAAAGTCCAGGTATTCGGCGGCGGCGGCGGCCGACGGCTGCGCCAGGCGCGGCACGCGGCCCAGCAGCGGCGCCGGGATGCGCTCCTCCAGCGCGGCGACGTTCTCGTCGATGAAGGCCATGTCGGGGTCCACCTCGTTGGCGACCCAGCCGGCCAGCATCAGGTTGCGGCTGGCGATCGCTTCCACCGTCAGCAGCGCATGGCTGATGCAGCCCAGCCGCATGCCCACCACCAGCACCACCGGCAGGTCGAGCTGCTCGGCCAGGTCGGCGGTGTCGAATTCTTCGTTCAGGGGCACGCGGAAGCCGCCCACCCCTTCCACCACCACCGCGTCCGAGGCGGCGCTCACTTCGATGTAGGCGGCCAGGATGGGCACCGGCGAAATGTAGGCGTCTTCCAGTTCGGCCGCGATGTGGGGCGCGGCCGCTTGCTTGAGCAGGAAGGGCGTGGTCAGTTCCTGCGGCAGCGCCACGTTGCCGGCCGCGATCAGCTGGTCGGCGTCTTCATTGTGCCAGCGGCCGTTGCGCAGTTCGGCGCCGGCCGCCACCGGCTTCATGCCGCAGGCGCGCACGCCGCTTTGCACCAGCGCGTGCAGCATGGCGGCCGACACCAGGGTCTTGCCGATTTCCGTGTCGGTGCCGGTGGTGAAGCAGGCAAAACGGGGGCGCGCGCCGGCGGCGGCCGGTGCGGGCTGCACCTGCGGCGTGGCGGCCAGAACGGGGTCGTCCAGACTCATGTCACATCCTTTCCAAGGCATTGATGGCGTCTATCAGCGTCGCCAGTTCCGCGTGGGTGTGGCCGGCCGACAGCGTCACGCGCAGGCGCGAGGTGCCCGTTGCCACCGTCGGCGGCCGTATCGTGCCCACCCACAGCCCCTGCTCGTACAGGGCGGCGCCGGCGCGCATGGTTTCGGCATTGTCGCCGATCAGGATGGGCTGGATCGCCGTGTCCGAGGGCAGCCGCTGCCAGCGCGCCAGGCGCAGGCCATCGTTCAATTGTGCCACCAATGCCTGCAGGTGTGCGCGTCTTTGCATGCCTTCCGGCCCTTCCAGCAGGTCCAGGCTGGCCAGCAGGGCGTGCGCCAGCGCCGGCGCGGCGGCCGTGGTGAAGATGTAGGGGCGCGCCTTCTGGATCAGCGTTTCGATCACGGTGGCATGGGCCGCCACGAAGGCGCCGCCCACGCCGGCCGCCTTGCCCAGGGTGCCCATGTAGACCAGGTACGGCGATTGCAAGTTGAAATGCTCAAGCGCGCCATGGCCGTTGGCGCCCAGCGTGCCGAAGCCGTGGGCGTCGTCCACCACCAGCCAGGCGCCGTACCTTTCGCACAACGCCAGCAGGGCCGGCAGGTCGGCCAGGTCGCCGTCCATGCTGAACACACTGTCCGTCACCACCAGCTTGGTGCTGGCGCTACTGGCTTGCAGCATGGTGGCCAGCGCTTCCAGGTCGGCGTGCGGGTAGACCTGCACGGCGGCGCGCGACAGGCGGGCGCCGTCGATCAGCGAGGCGTGGTTGAGCGACTCGGAGAAGATGGCCGCGTCGCGGTCGCCCGCCGTCAGGCCGGTGATGATGGCCAGGTTGGCCATGTAGCCGGTGCAGAAGTACAGCGCGCGCGGCTGCTCCAGGTGGGCGCCGACGAAGCCGGCCAGCCGTTCCTCGAGCCGGGCGTGGGCGCGGCCGTGGCCGGAAATGAGGTGCGAGGCGCCGCTGCCGGCGCCGTACAGGGCGGCTCCTTCCTGCAGGGCGGCGGCCAGCGCCGGATGGCTGGCCAGGCCCAGGTAGTCGTTGCTGCAGAAGGCCAGCAGCTCGCGCCCGTCCACCCGCACGCGCGGGCCGCATGGCGAATCGACCACGCGGCGGGTGCGGATCAGGCTTTGTTGCGCCAGCGCTTGCAGCTGGTCGTCCAGTCGGTTCAGCAGTTCCATGGTCATCCCGCCAGTACCTGGTCGAACACGGCCAGCGTGCTGGCGGCCAGGCCGTCGATTTCCTCGTCGCTGAGGATGTAGGGCGGCATCATGTAGACGGTGGGGCCGATGGGGCGCATCAGCAGTTCGTGTTCCAGCGCCGTGGAGAAGAAGCGGCGCGAGAAGTCGGCCGGCGCGTCGACGGCGTCGAAGGCCCAGATCATGCCGCGCTGGCGGAAGTTGCGTACCCGCGCGTGGCTGGCCAGCGGCGCCAGCGCCTGCGTCAGCCGTGCGGCGCGCACGCGGTTGTGGGCCAGCACGTCGTCGTCCTGGAAGATCTGCAGCGTGGCCAGGGCGGCGCGGCAGGCCAGCGGGTTGCCCGTGTACGAGTGCGAATGCAGGAAGCCGCGCGTGACGTCGGCGCTGTAGAAGGCCTGGTAGATATCGTCGCGCGTCATCACCAGCGACAGCGGCAGGTAGCCGCCGCTGATGCCCTTGGACAGGCACAGGAAATCGGGCCAGATGCCGGCCTGCTCGCAGGCGAAGAAGGTGCCCGTGCGGCCGCAGCCGACGGCGATTTCGTCCAGGATCAGGTGGACCTGGTGGCGGTCGCACAGTTCGCGCACCAGCGTCAGGTAGAGCGGATCGTGCATCGCCATGCCGGTGGCGCACTGCACCAGCGGCTCGATGATGACGGCGGCGATCTGGTCGCCGCGTTGCTCCAGCAGCCGTTGCAGGTCGGCCGCCGCGCGGCGCGCCACGTCCTGCGCCGTTTCGCCGTCCTGCGCCTGGCGCGCGTCGGGCGACATCACGGTCTGGCTGGCGCGCAGCAGCGGGCCGTAGGCGTCCTTGAACAGGGCGACGTCGGTCACGGCCAGCGCACCGATGGTTTCGCCGTGATAGCTGCCCTTGAGGCAGACGAATTCCTGCTTGTCGCCCTGGCCACGGTTGCGCCAGCTGTGGAAGCTCATTTTCAGCGCGATTTCCACCGCCGAGGCGCCGTCGCTGGCGTAGAAACAGTGGCCCAGCACGTCGCCCGTGAGGGCCGCCAGCTGCTCGGACAGGCGGATCACCGGTTCATGGGTAAAGCCGGCAAGCATCGCGTGTTCCAGCTGGTCCAGCTGTTCCTTGAGGGCGGCGTTGATGCGGGGATTGGCATGGCCGAACAGGTTCACCCACCAGGAGCTGATCGCGTCCAGATAGCGCTTGCCTTCATGGTCGTACAGCCAGGCGCCGCGGCCATGGCTGACGGGGATCAGCGGCACAGATTCGTGATGCTGCATTTGGGTGCACGGATGCCATACGCTGCGCAGGCTGCGGGCGACCCAGTCGCTTTGTTTGTTCGGTTCCAAAGTTACTCCAGCTGATGTGCGGCCTAGCCTAGCCAGGCCGGCTTGCGCTTTTCGAGGAAGGACTGCACGCCTTCGCGGCCCTGCTCGGAAGCGCGGATGTGGGCGATGCGTTCGGCCGTATCGGCCAGCAGCGCATCGGAGACGGGCAGTCCGGCCACGTCGCGCACCAGCACCTTGGCTTGCTGCACGGCGTACGGACTGTTGTTGACCATGGCCTTGACGATGGCGGCCACGGTGGCGTCGAGCTCAGTGGCGGCCACCACCTCGTGGGCGTAGCCGATGCGCAGCGCCTGTTGCGCCGTGAAGCGTTCGGCCGTGAGGAAGTAGCGGCGCGCCGCCTGCTCGCCCATGGCCTTGATGACGTAGGGCGAGATGGTGGCCGGGATCAGGCCCAGCTTCACTTCGCTCAGGCAGAAATTGGCTTCCTCGGCCGCCACCGTGATGTCGCAGGCGGCCACCAGGCCCATGCCGCCGGCGTAGCAGTCGCCCTGCACCTTGGCCACCACGGGCTTGGGGCACAGGTAGATGGTGCGCAGCATCTCGGCCAGTTGCATGGCGTCGGCCTGGTTTTCCTCTTGCGAGTAGCCGGCCATTTTCTTCATCCAGTTCAGGTCCGCGCCGGCGCAGAAGGCCGGGCCGTTGGCGGCCAGCACGATGGCGCGCACCGTGTCGTTGCGGCCCAGTTCATCGAACGCCAGCGTGATGTCGCTGATGGTCGTTTCGTTGAAGGCGTTGCGCACGTCGGGCCGGTTCAGCGTGACGGTGGCAACCTTGTCGGCGATGGCGATGGTCAGGGTTTGATAAGTCATGTCAGCCTCCATTACATGCGGAACACGCCGAACTTGGTATCGGGGATTTCCGCATTGAGCGCGGCCGACAGGCCCAGGCCCAGCACCATGCGGGTGTCGGCCGGGTCGATCACACCGTCGTCCCACAGGCGCGCGGTGGCGTAGTAGGGGTGGCCCTGGTGCTCGTACTGGTCCTTGATGGGCTGCTTGAAGGCCGCCTCCTCCTCGGCCGACCACTGGCCGCCCTTGGCTTCGATGCCGTCGCGCTTGACGGTAGCCAGCACGCTGGCCGCCTGGTCGCCGCCCATGACGGAGATGCGGGCGTTGGGCCACATCCACATGAAGCGCGGCGAATAGGCGCGCCCGCACATGCCGTAGTTGCCGGCGCCGAAGCTGCCGCCGATGATGACGGTGAACTTGGGCACGGCGGCGGTGGCCACGGCCGTCACCATCTTGGCGCCGTTGCGGGCGATGCCTTCGTTTTCGTACTTGCGGCCCACCATGAAGCCGGTGATATTTTGCAGGAACACGAGCGGGATCTTGCGCTGGGCGCACAGCTCGATGAAGTGGGCGCCCTTGAGCGCCGACTCGGAGAACAGGATGCCGTTGTTGGCGATGATGCCGACCTTCATGCCGAAGATGTGGGCGAAGCCGCAGATCAGCGTGGTGCCGTAGCGGGCCTTGAATTCATCGAACTCGCTGCCGTCGACGATGCGGGCGATTACTTCGCGCACATCGAACGGCTTGCGGGTGTCGACCGGGATCACGCCGTACAGTTCTTCGGTCGGGTATTTCGGCTCGACGTTTTCACGCAAGGCGCCCTGCTGCGGCTTGGTGCGGTTCAGGTTGGAGACGATGGTGCGCGCCAGCGACAGCGCATGCAGGTCGTTCTGCGCCAGGTGGTCGGCCACGCCGGACAGGCGGGTGTGGACGTCGCCGCCGCCCAGGTCCTCGGCCGTGACCACCTCGCCGGTGGCCGCCTTCACCAGCGGCGGGCCGCCCAGGAAGATGGTGCCCTGCTCCTTGACGATGATCGATTCGTCGCTCATGGCCGGCACGTAGGCGCCGCCGGCCGTGCAGGAACCCATCACCACCGCGATCTGCGGAATGCCCTTGGCCGACATGTTGGCCTGGTTGTAGAAGATGCGGCCGAAGTGGTCGCGGTCGGGGAACACGTCGTCCTGGTTGGGCAGGTTGGCGCCGCCCGAGTCCACCAGGTAGATGCAGGGCAGGTTGTTCTGGTCCGCGATTTCCTGCGCGCGCAGGTGCTTCTTGACCGTGACGGGGTAGTAGGTGCCGCCCTTGACGGTGGCGTCGTTACAGACGATCACGCACTCCTGGCCGGACACGCGGCCGATGCCGGTGATGATGCCGGCCGCCGGGGCTGCGTCCACGCCGTTGGCGTCCTGGTACATGCCGTAGGCGGCCATCTGGGAAAACTCGAGGAAGGGCGTGCCGGGATCGAGCAGCATCTGCACCCGGTCGCGCGGCAGCAGCTTGCCGCGCGCCGTGTGCTTGGCCGAAGCCGCAGCGCCGCCGCCGGCCGCGATCTGCGCCACCTTGGCGCGCAGGTCGTCGACCAGCACTTGCATGGCGGCCGCGTTGGCCTTGAAATCTTCGCTGCGCGGATTGAGTTTGCTTTCGATGTGCGGCATTGTTGTTCCTCGTGTTGTGGCGCGGTCTCCGACGCCTTTATTCTGGAAAACTCCCGTCAACGTAATACCAGCGCAAGCCGCCCTCGCCCTCCTCCCGCACGAAATTGCTGACCTCGTGCAAACGCTGGGCCCGGCCATTGAGCTTGCAGCGCGCCACGAATTCGACGGTGTCCTGGCGCAGCGCGTCGTCCGATTCTGCTTTACGTTGACGTAAACGTAAAGCAGATTTTACCTCAAGTCCCAGCCACTGCAATTTTTCTCCTGCCACGATGATGGGCTCGGTCGGCCGCGTGCTGCCGTGCCAGGTTGCCAGCAGGTAGGATTCATTGCGCAAAGTGTAGGCAGTGTAGCGTGAACGCATCAGTGCCTCGGCCGTGGCCGGGATGGCGCCGCCCTCGAGGTAGGGGCCGCAGCAGGTGGCGTAGGAAGGACCGCCGCAGGGACAGGCGGCCGGCAATGTTGTCTTTTTTGGCATGAAGTGAGGAGCGGACTGCGGAACAATCCCGCATTATCCGCCAATTCGCGGGGTGGGGG